>JAMONM010000029.1 GCA_027065825.1 Campylobacterales bacterium | reverse complement strand
GGAGGAGGCTATTTTTTCCAGTACAAATCTAACAAAGGGTTTCGGTTTGGAAAAGAGTCTGTTTAGTTCCACTATTTCGCCGTTTTTGACCATGTCTGCAGGATCTTTGCCTTCGGGGAACAGCACCACTCCACCTTCGGCAAGGGATCTAGAAAGCAACAAAGAGGCCTTGAAGGCCGCATCTATACCGGCTCTATCCGCGTCGTAGGCCAGCAGTATTTTGGGGTTTCCTCTTTTGAGAAGAGGCAGATGCTCTTTTGTCAGCGCAGTGCCCAGCGTGGCGACGCTGTTTGAAAATCCGGCCTGATGCAGCATTATTACGTCCAGGTAACCTTCCGTAACGATTATTTCGCCTTTTTTGAATATCGACTCTCTGGCCAGATTGTATCCGTAAAGAAGTCTGGATTTGTTGAATATGGCCGATTGGGGAGAGTTGATATATTTGGCCGGGTGGGAGCTTATGGTTCTGCCTCCAAATCCTACCAGCTCCCCGGAGGGAGAGTATATCGGAAAGGTTATTCTCTCTATGAATCTGGCGTAAACCCCGTTTTTTCCTTTTACCGCCACTCCGGCCTCTATAGCCGCAGGCAGCGGAACCATTTTAGTTTTTAAAAACTCGATGCTCTCTTTGGAAGAGGGGGCGTAACCTATCTCGAACCGTTCTATGGATGAGGACGAGACTCCCCTTTTTGTCAGATACTCTTTTGCGTGGGCAGTTTTATCGAGCATCTTTTTATAAAAGAGGTTTAACTGCGAAAGTATTCCGGAGTATTTTTTTCTAGAGCCATCGTTCCCGCTGTATTTGAGCGTAAAGTTGTACATGGAGGCCAGCTTTTCGACCGCCTCAGGATAGGTGAGCTTTTCATACTCCATCAGAAATTTTATAGCGTCTCCCCCGACGCCGCATCCGAAACAGTGAAATATCTGTTTTGAAGGACTTATGACGAAACTAGGGGTGTCCTCTTGGTGAAAAGGACATAAAGCCTTGAAATTGGCTCCGCTCTTTTTTAGTTCCAGATATCCTGAAATTAGATCTACGATATCGACTCTCTGTTTTAGCTGTTCTATGGATTCTTTGTCTATCATAGTTTCATTATATCATATATCTTTTTGTATAATATTTTCCAAAAAAAGGGATGAATTGGAAAACTTTCTCCTGGAGTACAGGGACCCTCTGTTCGGTATTTTGGTCTTTTTGATCCTTGTCTTTATAGTCTCGTTTTTCAGCTATTGGTGGGCCAGGTATAAAAAAAGGGAGGAGGAGGAGCAGTTAAGGAGATTTTTCCACAAGTTCGAAGAGTGCGCTGACAGAGAGATCTTGAATATCGAACAGCGGGGAGATACTGCCGGGGCTTTGCTGCTTTTGGCCGACGCGTTTGAAAGAGCCGGCGATTTTGAAAAATCTATAGCCATATATTTGGAACTGTCTAAAAAAGATTATCCCAATCTAGGGAGGATCGAACTGCTCAAAAGATTGGGCAAAGTATACTTTAGAGCCGGTTTTTTGGAAAAATCGAGGGAGATTTTCGTCGAATCTTTGAAACTATATCCCAAAGACGAGGACTCCTTGAGATATCTGATGCTGATATACGAAAGGCTGCGTAGATTCGACAAGGCGTCGCAGATTTTGGAGTCTCTCGAGGAACTGGGGGATTTTAAACGCGAAAGAGACTATTTCAAACTCATGGAGATGATAGGGAACTCTGAAGACCCAAAAAAGGTCGTAGATTTTTTTAAAAAGAGCGGCGTTGATCAGCCAAGACCCCTTTTTGAGTATTTAATGAAACGAAACTACGGCGACTGGGACGCTTTTAGCGAGGATCACCTAAAAAGAGTGGCCGATTTGCTGTGGAGAATGGATCCAGAAAAAATAGATTATCAAAAGCTGAAAAACACCCCTTTTTTAAAAGAGCTCTTTAGCGCCAGGAGAGTGGTTTCGCTGTGTGACGGCAGCGATATTTTCGAGTTGGATCTACTGTTGGCGCTAAAAAGGGATGTGGCCGATCTCGATTTTGAATATGTTTGCAAAGAGTGCAAAAACATGTTTCCGTTTTCCTTTTACAGATGCCCGGTATGTCTGGCTCCGCGCTCTCCCGAGGTAGAGATGGTTATTACGAAAAAAAGAGGATTTGATGAAGAGAGTCTATCTTTTCAGTGACGGATCGTCGTTGGGCAATCCAGGACCCGGAGGGTATTGCGCCATACTTAGATACAAAGACAGAGAGAGAATAGTCAAAGGAGGCGAGAGTCGCACCACCAACAACAGAATGGAGCTAAAGGCCGTCATTGAGGGATTAAAGGCGCTTAAAGAGCCCTGCGAGGTTGAGGTTTACAGCGATTCCAACTATGTTGTCAAGGCGTTGAACGAGTGGCTCGAAAACTGGATAGCGAAGGATTTCAAAAACGTCAAAAATAGAGATTTGTGGCAGGAGTACCTGAGAGTTTCCAAACCTCACAAAATCATGGCCTATTGGGTAAAGGGGCACAGCGGGCATAAAGAGAACG
Organism: Campylobacterales bacterium; assembly: GCA_027065825.1. GTDB lineage: Bacteria > Campylobacterota > Campylobacteria > Campylobacterales > Nitratiruptoraceae > Nitrosophilus_A. The sequence goes on along the minus strand of JAMONM010000029.1, from coordinate 43,123 downwards.
AAATATGTGATAAAATAGCGAAAGAAGAAGCTCTAAAAGCTTCCAAGGAGTGAAGAGTGAAGAGTGGCGCCACTCCTCACTCATCGCTCCTTTTTTTCAAGGAGGAGCAATGCCCCATCAGAGCCTGAGACGTTTCGAAGAGATTTTGGGATACAGCTTTAAAAACAAGAGTCTTCTTGTGGAAGCTTTGACCCACAAAAGCTATAAAAAGCCGTATAACAACGAAAGACTCGAGTTTTTGGGAGATGCGGTTTTGGATCTGGTGATCGGGGAGTATCTTTTTTTCAAGTTTCCGGATGCAAACGAGGGAGAACTTTCGAAAATGAGAGCCTCCTTGGTCAACGAGGAGGGATTTGCCAAACTTGCCTCGGAGCTCTCTTTGGGAAAGTTTATATATATTTCGGCTGCGGAAGAGAATAACGACGGCAGAACAAAACCCTCTTTGTTGTCCAACGCTTTTGAGGCCGTAATGGGGGCCATATATCTTGAAAGCGGTCTTGAAGAGGTAAAAAAGATTACGTTGAAACTTCTAGAGAGAGTCTATCCCAAAATCGATCTCAATACGCTTTTTAAAGATTATAAAACGACTCTTCAGGAGTTGACGCAGGCAAGATACGGCACGACTCCGGAATATCGGCTGATTAGCTCTTACGGCCCGGATCATAAAAAAGAGTTCGAAGTGGCTGTCTATTTACACCAGGAGCGCCTGGCAAGCGCTACCGGCAAAAGCAAAAAAGCGGCTCAGCAGGAGGCGGCCAAGAGAGCTCTGGAGATTTTGAAAAAAAGAGATGCTCAATGAACAGTTTCGGTCAGAGATTTAGAATAACCACATTCGGAGAGTCTCACGGCAAAGCTATCGGTTGCGTAGTGGACGGGGTGCCGGCCGGTCTTGTGATCGACGAAGACTTCATACAAAGCGAGCTAGATCGCAGGCGTCCAGGACAAAACAGATTCACCACGGCCAGAAACGAGAGCGACGGGGTGGAGATTTTGAGCGGCCTATTCGAAGGCAAAAGCACGGGTACGCCCATTGCGATGGTGATATTTAACAAAGATCAAAAGAGTCGCGACTACTCCAACATCAAAGATATTTTCCGCCCCGGACACGCTGATTTTACATATTTTTACAAATACGGTATCCGAGACTATCGCGGGGGCGGACGCAGCAGCGCACGTGAAACGGCGGCGCGCGTGGCTGCTGGAGCGGTGGCGAAACTACTTTTGAAAGAGTTCGGTATCGAGGTTGAAGCGGGAGTATGCGAAGTAGCCGGCATCGAAGCGAAGCGTCTCGATTTTACCTATGCTAGAGAGAGTGAAATATTTTCGCTCGATCCAGATGTGGAAGAGAAGCAAAAGCAGGCCATTGTAGCTGCCAAAGAGGCGCACGACAGTGTGGGCGGCGCTGTGTTGGTTCGTGCACGCGGTGTACCTGTAGGACTTGGCGAGCCGATATACTACAAACTAGATGCCGTTTTGTCCGAGGCGCTCATGAGTATCAACGCCGCTAAAGCCGTGGAGATCGGTCTTGGTATAGAAGCGAGTCGTCTTAGAGGCAGCCAAAACAACGATGAAATAACGAAAGAGGGATTTGTCAGCAACAACGCCGGAGGAGTATTAGGCGGCATCAGCAACGGCGAAGATGTGGTAGCCAAAGTATGGTTCAAGCCGACCCCTTCAATTTTTAAAAAGCAGCGCTCCATCGACACGGCTGGCAACGAGGTGGAAGTAGAGCTAAAAGGGCGCCACGATCCTTTCGTAGCGGCGCGAGGTAGCGTGGTGGCCGAGGCTATGATGGCGCTCGTTTTGGCGGATATGCTGCTTTTGGGGGCCTCTGGCAGACTCGAGAATCTCAAAAAAATATACGGATGAGCGAAATAGTCTCCTTTATAGTATCTCTTGTTGGGGATATGGGGTATTTGGGAATCTTTTTCATGATGTTTTTGGAGAGCTCCTTTTTCCCTTTTCCGAGCGAGGTGGCGATGGTTCCAGCAGGATATCTGGCCAGTAGAGGAGAAATGAATATATTCTTGGCATGGCTGGCGGGAACCGGCGGCAGTTTGGCCGGGGCTCTTTTTAACTATGCCGTAGGACACAGACTGGGTCGCCCTTTTTTAATCAAATACGGCAGATATTTTTTTATGAGCGAACGAAGCGTTGTCAGAGTGGAAGAGTTTTTCAACAGATACGGATATCCGAGCACTTTCTGGGGTCGTTTGGTGCCCGGCGTTAGGCAGTATATATCTTTACCGGCCGGTATAGGAAGGATGAAGCTGATAGCTTTTGGCGTCTATACCTTTTTGGGGGCCGGAATATGGTGCGCGGTATTGTTGGCTTTAGGGTATTTTTTAGGAGAGAACGAAGAGAGAATAAAAGAGTATCTCTACCTCATAATAGCCGTTGTAATGGCGGCCGTTTTAATCGTTTTTTATTACTATTACTCCAAAAATCGAGCCCGCTTGTAATTCTGTTATAAGTTTTTCTTAGCCATAATACCTCTTTTGATATAAAAAAAATCGATAAATCGTCAAATATTTCCCTTTTTGTCCGATACTGTATTCAAATAATCTATAGAGGAAATTTCCATGAAAAACCACTATTACAACGTAGCTATTATAGGCGGAGGTATATCGGGAGCCGCTCTTTTTTACGAACTGGCCAGATATACCGATATAGACAGAGTGGCTATTTTCGAAAAATATTCAAAAATAGCGCCTCTAAACAGCAACGCCAGGCACAATTCGCAGACGCTCCATATGGGAGATATCGAGACCAACTATACCTTCGAAAAAGCCAAAAAGGTAAAAGAGACGGCTAAAATGCTGTTGAACTACGCGTTAAACTCCGGATTTGAAGATAGATATATATTTAAATATCCCAAAATGGTGATCGGCGTAGCAAACGAGGTGGAACTGATAGAAAAGAGATACGAAAAATTCAGGGAGCTTTATCCCTATTTGAAGCTGTTTAAAAGGGAGGAACTGAAAAAAATAGAGCCTTCGCTGGTCGAGGGGAGAAAAGAGAACATAGTTGCCATGGGCGCGCTAGATCAGTACTGTGCTGTGAATTTCGGAGAGATAGCAAAGAGTATGATAGATAAGGCGCTGACTCTAAAAAAAGGTTTTTCCCTATATCTTAACAGCGAGGTCTACTCTATAGAGCAAAAAGGCAACAAATATATGTTGAACACTCCCGGCGGATACTTTTTTGCGGATTTCGTGGTGGTGAACGCCGGGGCATATTCCCTGCTGTTGGCTCACGAGATGGGATTTGCCAAGGAGCTCTCCTGTTTGCCCATCGGAGGCAGCTACTACTACGCGCCATCTTCGTTGCTCAATTCAAAGGTATATACTGTTCAGAACGAAAAGCTCCCCTTTGCGGCCATTCACGGAGATCCGGATATCAGCGAGCGCGGAAAGACCAGGTTCGGCCCGACGGCTCTGGCTCTGCCTAAACTGGAGCGATACAAGGAGAGCACGTATATAGATTTTCTGCACTCTTTCAATCCTGATTCAAAAGTGATAGGGGTCTTTTACGATCTTTTGAAAGATCACGATATCAGAGAGTATATATTCAAAAACATGATGTACGAGGTGCCCGGTATCAGAAAGTCTCTATTTTTGAAAGAGGTTCGAAAGATCGTTCCAAAGATTACGGAAGAGGATCTTGAATTTGCCAAAAACGTGGGAGGCTTACGGCCCCAGATAATAGACAAGGCTAAGAAAAAACTGCTTCTTGGCGAAGCCAAAATAGAGCCTATGAAAGGTTTGATTTTCAACATGACCCCCTCTCCGGGTGCCACTAGCTGTATGGGAAACGCTTTTAAAGATATGGTCAGTATTGCCGATTATCTATCCTCCAGAATAGATATGGGCCTCCTGGAGGAGGAGCTGTTAAAAGACCCCTTGCATACGTTGGATCTCAAAACAGTGTAGGCTGCAGCGCCTTTGGGCGAAAGCTTTTTCGGTGGATCGGGCAGAGTCCGTGATTTTTGATGGCTTCTATGTGGTCTTTGGTGCCGTAGCCTTTGTGACGGCAAAAGCCGTATTGGGGATATAGTTTGTCCAGTTCGCACATAATGCGATCGCGGGTGACTTTTGCCAAAATGGAGGCCGCCATCACCTCTTTGACGCTTTGATCCGCCTTGATAATAGGCTCTACGTGCCGGACGCCGAAGCGAGAATTGCCGTCAAAAATATAGCGATCTGCTTCGATGCGGGATACTATCTCTTTGAGAGATTTGGCTATACAGACGGAGAGCCCGTAGGTATCTATTTGGTCGCTCTCTATAATTACTATATGGTAGTGTGAGGCCGTAACGATTCGCTCGTACAGCTTTTCCCGTTCGTCAGTGGTTAGATTTTTGGAATCGTCGAGTTTGTAGATACGCTTTTTAAACACTACTCCCGCCACCACCAACGGACCGGCCAACGGCCCCCTTCCGGCCTCGTCTATCCCGCAGATCATAGCTCTCCTTTTTTTGGGAGTATACTCAAAAGAGGCTAAATTATTAATAACCGGAAGTTTGTTTAAAACCTGTTTCGTCCTATTTCCCCAGCGCCCATTCGTAAAAGGGGATAACCTCGCACTCTATACCGTTTTTATCGTATTTAAAACTGGTCGCAACAGTTACCACCTCTATCTTTTTCGGTTTTAGGCCGCTTTTTTTCAAAACCTGTTCGATTTTGTTCTCTATTCTGACCTCGTTGCCAAAAGGTACCGCCATGAGGATTTTTTCGCTTTTGGGGAGGTAAAAACCCAGAGGCTCCAGATAAAAAAGAGGCTCTTTGATCTCCAAAAAGACCATATTTTCGAAAATTTTTGGAAACTCTCTGTTAACATGGAGATACGTTTTTAGCAAAAAGTCGTAAAAAAAGAGCTTTTTAGGAGATCTTTTCGAATTGAACTTCTCGACGGCGTATATATACTCCGAGCGGCAAAGATCTTCGAAGATGCCGTAGAATCTGTCTTTTGATATTTTTATTCTCTCTTTGAGTCGAGTAAAGATAAAATGGACCGATCTGCTCTGCCCCTGATGGAGCGTTATCTCTTTTATGATCGGAATATCCGTACCGAAGGTGAGCTTTATTATCTCTTTGGCTCTTCTGTCTCGTTTGATTTCTGGTACTCTGGCCATTTCGGGGATGTTACCGCTTTTTAAAAATGAGTTGAATGCGATTTTGGGTTCGCTTCTTTTCGCAAAGAGAAGATACTCTTCAAAATCTAGGTTCGAGACCTTAAAGGATGTAAAACCTTCCATGTTCAAGAAACGATGAGAAACTCTCCAGATATATTCGCACTCGGCCTCAAACTCCATACAGTCTCCGTAAAGTATCAGCAGCTCTATCTTTTTTTGTTCTATAAAGCTGTTTAGGTGACTTAGTTGATTGTGATCGAATCTAAAATCCTCGCAATCCACAAACAAAACGGCTTTGGTATCGAAACGCTCTTTTGCGGCTCTCTCTGTCAACGAACGTTTTCCGCAATATTTGGGGCCCCAGATTAAAACTCTTTTGTTGTCGGGGAGATCGAATTTTCTGGGTAGTGTGTCGTTTGCCGGATGAAAGTTGTCGTAGAAAAACTCTAGCCCCTGCATTTTCCTTCCTAAAAGGAAATAAATTGGCTCAATTGTAGCTAAAATACTTGATTTTGGCAACCTTATATTCTATAATTCATGCTCCAAATTGTGTTGCTGTCGGCAACAAGTTCTTTTAAAGAAAGGTCGAAATGGAAAAGATCAGACTAAAGCTTCGGGCTTACGATCATAGGGTTTTGGACAGAAGTGTTGCGGCTATAGTGGAAGCCGTAAAGAGAACCGGCGCGGAGATTCGCGGTCCTATTCCGTTGCCTACTAAGATTAGAAGATATACGGTTCTCAGATCTCCTCATATCAACAAAGATTCGAGAGAACAGTTTGAAATCAGGATTCATTCAAGGCTTATTGACATAGTATCCGCGACACCGGATACGGTGGATTCGCTGATGAAGTTAGACTTGGCTCCTGAAGTGGATGTAGAAGTTAGGTCAATGGGTCAATAAGGGAGTTGTAGATGGAATTTATAGTAGAAAAGATTGGGATGAGCAGAACCATCAGCGTACCTAGCGTACCTGTAACGCTGCTAAAGATTAAAGAGGCCAAAGTTTGCGAAGTTTTCGAAGACGGAAGAGCCATAGTGGCTTTTTCTCAGGGAAAAAAGAGAAACAAGGCGATCGAGGGACAACAAAAAAAGTACGGCCTGCCTGCTGAATACAATAGATTCGCTACGCTAAAAGTAGCCAACAAAGAGGCCGGCGATATCGATATTGCCGTTCTGGAAAACGTTAAAAAGATAAAAAGTTCCTTCAACTCCAAAGGTAGGGGATTTGCGGGCGTCGTCAAAAGATGGAATTTCGGCGGAGGTCCCAGAAGCCACGGATCGAGATTCCACAGAAGAACAGGCTCGATCGGTAACTGCGAATTTCCAGGAAGAGTTCAGCCCGGACAGAAGATGCCAGGACACTACGGTAATGAAAAAGTTACGGTTCAGAACGAAGTTTTGAGTTTCGATCCGGAAAACAGAATTTTGGTCATCAAAGGTTCCGTTCCTGGTCCAAACGGAGCATTAGGAAGAATAAGGATTGTAAAATGAGCAAAGCGGTAGTATTGAACGAAAAGTTTGAAAAAAGCGGCGAAGAGACGCTACCCGAGAAGTACTCTCAGGTAAACCCGCATAACCTTTATCTGTATGTAAAGGCGTACGCGGCGAATCTGAGAGCCAACAACGCCCATACCAAAAACAGAAGCGCGGTCAGAGGAGGCGGCAGAAAACCCTGGCAGCAAAAAGGTAGAGGCGGCGCTAGAGCGGGATCCATTAGATCTCCTCTGTTTGTAGGGGGCGGCGTAGTGTTCGGTCCTACAAATAAAAAGAACTATACGCAAAAAGTGAACAAAAAACAAAAAAGACTGGCTTTGGAATATGCGCTGTTCGAAAAGGCCCAGGAAGGCAAGCTGTTTATAGTGGACAGCGTGGCGGTTGAGTCCGGAAAGACAAAAGATGCGGCTTCCATTATAAGCAAACTGGGAGTCAAGGACGCGTTGATCGTAAAAGATCTGGTAGACGAAAAAACATTTCTGGCGTTTAGAAACCTTCCTAACGCCTATTTGATCGAGCCTAACGAGCTCAACGCCTATCTCGCGGCCGCATATAACGCGATCGTGATAGAGAGAGCCGTTTGGGAAAACTTAGTAAAAGAGGGCTAAAATGGCAGATATAACTGATATCAAATCGATAATCTATACGGAAAAGAGTTTAGGCCTTCAGGAAGAGGGGTATATCGTCATTCAGACATCGGAGAAGATGACGAAAAACCAGTTGAAACAGCTTCTAAAAGAGTATTTCGGAGTCAATCCGGTAAAAATAAACTCTCTTAGAGTTAAAGGCAAAAAGAAGAGATTCAGAGGTATCGAGGGTCGCAGAGACAACTATAAAAAATTCTATGTGAAGTTGCCAGAAGGCACTCAGATAGAAAGCTTAGCGGTGTAAGGATAGAACGATGGCAATAAAGACATACAAACCGTATACGCCCAGCAGAAGATTTATGACTACGCTGGATTCAAGCGACATTACCAGCAAACCTTCCGTAAGGAAGCTGCTGAAAAAACTCCCTGCCAAAGCAGGTAGAAACAACCAGGGCAGAATAACCTCCAGACATAAAGAGGCGGGAGCCAAAAAACTATATAGAATCATAGATTTTAAAAGAGATAAATTCGGCGTACCAGGCAGAGTGGCAACTATCGAATACGATCCTTATAGAAACTGTAGAATCTGTCTCGTCGTATACAGAGACGGAGACAAGAGATATATCATACAGCCAAAGGGTCTCAAGGTAGGCGATACGGTAGAGGCCGCAGAAAGCGGTTTGGACGTTCTGCCCGGTAACGCAATGAAGCTCAAAAACATTCCGGTAGGTACTCTGGTTCACAACATAGAGATGCATCCGGGTCACGGAGGCCAGTTGGCCAGAAGCGCCGGAAGCTACGCTCAGATAATGGGTAGAGAGGATAAATACGTAATTCTCAGACTCCCCAGCGGAGAGATGAGATACGTTCTGGGCGAATGTATGGCTACCATAGGTACTGTAGGTAACGAGGACTACATCAATATGACCATCGGTAAGGCCGGCAGAAACAGACACAGAGGTATCAGGCCTCAGACGAGAGGTTCTGCAATGAACCCTGTCGATCACCCTCACGGCGGTGGTGAAGGTAAAACGGGTCCGAGCAGACACCCTGTGACGCCATGGGGAAAACCGACCAAAGGTTTCAAAACCAGAAAGAAAAAGCCAAGCGATAGGCTAATAATCTCCAGAAGAAAAAAATAAGGTAGGTTGAGATGGCAAGAAGTATAAAAAAAGGTCCGTTTGTAGACGACCATCTAATGAAAAAGGTTCTAAAAGCCAAAGAGAGCGGAGATAAAAAACCGATAAAGACGTGGTCCAGAAGAAGCACGATCGTGCCGGAGATGATAGGTCTGACGATCAACGTTCATAACGGAAGACAGTTCGTACCGGTCTATATAACCGAAAACCACGTTGGATTCAAGTTGGGAGAGTTCGCTCCCACCAGAACTTTTAGGGGCCACAAAGGCACCGTTCAGAAAAAGATAGGTAAATAGGGGTGAGCCATGAGTAGAGCAGTGTTGAGATTTATCAGGCTTTCTCCCACAAAAGCCAGACTTGTCGCCAGAGAGGTTCAGGGAATGAATGCCGAGATGGCTCTTGCTTCTTTGGAGTTTATGCCGAACAAGGCCGCGAAAGTTATTTCAAAAGTTATAGCCAGTGCCGTTGCAAACGGAGGATATGAACCGGAAGAGGTAGTGATAACTTCGTGCAGAGTAGACAAAGGGCCGGTTTTGAAGAGATTCAGACCGAGAGCCAGAGGAAGAGCTAGCAGGATAGAAAAGCCTACCTCTCATATATATGTAGAAGTAGCCGAACAGAAGAAGGATAGCTAATGGGTCAGAAAGTCAATCCGATAGGTCTAAGACTGGGAATAAACAGGAACTGGGGAAGCAGGTGGTATCCTGATTACAACAGAATGCCGGATTTTGTGGAAGAGGATTACAAAATCAGGAACTTTTTGAAAAAAGAGCTCTATTATGCGGGAATTAGCGACATTATTATCGAAAGAACCGCAAAGAGACTCAGAGTGACCATTGTCGCGGCGAGACCCGGCATCATTATAGGAAAAAAGGGCGCCGATATAGAAAAGATCAAACAAAAGGTTCAAAAGCTGGTCAACAAAGAGGTTTCCATAAACATCAAAGAACAGAAAAAGCCTCAGGCTTCCGCTCAGTTGGCGGCCGAAAACGTTGCTACTCAGCTTGAAAGAAGGGTTGCCTTCAGACGAGCTATGAAAAAAGTGATCCAAGCTGCCCAAAAGGCCGGCGCAAAAGGGATCAAGGTTCAGGTGGCCGGAAGACTAGGCGGAGCCGAGATGGCCAGAACCGAATGGTATCTCGAAGGGAGAGTGCCTCTGCATACCCTTAGAGCCAAAATAGACTACGGATTTGCGGAAGCACACACAACATACGGAGTTATAGGCGTCAAGGTATGGATATTCAAAGGAGAGGTACTTCAAAAGGGAATCCAGCCAGAAAAAGAGAGCAAACCTAGACGCAGAGCTCCGAGAAGGAGAGGTAGATAGCCATGTTGATGCCAAAAAAGACCAAATATAGAAAACAGCAAAAAGGCAGAAATAGAGGGAAGGCCTACAGAGGCAACAGCCTGGCCTTCGGTAGTATAGGAATCAAGGCTCTCGAGCACGGCAGGATAGATTCCAGACAGATAGAAGCTGCGAGGGTCGCGATGACAAGAAAGGTAAAAAGAACCGGAAAGATCTGGATTAGAGTATTTCCGGACAAGCCTCTGACCAAAAAACCGCTGGAGACCAGAATGGGTAAAGGTAAAGGAGGCGTCGAAAAGTGGGTCATGAATATCAAACCCGGCAGAATTATTTACGAAATGGCCGGCGTTGAAGAGAGTCTGGCCAGAGAGGCTCTCGATCTTGCCAGATATAAGCTCCCTTTCAAAACAAAAATCGTGACGCAAGAGAGTGAAAATGAAATATACTGAGTTGATGGAAAAGAGCTTGGAAGAGCTCAACGGGCTTTTGAGAGAAAAAAGGTTGCTGCTGTTTCAGTTGAGAGTGAAACTAAAGACCATGCAGCTACAGGACAATAGCGAAATTAGAAAAACAAGAAAGGATATCGCCAGAATATTGACGGCGATTTCCGCTAAGAAAAGGGCGTAAAATGGCTTACAAGAGAGAGATACAGGGCATTGTCGTGAAAAAAAGCGGCGACAAAACCGTTTCGCTTCTAGTCGAGAGAAAGGTTTTGCACCCAAGATATCATAAAATCGTCAAAAGATTCAAAAAGTATCTCGTACACGATGAAAAGAACGAGGTGAACGTCGGCGACGAGATCGTTGCGATCGAGTGCAGACCCATATCCAAAAGAAAGTCTTTCAGGCTCAAAAGAATAGTCTCTACAGGAGTTAAGTAATGATACAGAGTTTTACGAGACTAAACGTTGCCGACAACAGCGGCGCCAAAGAGATCATGTGTATCAAAGTACTCGGAGGAAGCAAGAGAAGATACGCTTCCGTGGGCGACGTGATCGTCGCTTCGGTAAAGAAAGCCCTTCCTAACGGAAAGGTTAAAAAAGGGCAGGTTGTCAAAGCGGTGGTTGTTAGAACCAAAAAAGAGATTCAAAGAGAGAACGGATCTCTTATTAGATTCGACGACAACGCGGCCGTAATTCTGGACAACAAGGGCGAACCCATCGGTACCAGGATTTTCGGGCCAGTAAGCAGAGAGGTAAGATATAAAAACTATATGAAAATCGTTTCTCTCGCACCGGAGGTGCTCTAATGGCTAGGAAGTTCAAGATAAAAAAAGGCGATATGGTAGAGATAATCGCCGGAGACGACAAAGGAAAAACCGGAGAGGTGCTACAGGTTCTAAGAAAAAAGGACGCGGTTATAGTAGCCGGATGCAAAGTGGCCAAAAAAGCCGTTAAACCTACCGAAGAGAATCCCGAAGGCGGCTTTATAAACAAAGAGATGCCCATTCATATCTCAAACGTTCGCAAAATAGAAGGTGGTCAATCATGACGGTAGAGCTGAAAAAAGAGTACAACGAAAGAGTTGTCCCGGCTCTGAAAGAGGAGCTGGAGATAAAAAATCCTATGTTAACGCCTAGACTTGAAAAGATAGTTATCAGCGTAGGCGCGGGCGAGGCCAGCAGAGATAGCAAACTCATGCAGAATATCCAGGATACGATTAGCCTGATAGCCGGACAAAGAGCTGTCATAACGAAAGCCAAAAGAAGCGAGGCCGGTTTCAAGATCAGAGAGGGGATGCCCGTCGGGGTCAAAGTGACTCTCAGAGGGGACAGAATGTGGAACTTTCTCCAAAAGCTTATATATATCGCCCTGCCCAAGGTAAAAGATTTCAGAGGTCTTTCAAGAAACGGATTCGACGGCAGAGGAAACTACAACTTTGGTCTGGACGAACAGCTTATGTTCCCTGAGGTGGATTACGACAACATAATGAAGACCCACGGGATGAACATTACCATAGTTACCAGCACTGACAACGACAAAGAGGCTTTCAAACTGCTGGAGATGTTGGGACTACCATTTGCAAAAGGAAGAGCGTAATGGCAAAAAAGAGTATGATAGCAAAGGCTAAAAGAAAGCCTAAATTCAAAGTAAGAGCGTATACCAGGTGCAGAATCTGCGGAAGACCGAAGTCCGTATACAGGGATTTCGGTCTGTGCAGAATCTGCCTGAGAAAGATGGCTAGCGAAGGTCTGCTGCCCGGCGTTAGAAAAGCGAGCTGGTAGTTTCGCAAACAGGAAGCGGCTGAGAGCCGAACCCTGTTTGACAATCACGAAAGGAGAAAAAATTGATTAACGATATGATTGCCGATTCCATAACGAGAATCAGAAACGCTTCGATGAGAAAACAGGAAGTTACAAAACTGCTTTACTCCAAGATCGTGGAAGCGATCGTGAAAATTCTTCAGGACAAAGGCTATATAGAGAGCTATAAAGTCGTCGAAGAGGGAAATAAAAAGTTTATAAACGTGGTTTTGAAATATGAAGAGGACGGTAAAGTTAAAAAGCCGGTAATCAACGAAATAAAAAGAATCTCCAAACCCGGAAGAAGAATCTACAAGGGCAAAGAGGAGATCAAGCGATTCAAAAACGGATACGGAACCATTATCGTCAGTACCTCAAAAGGGGTGCTGCCAAACGACGAGGCGTACAGACTGGGCGTTGGCGGTGAAGTTCTCTGCAGCGTCTGGTAAGCGATATCCATTCGCGGATGCGTAGAAATATCGTAATTAAAGGAATATAAATGAGCAGAATTGGAAAACAGCCGGTAGTTATACCCTCGGGCGTGGAAGTTAAGCTAGAGGGCGAAAAGATCGTAGCCAAAAAAGGTAACCTCGTAAAAGAGGTAGATACAAAAGGCAACGTTGACGTAAAGATAGAAGACAACAAAATAGTTTTCGAACCAAAAGGGCAAGACAGACAGTCCAGAGCCTACTGGGGAACCTATAGATCGCTAACGAACAATATGATCGAAGGACTGGTAAAAGGGTTTGAAAAGAGACTCGAGATAAACGGGGTCGGATACAGAGCCCAAATTAGCGGAAAAAATCTCGAGCTACAACTCGGTTTCTCACATCCTGTGATCTATCCTATTCCCGAAGGGATAGAGATCAAAGTCGAAAAGAATATTATAGTCGTCAAAGGTCACGACAAACAGCAGGTAGGTCAGGTGGCCGCAGAGATCAGAAGCTTCAGACCGCCCGAGCCGTACAAAGGCAAAGGCGTCAAGTACGTCGACGAAGTGATCATTAGAAAAGCCGGTAAAACGGCTAAGAAATAACAAGGGGCACTGAAGATGAGAGAATCTATCCAAAGAAAAAAGAATAGACTCAGAATTAAAAGAAAAAGAAGAGTCAGAGGAAAGATCAGAGGCTGCGAGAGCAGACCCAGAGTCTCCGTTTTCAAATCCAACAGGCACTTTTACGCCCAGGCTATCGACGATGACAAAGGTCATACCCTGGCGTATGCCGACGGAGCCAAAATGGGTCTGAAGGCCAACAAAGAGGATGTGAAAAAGGTGGCCCAAGCCTTGGCTGAGCAGTTGAAAGAAAAAGGGATAGAGACGATAGTGTTTGACAGAAACGGATATCTCTATCACGGCGTAGTGGCGTCTTTTGCCGATGCTCTTAGAGAAAACGGAATAAAGTTTTAAAGGTTGGAAGATGGAAAAGTGGAATAGAGAAGAGTTCGAAGAGGTTGTGGTCAATATCGGCAGAGTTACCAAGGTCGTCAAGGGTGGTAGAAGATTCAGATTCAGCGCTCTAGTGGTTGTTGGCGACAAAAAGGGACACGTAGGTTACGGTATAGGAAAAGCCAAAGAGGTCCCCGACGCTATTAAAAAAGCCGTAGACAACGCCTTTAAAAATATAACTACGGTCAATATCAAGGGATCGACTATCGCACACGATATCACCCATAAATATAACGCCAGCAAAATTATTCTGAAACCGGCCAGCGAGGGTACCGGAGTGATAGCGGGTGGTGCCGCGAGACCGGTGCTGGAACTTGCCGGTATAAAAGACATATTGACAAAATCTTTGGGTTCAAACAATCCGTCGAACTTGGTTAGAGCCACGATAGAAGCTCTGGCCAGAATAAAAGCGTAATAAAATTTTAAGGAACGGAATATGGCACTACACAATTTAAAACCGGCACCCGGAAGCACCCATAAAACCAAAAGAGTGGGTAGAGGTCAGGGTAGCGGAATGGGTAAAACGGCGACCAGAGGCCAAAAGGGACAAAAGAGCAGATCGGGTTACAAAAATAAAAGAGGTTTCGAAGGCGGTCAGCAACCTCTTCAAAGAAGACTGCCCAAGGTCGGATTCAACTCCGGCGTGGAAAAGCCGTACGTAATCAACGTTGACAAGGTAAAAAGGGTGGCCGAGCTGGAGGAGATAACAATAGATACAATCAGAAGCGTTCACAAAATGGCCAAAAGCGTTACCAAAGTCAAACTGATAGGAAGCGGCGTCAAGGAGATAGTTTCAAAAATAAAAGATGAGAACATCTCCCACAGCGGACAGAGATAATGAACAAAGCTCTACTGAACAAGATCTTTATAACGCTGGGATTCCTGTTTCTATACAGGGTTCTGGCGTATGTTCCGGTTCCCGGCGTAAATATCGACGTTGTCAAGGAGTTCTTCGATACGCAATCCGGAAACGCTCTGGGTCTGTTTAATATGTTCAGCGGGAACGCGGTAGAGAGACTCTCTATCATATCTTTGGGCATCATGCCTTACATTACAGCATCGATTATCATGGAACTTCTGGCCGCCACGTTTCCCTCACTTGGGCAGATGAAAAAAGAGCGCGACGGTATGGTCAAATATATGCAGATTATCCGTTACGCAACGATAGCGATCACTCTCGTGCAGGCGATAGGAGTCTCCATAGGGTTGCAAAGCCTCACAGGCAGAGGAGGCGAGAGCGCCATAATGATCGATATGCCCACTTTTGTTACCGTTGCGGCAATATCGATGTTGGCCGGCACTATGATATTGATGTGGATAGGGGAACAGATAACCCAAAGAGGAATCGGAAACGGTATCAGTCTCATAATTTTCGCCGGTATAGTCTCTGGTATTCCTTCGGCTATAGCTGGTACGATAAACCTGGTGAACACTGGCGAGCTGAACTTTTTGATATTGATAGCTATCTTCTTGATCATTCTGGTAACGGTAGGGTTTATTATTTACGTGGAGCTGGGTGAGAGAAGAATACCGGTTTCATATTCCAGAAAAGTGATGATGCAAAATCAGAAAAAGAGGGTCATGAACTATATACCTATCAAGGTAAATCTTAGCGGCGTAATTCCTCCCATTTTCGCCTCTGCCATTTTGATGTTTCCCTCAACGATACTGCAGGCCAGTAGCAATCCCGTAGTTCAGAGGATTTCGGACTTTTTGAATCCAAACGGCTATGTATTTAATATATTGATGTTTTTTCTCGTGGTGTTTTTTGCCTATTTTTACGCTTCTATCGTCTTCAACGCCAAAGATATAGCCGAAAACCTTAAAAGACAGGGAGGATTTATTCCCGGAGTCAGACCCGGAGAGCATACGGCCGAGTTTCTGAACGAAGTGGCCAGCAGGCTAACCTTTTGGGGAGCCATATATCTGGGAATAATTTCCACGCTGCCATGGATCCTGGTCAAAGGGATGGGCGTGCCGTTTTATTTTGGCGGAACGGCCGTTTTGATCGTGGTACAGGTGGCTTTGGACACGATGAGAAAAATAGAGGCGCAGATCTATATGAGTAAGTACGAGACACTAAGCGCCGTGGGGCTTTGATGGGTATTCCGATCCGAAAGCCCGATGAGATAGAAAAAATAGAACGTGCCAACAAGATAGTGGCGCTGACTCTCGAATACCTCAGCGACGAGGCCCGCGAGGGCCTGACGCTAAAAGAGCTCGACAAACGTGCGGAAGAGTTTATCCGCGACCACGGAGCCAGACCCTCTTTTAAAGGGCTTTACGGCTTTCCGGCTTCGGTATGTACTTCGGTAAACCGCGTAATAATTCACGGAATTCCAACGGACTATGTTTTGAAAGAGGGCGATATTTTAGGGCTGGATATAGGCACCGAGTTGGATGGATGGTACGGCGACGCGGCCGTTACGATAGGCATTGGAGAAATTTCCGAGAGCGACAGAGGTTTAATCGCCTGCGCCAAGGATACGTTGGATTTCGCGATCTCTATAATTCGAAGCGGAATGAGGTTTAAAGAACTCAGTTTCGAGATAGAAAAATTCATAAAATCGCGCGGGTTTGTACCGCTTCACGGTTTTTGCGGCCACGGTATCGGCAGAAAACCTCACGAAGAGCCAGAGATACCGAATTATCTGGAGCACGGATCGCCAAAGAGCGGTCCAAAGATAAAAGATGGTATGGTTTTTTGTATCGAGCCCATGATATGTCAAAAAGATGGAACTCCGAAAATTTTAGATGATAGATGGTCTGTAGTCAGCGTCGACGGACTTAACGGGGCTCACTATGAACATACCGTAGCCGTGGTAAACGGACGCGCAAAGATATTGAGCAAAATCACTTAATAGGAGGTTACATGGCTAAAGACGACGTGATTGAAGTTGACGGTATCGTAAAGGAGGCTTTGCCCAACGCTACTTTTAGGGTGGAGCTGGAAAACGGACATGTGGTTTTGTGCCATATAGCTGGAAAAATGAGAATGCATTATATAAAGATTCTGCCCGGCGACAAGGTAAAGGTGGAGCTGACCCCTTACAGCCTGGACAAGGGAAGGATAACCTTTAGATACAAATAATCTAAAGTTTATCTTAAATTAAGCTCCTTTTTAGTATAATTTTGTCCCTTTCTATGGAAGGATCGATAAATCTTTGCAAGAATCGGCACTGCTCTTGCAAGGATTGGTTTAATTCGACTCATTAAACCTAGGCGAACCGGACCGTTAGTGCCCAATAGGAGAAGAGCTCTTCTCAATATTCCAAGGAGAAAAGAGATGAAGGTAAGACCATCCGTAAAGAAGATGTGCGAAAAGTGCAAAATCATCAAGCGCAAAGGCGTAATCAGAGTGATTTGCGTAAATCCAAAACATAAACAGAGACAAGGATAGTAAATGGCGAGGATTGCAGGTGTAGATTTGCCTAAAAGCAAAAGAATGGAGTACGCGCTCACCTATATCTACGGTATAGGTTTGACCAGCTCCAGAAGGATTCTCGACGCCACCGGAATCAGCTACGACAAGAGGGTCCATGAGCTGAGCGAGGAAGAGGTGGCAAAGATCAACAAGGAAATAAGAGACAACTATATGGTCGAGGGCGATTTGAGAAGAAAAGTCGCCATGGACATAAAAGCTTTGATGGATATCGGCTGTTACAGAGGTCTCAGACACAGAAGAGGCCTGCCGGTCAGAGGTCAGAGAACAAAGACCAATGCCAGAACCAGAAAAGGCAAGAAAAAAACCGTAGGTTCCAAATAAAAAGGATTGATGGATGGCGAAGAGAAAAGCTAGAAAAAAGATTGCGAAAAAGAATATAGCCAGAGGAGTCGTATATATCAGCGCGACTTTCAACAATACTGTGGTTACCGTAACCGACGAAGTGGGAAACGTAATAGCCTGGAGCAGCGCCGGTAGCCTCGGATTCAAGGGCAGCAAGAAATCGACGCCTTTTGCGGCTCAACAGGCGGTAGAGGATGCCATGAACAAGGCCAAAGAGCACGGCATAAAAGAGGTTGGTATCAAGGTACAGGGTCCCGGAAGCGGTAGAGACACCGCCGTTAAAACGGTAGGCGCCACCGAAGGGATCAAGGTTCTCTTTTTCAAGGACATTACGCCTTTGCCTCACAACGGATGTAGACCTCCAAAGAGGAGAAGAGTCTAATTTTTCGGACGGTTCGCCCAAAAGCAGAGAATTTTAGTCACAGGAGAAAAAATGGCAAGATATAGAGGTCCGGTTGAAAAGATCGAACGAAGACTGGGAGTCAGCCTGGCTCTTAAAGGAGAGAGAAGACTCGCGGGCAAGAGCGCATTGGAAAAGAGACCTTACGCTCCCGGACAGCATGGACAAAGAAGAGCCAAAATTTCGGAATACGGAATGCAGCTTCGCGAGAAGCAAAAAGCCAAGTTTATGTACGGTGTGGCCGAAAAACAGTTTAGAAACCTCTTTAAAGAGGCAGCCAGAATGGAAGGCAACACCGGGGAGAATCTGATCGTACTTTTGGAGAGAAGACTGGATAACGTCGTTTACAGAATGGGCTTTGCCTCTACGAGAAGATTCGCTAGGCAGCTGGTCAATCACGGCCACGTACTCGTAGACGGTAAAAGGGTGGATATACCCTCATACAGAGTGAAACCTGGACAAAAGATCGAAATCAGAGAAAAAAGCAAGAACAATCCTCAAATTCAAAGATCTATAGAGCTTTCCAATCAGACCGGAATCGTTCCATGGGTGGACGTCGACAAAGAGAAGGTTTTCGGAATATTTACGAGACTGCCGGAGAGAGAAGAGATAGTAATTCCGGTAGAAGAGCGTCTAATAGTCGAGCTTTACTCCAAGTAACGGAAAATAGGGGCTTGGCCTCTTTTTTCGTTATTTACAACCATTACTATAAATAAAACGAGAGAGAGTAAGCATGAAGAAAATTAAAACAGCGCCTTTTATGCCTTCAGAAGTAGAAGTGACATCTACCGGCGAAAACAGTATAAAAATCGAAGCCTATCCTTTCGAGAGCGGATACGCGATTTCTTTGGCCCATCCGCTCAGAAGACTGATGCTGAGCAGTTCCATAGGATACGCTCCGGTAGCGATCAGAATAGAAGGGGTTTCGCACGAATTTGACAGCGTCAGAGGTATGCTGGAGGATGTTGCGGTTTTCATCATAAATCTGAAAAACATCAGATTCAAAATAAGAGACGAGAGCGACAAGGTAGAGGTGTCTTACGAATTCAACGGCCCTAAAGAGATCTACGGAAAGGATCTTGAGAGCGAAAGCGTCGAGATAGTCACTCCGGATGCTTTTTTGGCCACACTTAACGAAGACGCGAACCTGAAGTTTTCGCTGATCGTCCACAAAGGGATAGGTTACGTTCCCAGCGAAGAGATCAGAGAAGAGGTTCCGGCCGGTTATCTTCCTCTCGACGCATTCTTTACCCCGGTCAAGAAGGCGGTATACGAGATAGAAAACATTCTCGTGGAGGACAATCCCAATTTCGAAAAGATCGTTTTCGATATAGAGACCGACGGACAGATCGATCCGCTCAGCGCTTTCAAGGACGCGTTATCTGTTATGTATAAACAGATGTCCGTATTTAACAGCGAACTTGACGTGGATCTAAGTTCCGCGCAGAGCGAGGACAACGGCGGCGAAACAAAGCAGCTGCTGCAAAAAATCGACGCTCTCGGCCTTAGCGCCAGAAGCCACAACTGCCTCGAAAGGGCGGGTATAGAGTTTATCGGCGAATTGATTCTTATGAGCGACGAAGAGCTCAAGAATATCAAGAATCTAGGCAAAAAATCGCTAGAGGAGATCAAGGAGAAGCTCGAAGAGCTTTCCGGAATAATAGAGAAAATGGGAGCTAAAGAGCTCGAAGCTCTTAGGAAAAGAATCGAAAAGATAAAGTCTTAAAGGATGTTTTATGAGACATAGACACGGATATAGAAAACTGGGCAGAACCAGTTCACACAGAAAAGCGTTGCTAAAAAACATGGCCATTGCGCTGATAGCCAACGGCAAGATAGAGACTACTGTAGCCAAAGCCAAAACTCTAAGAAGCTATTTTGAAAAACTTGTGACAAAAGCGAAAAAAGGCGATTTTAACGCTCACAGAGAAGTTTTTGCGTATCTGCAGGACAAAGAGGCTACAAAAAAATTGATGAACGAGATAGCCCCTAGATATCAAGATAGAAACGGCGGCTACACAAGAATCGTCAGAACTAGAGTCAGAAGAGGCGACGCCGCGCCTATGGCCTTCATAGAGCTCGTATAAGATTCGGGGCTTTTGCCCCTAACCTTCTTCGTTAATAGTTTTTTAAGCCAACTTTCCTTATATTCCATTAACATTCCATAGCTTCTTAGGAGAATTTATGATACCTTTTAGCGACGAGGACCTTCTGCCCGCGGTGGAGAAGTCCATAGAGAAGATCAGACCCATGTTGGCTTTGGACGGCGGCGACATTAAACTCCTGGGGGTAAAAGGGGGAAAAGTGTTTGTCAGCCTAGGCGGAGCCTGCGTGGGATGCAGTGCCAGCGGCAATACGCTTAAATACGGAGTGGAAAGGCAATTGAGAATAGATATCCACCCGGAGATCGAAGTTATTAACATAGCTCCCGATCTTGCCGATAATTGGGAAAAGATTGCAGATCAGATCGCTCAAGAGGGAAAATGAAAAGATACGGCTTTAAAAGACTGCTCGTTCAAGCTACCAAAGCCTTTGCCAAAGGAGATTATAAAAAGGCCATACAGTACTACTCTATTGTTTTGAGAAACGATCCCAAAAACCGCGAAGCAAAAATAGGGCTGCTCCTTAGCGACATGGCTCAGGAGGGTAACGAAGAGGCTCTAGCGATATATGATTACTATACGGTTTTAAAAGAGGAGAAAAACCTCGAAGCAGAGGAGATTATAGAGGAGATCATTGGATTTATGGACAGTTCGACTGAGATAGTTTCGAAAACAGGCTCGGATGTTTTTTTCGAGTACGAAGAGGGAATAAGCTACGATGACTTTAAGGCGCTCGTAAAGAGCAGAGGCTCGTTCAAAAGAGCCTTCGAAGACATCATGTTCAGTACGAAGGTTATCATAAACGAAAAGAGGGACTTTCTCGATTTCTTGGAAGGGTTGATAGAAAACGGATTTGAAGAGATCGCCCTTACCTATTTGGAAGACGCCACTATGCTATACCCTGCGGATATGAAAATTCTCTCTCTTTTTGAAAAGATAGATCCCAGAGACTTTACCAATGATAGCTGATTTCGACGGAATAGTCGTAACAGACGACACCTCCGAATATAAAGAGGGTATCAGTTTTCTCCTGACGGCTCAGAATAGAAAATATCTGAACGAATCCATAAGAGACGTTATAAAGGTAGAGGAACTGATCAATAGGGCAGGGCTGGATTCTTTGAAAGTGATAGGAATAACCGGTACCAACGGCAAGACCACTACTGCCGCGGCCATATATTCGATTCTGCTCGATCTGGATAGGGGGGCCGCTCTTCAGGGAACGAGAGGATTTTTCGTCCAGGATAGAGCTTTGGGCGAGAAATCTCTCACTACTCCGCCTATCTTAAAGACCCTTTATAACATGAAAAGAGCCCTCGATGAAGGATGCGAATATTTCGTGATGGAAGTGAGCTCACACGCCATAGATCAAAACAGAATAGAGGGATTGGATTTCGCCTTGAAGGTTTTGACCAATATTTCCCACGATCATCTGGACTATCATAAAACTATGCAAAACTATATAGCTACCAAAAACAGATTTTTCGATGACGAAAAGAGTCCAAAGCTCTTGAACAAAGATGAGCCAAAAGCGAAATATCCTCTAAAGAACGCTTACACTTACGCCTTGGAGAGTCCGGCTACTTTCCAGGTAATGGCATACTCGCTCGAAGGCGGTATCTCGGCTGTGGTGCGGTTTGCGGACGAGTTGGCCGATTTCCATTCGGGACTTGGCGGAATTTTTAATCTTTATAATCTTACCGCGGCAGTCGCTAGCGTAAAGATACTAACCGGCGAGCCTCTTGAAAGAATATGCAGCAAAGTGGAAAATTTCGCGGGCGTTGCGGGACGCATGGAGAGAGTGAGCTACGATCCGGAAATATTTGTCGATTTTGCCCATACGCCGGACGGTATGAAAAAAGTTTTTGAATCCTTTCCATCCAAAGATATCGTAGCTGTTTTCGGTGCCGGAGGTGATCGGGACGCTGCAAAGAGAGCCGTAATGGGTGAAATCGCCTCGAAATATTGCAAAAAGATATACATAACCTCCGATAATCCTCGCGGAGAAAATCCAGAAAAGATTATGGAAGATATCTACCGAGGGGTTCGGGAGAAAAAAAAGGCCGCGCTCATTACCGATAGAAAAGAGGCGATAAAAAGAGCGCTAAAGGAGCTTGAACAAGGGGAAGTTCTTTTGGTTTTAGGCAAAGGTGACGAGGAGTTTATAGAGATAGGCGACAAACTAGTCAAACACTCCGATGCAAAGTTTATAAAAGAGATTTTAAGATTAAATCATTCTTTATAAAAACTGCTCGGGGTTATTATAATCATAGTTTAAACATATATTGTTAAAATTCAGACAAAATTAGTATGAATTAAGGAGCTAAAAATGGGAATACCGCAACCAGCCTTTTATATATTCAAGTGCGAGCAGTCGGCGCCTCCGGGCTTTCCAAAACCTAGCTGCGTAAGTCAGAGCGATCCTGAATCGGCGCAACTGTTTCAGTATCTGGCGCAAAAACTGATGGAAAAAGGAATAATAGGTACCGTTCAACCTGTGAGAACCGGATGTTTGAACAGATGTCAACTGGGACCGGTTATGTTGGTGGAGCCCGGACATTACATGTACGTTGGACTCAATAAGGAAAAAATTGATAGAATAATACAGGAGCATATTATAGAAGGAAATCCGGTTAAAGAGTACCTGATTCCGGAAGAGTACTGGGATCAGCCCATAGGCGTAGAAGAGATGATGAAAATGAGCGGCGGAGCGTAAAATGCAAATAGAGATGCTTTTTAGCAAAATTCATCGCGCTACGGTTACCGACGCCAACCTCAATTACGTAGGATCGATAACCATAGATGAAGAGCTATTAGAAGCAGCGAGACTAAAAGTGGGCCAAAAGGTTGAGATACTCAATATCAACAACGGAGAGAGGTTCACCACGTATGTCATAAAAGGAGAACGGGGCAAAAGGGAGATCTGTCTCAACGGTGCCGCCGCCAGAAAAGCTCATCCGGGGGACAAAATAATAATCGTGGCATATGCGCTTTATACGCAAGAGGAGTTGGAGAATTACGAACCTACTATCGTGTTGGTCAACGACAACAACGATATAGACGAGATTCTAAACTATATGTAAAGAGCAGACCGCGAATTAGGATATACGATGTTCGATAATATGAACCTAAAAGATCTCGGCAAAGTGCTCGAGGAGATTCAGGAAAAAGCGAAAAAGATTCAGCAGGAGAGCGAAAACAAAATCTTCACCGCAAAAAGCGGCGGAGGTTTGGTAAAAGTTAGCGCAAACGGCAGGGGAGAGATCGTAGATATCGAGATTGACGACTCTTTGATGGAGGATAGGGAATCTTTGCAGATACTGCTAATTAGTGCGGTAAACGACGTGATCAAGATGGTGGAGGAGGAAAAGCGCAGGGTAGCGATGAGTCTAATGAGCACTCCCCCTTTCGAAACGGGAGAGAGATGAGTCTTTTGAGCGATTTCGAAGAGTATCTGCAAAAGAGTTTTCCAAAAATAGAGAGTTTTCACCCTCATTACGACGAAGCCTTTTCATATATGCTAAAAGCTGGCGGCAAAAGATTTAGACCTATGCTTCTCCTTGGCGTGGTGGAGGCCAAAGCGCCTCTATTGGTCAAAAATGCGATGCCGGTCGCCGCGGCCGTGGAATATCTGCATACCTACTCTTTGGTTCATGACGATCTTCCCTCAATGGATAACGCAGATCTAAGAAGAGGGAAAAAGACTTTGCACAAAGCCTATAACGAGACTTTGGCCATTTTGATCGGCGACGCGTTAAATACCTACTCCTTTTATCTCATATCCAAAGCCCCTTTGGACGCACAGACTAAAATTGAACTGGTTGAGATACTCTCTATGGAGGGAGGAGCTCACGGCATGGTGCTGGGCCAGGCGATCGATTGTCACTACGAGGAGATTCCGCTCTCTTTGAAGGAGGTGGAGTTTTTGCACATTCACAAAACCGGCAGACTCATAGCGGCCTCTTTGAGTATGGGCGGAGTGATCGCCAATCTACCGCAAAAGGAGGTAAAGGATCTTTATAACTTCGGTATAGAGCTGGGATTGCTGTTTCAGATCCAGGACGATCTAATAGACGCGGTAGCTGACGAAAGCGTAGCGAAAAAGACCACCGGAAACGACTCCAACAAAAACAGTTTTGTCAATCTCCTGGGAATAGAGGGGGCTTTCAAGGCGGCGGAAGAAAAAGCGGATTTGATTAACGAAAGACTCGAAAATTTCGATGAGAGACTTCAAAAGGGGTTAAAAGAGCTGCTAAAAGATTATATAACCAGGCACGAAAGGCTTAGGGTTAAATAGTTTTTTATCAAAAAGAGAATAAAATCCCCACTAAAGTTTCCAGCAAAGAGGATAGACGATGGATATCAGAAAAAAAATGGCCGATACGATAAGATTTTTGGCTCTGGATATGATACAAAAGGCCAATAGCGGCCACCCTGGAGCCCCTTTGGGTCTGGCCGATATCGCGGTGGTATTAAGCGAACATCTAAAACACAATCCCAAAAACCCCAAATGGATAAACAGGGACCGGCTGGTTTTCAGCGGCGGACACGCTACGGGACTGATCTATTCTTTGCTCTATCTGTGGGGATACGATATTAATCTTGAGGATCTTAAAGAGTTTAGGCAGTTAGGGTCAAAAACTCCTGGCCATCCGGAATACGGCCATACTCCCGGAGTGGAGATAACTACCGGTCCTTTGGGACAGGGAGTGGCCAACGCGGTAGGAATGGCGATGGCCTCTAAATATCTAAAAGGAATTTTAAACAGAGAGTCCGCCGAAATTATTGACCATTACGTCTACTGTCTATGCGGAGACGGAGATCTCGAAGAGGGGATAAGCTACGAAGCGTGTGCTTTGGCTGGACGGTTCGAGCTTGACAATCTGATTGTGATATACGATTTCAATCACATAACCATCGAAGGCGATACCTCCATAGCTTGGAACGAAAACGTAAAAGAGAGATTCGAGTCTCAAAAGTGGGATGTAATAGAGATCGACGGACACGACTACGACGATATAGATTCCGCTATCAGATGGGCCAAAAACAGAAACAGACCGGTTTTGATAATAGCCAATACCGTAATTGCAAAGGGATCTTGCCATTTCGAAGGGGATCCCCACTCGCACGGAGCTCCTTTGGGAGAGGAGGAGATAAGGTGTGCAAAGATAAAAGCCGGATTCGATCCCGACAAGGAGTTTTTCGTTCCCGAAGATGTTCTGATTAGATTCAGATGCGCGGTAGAAAAGGGCGAACTCTACGAAAAAGAGTGGAGAAAACTTCTGTTGGAGCTTCCGTACAAGGAGCAGAACGAACTGCTAAACAGACTGGAAAATCCGGACTACTCTTCGATCGAATGGCCCAGCTTCGAGGCCGATTCCATGGTGGCCACCAGAGAGAGCAACGGCAAAATTTTAAACGCTATAGCCAAAGCTCTCCCAGGATTCGTAGGAGGTAGTGCGGATTTGGCGCCTTCTAACAAGACCTATCTAGACGGTATGGGAGATTTTCCAAAAGGCAAAAACTTTCATTTCGGGGTAAGAGAACACGCCATGGGAGCCATTGCCAACGGTATGGCCGCTTACGGATTGATTATGCCTTTTAACGCCACGTTTTTCGTTTTTAGCGATTATCAGAAGCCGGCTGTTAGAATCGCGGCACTTTCCGGACTTAAAAACTTCTTTGTATGGACGCACGACAGCATAGGTGTCGGCGAAGACGGTCCTACTCATCAGCCTATAGAGCATATATCGCAGTTTAGAGCTTTGCCCAATTTTTATCTTTTTAGACCCGCTGACGCCAGTGAAAACGTAGAGTGCTGGAAAAAGGCTTTGGAACTGGAGGCTCCCTGCGGTTTTGTTCTTAGCAGACAGAAATTGAGAGTTTTGAAACCGAGCAGGGATTTCGGTGAACCTTCCAGGGGAGGATATCTGATAAAAAGAAGAGAATCGGCGCAGATCACTCTCGTGGCTTCGGGTAGCGAAGTCATGTTGGCCCTACAGGCGGGCTGCCATCTGGAAAAGGACGGTATAGCCGCAAACGTGGTTAGCGTCCCGTGTATGGAACTCTTTTTGGAGCAAGAACGAGAGTATATAGACGCCGTTATAGATCCGGCGACCAAGGTATTGGCCATAGAGGCCGCATCGGGCTCGGAATGGTACAGATTGGCCGATGCGGTATTGGGAATAGAAAACAGATTCGGAGCGAGCGGAAAGGCCGAAGAGGTATTTAAAGAGTACGGTTTTACTATCGAAAACGTAGTTCAAAAAGCTAAAAATTTGCTGGCTTGATCACTCTTCGAAACGGTAAATAAAACGGGTATAGATCTTGTCCCGTTTTATTTCCGATTTGACTTTTATGCTTTTTGGCAGAAAAAAGAGCCTTTTAATATCTTCGCTCAATCTCTTCTCTATGGCTCGCTGAGTTTTCTGTAGGGAAAGAACGCCCATATTGATCGGATGCATGGCGTATTTAACTCTTTTTTGAAGCAATAGGCGCTCTTTGCGGTTGGCCTCGTGGCTCTCAGTTCGCGGCGGAGAGACGACCACGCCCCCTTTTGGAGCGTAGTCGTTATATTTTAGAGCCTCCTCCAGAGTTTGGGCGTCTGTTACGGTTAATATGAGTAAAACTGCTGCCAGTGATCTTTTCATGGCTACTCTTTTGCCGTTTTAACTATTTTATCAAATAGTTTTTTGTTTATTGCGCAGATACTTTGTTGACAAAGCCGTAGAAAATTTGTATAATTCCAGTCCGAATTGTTTGCCGGTGTAGCTCAGTTGGCTAGAGCAGCTGATTTGTAATCAGCAGGTCGGGGGTTCGAGTCCCTTCACCGGCTCCGTTCGGAATCAGTGTTTGACCAGTGGACACGCTGGTGGGATACTCAAGTGGTCAACGAGGGCAGACTGTAAATCTGCTGGCTTTTGCCTTCGGAGGTTCGAATCCTCCTCCCACCACCATATCAAGTGTCGCGATGCGGGAGTAGCTCAGTTGGCTAGAGCATCAGCCTTCCAAGCTGAGGGTCGCGGGTTCGAGTCCCGTCTCCCGCTCCAGGACTGGGAGCTGAACTAAAACTTCGTTTCGCTGCTTAGTTTCGCTTCCATGGCTATTGTTTTGTCGTGCCCAGATAGCTCAGTGGTAGAGCACTTCCTTGGTAAGGAAGAGGTCGGCGGTTCAATCCCGCTTCTGGGCTCCATTCATTTAGTAAACCAAAGCTTAAGAAAATATTTGGGTTAATTTTGGTAGAATTAGCCCGAATTTTAATCAAATTACACGGAGGACAAGATGGCTAAAGAGAAGTTTATCAAGACCAAGCCACACGTTAACATCGGTACCATCGGTCACGTCGACCACGGTAAGACTACGCTGACGGCCGCCATCACAGCAGTTTTGGCTGAAAAAGGGTTCGCTGAGAAGAGAGATTACGATCAGATCGACAACGCCCCAGAAGAGAGAGAAAGAGGTATTACTATAGCTACTTCTCACGTTGAGTACGAAACAGACAAGAGACACTACGCGCACGTTGACTGTCCAGGACACGCCGACTACGTTAAAAACATGATTACCGGTGCCGCTCAGATGGATGGAGCCATACTGGTTGTTTCCGCCGCCGACGGTCCTATGCCCCAAACCAGAGAGCACATCCTGCTGGCTAGACAGGTTGGCGTTCCTTATATCGTTGTATTCCTTAACAAAGAGGATATGGTTGACGATCCTGAGCTGCTCGAGCTGGTTGAGATGGAAGTTAGAGAACTTCTCAACGAGTACGACTTCCCTGGCGACGACGTTCCTGTAATCGCAGGTTCCGCTCTAAAAGCTCTTGAAGAGGCAAAAGAGGGAAATCTGGGACCTTGGTCAGAAAAGATTCTGGCTCTTATGGACGCTGTTGACGAGTATATTCCTACTCCAGAAAGAGATATCGACAAGCCTTTCTTGATGCCTATCGAAGACGTATTCTCGATCTCCGGAAGGGGAACGGTCGTTACCGGTAGAATCGAAAGAGGTATCGTAAAAGTAGGTGACGAGGTAGAGATCGTCGGTATCAGACCTACGCAAAAAACAACTGTAACCGGCGTTGAGATGTTCAGAAAAGAGCTCGATCAAGGTGAAGCCGGCGACAACGTGGGCGTTCTGCTAAGAGGTACCAAAAAAGAGGACGTGGAAAGAGGTATGGTTCTTTGTCAACCGGGATCTATAACTCCTCATACAAAATTTGAAGCCGAAGTATACGTTCTTACAAAAGAGGAAGGTGGAAGACACACTCCTTTCTTTAGCGGATATAGACCGCAGTTCTACGTTAGAACCACAGACGTTACCGGTAGCGTTATCCTTCCAGAGGGAACAGAGATGGTAATGCCTGGAGACAACGTTAAAATAACTGCGGAACTTATCGCTCCTATCGCTCTCGAAGAGGGAACCAGATTCGCTATCAGAGAGGGCGGTAGAACAGTCGGTGCCGGTGTGGTTACAAAGATAATCGAATAATTTTAGGGGCTTTCGCCCCGATTCAAAGGCATAAACTATGAGAGAGATAATCCATTTGGCGTGTGAAAAGTGTAGTAGAAGAAACTATCATACGACCAAGAACAAAAAGACTCATACAGAAAAATTTCAGATTAGAAAATATTGCAAATTTTGCAAAGAGCACACTCTGCATAAAGAGGCCAAACTCTAATAAAGGGTTTGGCTCTTTAGTCATGAAGGGCAGTAGCTCCAATGGTAGAGCGGCGGTCTCCAAAACCGCGTGTTGGGGGTTCGAGTCCCTCCTGCCCTGCCACTCTTTAAGGAACGCAAATGGAAAAGTTCATCAAATATTTTGACGAAGCCAAAATAGAGTTGCAAAAAGTTATATTTCCTACCAAAGAGCAGGTGAAAAACGCTTATATCGCGGTATTTATAGTAGTTTTGATAGTTTCGCTCTTTTTGGCGTTGATTGATCTGATCATGTCTTTTTCGCTTTCCCATATAATTTGACGCAAGGATACTAATGGCACATAAATGGTATGCTATTCAAGTTCACGCCGGAAGTGAACAGGCCGTAAAAAGAGCCATTGAAAATATCGCCAAAGAGATGCATCTTGACGAAAAAATAAAAGAGGTAATCGTACCTACCGAAGATGTGATAGAGGTAAAACAGGGCAAAAAAAAGATCACTCAAAGAGCGCTTTATCCGGGATACGTGTTTGCTCTTTTGGATCTCGATTTGGATCTTTGGCACAAAATTCAGTCTATGCCCAAGGTTGGAAGATTCATAGGAGAATCTAAAAAACCCACGCCTCTTAGCGAAGAGGATGTAAGGGTTATATTGGAAAAGGCTCAACAAAAAGGCGCGCCTAAACCGAAAATTTCTTTCGAGCCGGGCGAGGTGGTGAGAATAATAGAAGGACCGTTCGCAAACTTTACCGGAGTGGTTGAAGAGTACGACATGGAACACGGAAAGCTAAAGCTCAACGTTTCTATTTTCGGTAGAAGTACTCCGGTAGAGATACTCTACTCTCAAGTGGAAAAAATAATATAACCCCAACATAAAGAAAGGAAAAATAGATGGCAAAGAAAGTCGTTGGTGAAATAAAGCTGCAAATTCCTGCCGGAAAAGCCAATCCTTCGCCTCCTGTAGGTCCAGCTCTTGGACAAAGAGGCGTTAACATAATGGAGTTTTGCAAGGCGTTTAACGAAAAAACAAAAGATATGATGGGATTTACTATCCCGGTAATTATTACCGTTTACGCGGACAGAAGCTTTACCTTCGTGACAAAACAGCCGCCCGCTTCCGATCTGATAAAGAAAGCGGCCGGAATACAAAAAGGTAGCGACAATCCGCTTAAAAACAAGGTGGGAAAAATTACCAGGGCACAGTTGGAAGAGATTGCGAAAACTAAACTTCCCGATCTGAATACGGACGATCTGGAAGCGGCGATGAAAACTATTGCCGGTTCGTGCAGAAGCATGGGAGTCGAGATAGTCGACTGATTTGAAAATCTCCACCGCAGAGATTTAAAACGTTGCGGTAGCAAAAAAAAATGCGGAGAAAAAGATGGCGAAAAAACATTCTAAAAGATACAGAGAACTACTGGAAAAGATAGAAAAAGGAAAACTATACTCCGTTGAGGAGGCCTCTAAAACTGTAAAAGAGCTTAAATCTGCAAAATTTGACGAGACCGTAGAAGTTGCGCTCAGACTCGGCGTAGATCCTAGACACGCCGATCAGATGGTTCGAGGCTCTGTAGTTTTGCCTCACGGAACCGGTAAAAAGGTAAAGGTTGCCGTATTCGCAAAAGGCGTCAAAGCCGACGAGGCCAAAGAGTGCGGCGCAGACATAGTCGGTGCAGAGGATCTGGTAGAAGAGATCAAAAACGGAAAAATAGATTTTGATATAGCGATCGCTACTCCCGATATGATGGGCCTTGTGGGTAAAATAGGTAGAATTTTAGGCCCTAAAGGATTGATGCCCAATCCTAAAACCGGTACGGTTACGATGGACGTGTGCAAGGCGGTTAAAAACGCAAAAAGCGGCCAGGTTAACTTTAGAGTGGACAAAAAGGGAAATATCCATGCGGGGATTGGAAAAGCGAGCTTTAGTGCCGAGCAGATCGCGGAGAATTTAAAAGAGTTCGTTACTGCTATAAACAAGCTAAAGCCGGCTGCGGCGAAAGGTAGATATATCAGACACGCCGCGATTTCCCTGACCATGAGCCCGGCTCTCGAGCTGGATACACAGGAGCTGATGGATCTGAAATGATCTTTATCTTAGACTGAAGATAGCGGGCATTCAATAAGACCTGCTTGAAGTCTTCTGTCGGAAAGGAGGTAAAAAAAGTTGACAAGAGCCCAAAAAGAAGCGGTCGTTGCCAAACTGACCGAAGAGTTTAAAGAGGCTGCGGCAATCATCGACTGCGACTACAAGGGTATGAGCGTATCCGAGCTCGAATCCTTCAGAAACGCCGTTAGAGAAAAGGGGCTCAAGGCGCAGGTGGTTAAGAACACTCTGGCTTTGATAGCTCTTAAAAATAACGGCATAGAGGATTTCGAACTAAAAGATACGAACATACTTGTATGGGGCGACGATCTCGTAGTACTTGCCAAGACCGTTACGGAGTTTGCCAAAGAGGCTCCGGAAGGTTTTAAGATAAAGCAGGGATATTTCGAGGGAGAAGTCGCCGAC
This sequence comes from Campylobacterales bacterium, assembly GCA_027065825.1. Lineage (GTDB taxonomy): Bacteria > Campylobacterota > Campylobacteria > Campylobacterales > Nitratiruptoraceae > Nitrosophilus_A. Next base: position 12,327 of record JAMONM010000029.1, on the reverse strand, counting down.
GCGGCCAAAATCGAGGCTTACAGCAAGCTTCCGAGCAAAGAGGAGCTTTTGGGAATGCTTCTGTCTGTTTGGACGGCTCCTATGCGAAACTTGCTGTATGTATGGAATGCGCCCAAGCAGAACTTCGTTACTGTTCTTGAGAATATAAGACAACAAAAAGAGAATTCATAAAAAAAGGAGAAAAAGATGGCAATAACTAAAGAAGACGTAATCGAGTATATCTCTAACCTTTCCGTTTTGGAGCTAAGCGAGCTGGTAAAAGAGTTCGAAGAGAAATTCGGAGTAAGCGCTCAGCCTACGGTAGTGGCCGGAGCCGTTGCCGCTGGCGGAGCAGAAGGCGGAGCCGCAGCCGAAGAGAAGACTGAATTTGACGTGGTTCTTACGGATGCAGGCGCTAAAAAGATTAACGCTATCAAGGTGGTCAGAGCGGTAACAGGATTGGGACTCAAAGAGGCGAAAGAGGCCGTTGAAAACGCTCCTACTACTATCAAAGAGGGCGTAAGCAAAGAAGAGGCTGAAGAGATCAAAAAACAGTTCGAAGAAGCCGGAGCGAAAGTAGAGATAAAATAATCTCTCTGGCAAAGGCGGGATTTCTCCCGCCGGTTTATATGGATAAAATGTTATCTTGCCCCCTACAAGCCACACGGCTAAAACTACTTTACAGAGGTCAGTGCCTATGCTAAACAGTATCAAATCCGGAAACAGACTCAGGGTAGACTTTTCTAAAATTCCCCAGATCATAGAAATTCCTCATCTGTTGCAGCTTCAAAAGAACAGTTATGACAATTTTTTGATGATAGACAAAGAGGATCGAAGCAACAGCGGCATAGAGAAAGTTTTTAGATCAATTTTCCCTATACACGACGCTCAAAACAGGCTGAGCCTGGAGTATGTCGGCAGTGAGATAACCAAACCGAAATACACCATCAGAGAATGTATGGAGAGAGGTTTGACCTACAGCGTCTCTCTAAAGATGAAAATCAGGCTCGTGCTATGGGAGAGAGACGAAAAGAGCGGAGAGAAAATTGGTGTGAAAGATATGAAGGAGCAGACGATTTTCGTCAGAGACATTCCGTTGATGACCGATAGAACCTCATTTATAATCAACGGTGTAGAAAGAATAGTCGTCAATCAGCTCCACAGAAGCCCAGGTGTTATCTTCAAGGAAGAGGAGTCCGCGACAAGCGGAGGAAAACTGGTGTATACGGCCCAGATTATCCCCGACAGAGGTGCATGGCTCTATTTTGAATACGATCCCAAAGATATCCTATATGTTAGAATAAACAAAAGAAGAAAAATTCCGGCCACCATTTTATTTAGGGCCTTGGGCTACAGCAAACAGGATATTTTGAAACTTTTCTATCCGATTACCAGAATAATCATAAAAGACAATAAATTTTTTACAGAGTTCAATCCCGAAGATTTCGTCGGTAGAGTTTCTTACGACGTTAGAGACGAAAACGGAAATCTCATAATCGCCGCAGGCAAGAGACTCACCTCGAAAAAGGCGAAAAAACTGCAGGAAGAGGGTCTTAAACTTGTCGAATATCCTATAGATATTTTAATAGACAGATTTTTGGCCTCTCCGATTATCGATTCTGAAAGCGGCGAAGTACTTTTTGATACGCTGACCCAGCTTGACGAGAACAAACTGAAAAAGATTATAGATCTGAAAATAGATGAGATTTTCATAGCGAACGATCTCGCCAGCGGTAAGGATCGCTCAATAATCAACTCTTTTATCGCGGATCAGGAGAGTTTAAAACTACTAAGACAGACCGAGGGTATAGAGGACGAGAACGATCTGGCGGCGATTAGAATATACAAGGTGATGAGACCCGGGGAACCGGTTACGAAAGAGGCCGCCAAAGCCTTCGTAAAACAGCTCTTTTTCGATCCGGAAAGATACGATATTACCCGCGTGGGTAGAATGAAGATGAATCACAAACTGGGAGTGAGGGTTCCGGAGTATGTTACGGTTCTGACCAGCGAGGATATTATAAAATCGGTACAGTATCTAATAAAAGTTAAAAATGGCCAGGGCCATATAGACGATAGGGATCACCTGGGTAATAGAAGGATAAGGGCTATCGGAGAGCTTCTGGCCAACGAGCTCCATACGGGCCTTGTAAAGATGCAAAAGGCCATCAGGGACAAAATGACCACCATCAGCGGCAATTTGGACGAACTGATGCCGCACGATCTAATCAACTCCAAAATGATAACCAATACCATACTGGAGTTCTTTGCGAGCGGCCAGCTTTCGCAATTTATGGATCAGACCAATCCCCTTAGCGAAATTACGCACAAAAGGAGACTTTCGGCTCTGGGAGAGGGCGGACTCGTCAAAGAGCGTGCTGGTTTCGAGGTAAGGGACGTTCATCCTACCCATTACGGACGTATATGTCCCGTTGAGACCCCAGAAGGTCAGAATATCGGACTGATCAACACCCTCTCCACCTACGCGAAAGTAAACGATCTCGGCTTTATCGAGGCCGCTTATAAAAAAGTGGTAGACGGGAAAATTACCGACGAGGTGGTGTATCTGACGGCGGCTCAGGAGGAGGGGCTGGTTATCGCGCCTGCCAATACGGAGATTATAGAGGGCAACGAAATCAAGGAGGATATGATCGAAGCCAGAAAAGACGGCGAGATCGTATTCGTTGAAAAGAACAAGGTGGATCTTATCGATTTGACGCCGAGAATGGTCGTCGGGGTAGCGGCCAGTCTGATTCCCTTTTTGGAGCACGACGACGCCAACAGGGCTCTGATGGGATCCAACATGCAACGCCAGGCCGTTCCTCTGTTGAAAACCGAGGCTCCTATGGTGGGAACGGGAATGGAAAAGGTAGTGGCGCGGGACGCTTGGGAGGCGGTCGTTGCCAAAAGAAGCGGAGTGGTTGAGAAGATAGACGCGAACAATATCTATATTCTGGGCGAGGACGAAAACGGAGCCTATATAGACCACTACACTCTCCAAAAGAACCTTAGAACCAATCAAAATACATGTTTTAGTCAGACTCCTATCGTGAAAAAGGGTGATAGGGTCGAAGCGGGACAGATTATTGCCGACGGCCCGAACATGGACAAAGGCGAACTGGCTCTTGGCAAAAATATGCTGGTGGCCTTTATGCCGTGGAACGGATACAACTTTGAGGACGCTATAGTCGTAAGCGAACGGATATTGAGAGACGACGAATTTACCTCCGTACATATATATGAAAAAGAGATCGAGGCAAGAGAGCTAAAACATGGTATCGAGGAGATCACCAGAGATATACCGAACGTAAAAGAGGAAGAGATAGCCCACCTGGACGAGAGCGGAATCGTCAAAATAGGTACCTACGTCAAACCCGGAATGATTTTGGTGGGAAAAGTCTCTCCAAAAGGCGAAGTGAAACCCACGCCCGAAGAGAGGCTTCTTAGAGCGATTTTCGGTGAAAAAGCAGGACACGTGGTGAACAACTCCCTATATTGTCCGCCCTCTATGGAAGGGGTGGTAGTCGACGTTAAGGTCTTTACCAAAAAAGGGTACGAAAAGGACCCAAGAGCGGTAAAGGCGTACGAAGAGGAGAAAGAGAGGCTAGATAGGGAGCATCACGACAAACTTTTGATGGTAGACAGAGAGGAGATGCTCAGAATCATCTCCCTGCTGGCCAAAACGCCTCTGGAGCAGGACGCCAAGGTAAAAGACAAAGAGTATAAGGCTAACGAAAGAATACCGAAAGAGGAGCTATCCTCAATCAACAGATTCGCTCTGAACTTTTTGGTCAAATCGTATCCTCAGGAGGTACAAGAGGAGTATAAGAGATTAAAAAGCTATTTTCAGAACGAAAAGAGAAAACTGACCGAAGAGCACGAAGAGAAACTGGCCATTTTGGAAAAAGAGGATATTCTCCCTAGCGGAGTCGTTAAACTGGTCAAAGTCTTTATAGCAACGAAAAGAAAACTCAAAATCGGCGACAAAATGGCCGGTAGACACGGTAACAAAGGTATAGTTTCCATAATCGTTCCGGAAATCGACATGCCTTACACCAAAGACGGAAGAGTTGTAGATATCGTTTTGAATCCTCTAGGCGTGCCTTCCAGGATGAACATAGGACAGATTCTGGAGGTGCATCTGGGGCTAATAGGCAAGAAGCTCGGCGAACAGATTCAGGAGATTTTCGAAAGCAAAAGATCCGACTTTATAAAAGAGCTACGCGAAAAGATGATAGAGATCGCCGATGTGGCGAAACTGATGAGAGCCAAAGAGGTTTTAGAGAAGATGAGCGACGAAGAGATCCTCGAGTACGCCAGGGATTGGAGCAAAGGCGTCAAATTTGCCAGTCCGGTTTTTGAAGGGGTTACCGCCGAAGAGTTCAAAAAACTCTACGAGATGGCCAAAATGGATATGGACGGCAAGATGGAGCTCTATGACGGAAGAACCGGAGAGAAGTTTAAAGAGCGGGTCAACGTTGGATATATGTATATGTTAAAACTGCACCACCTTGTAGACGAGAAGGTTCACGCCAGAAGTACCGGGCCTTACTCTCTCGTAACTCAGCAGCCGGTAGGAGGTAAGGCGCTCTTTGGAGGACAGAGATTCGGAGAGATGGAGGTATGGGCGCTGGAGGCTCACGGCGCGGCCCATACGTTAAAAGAGATGCTGACTATCAAATCAGACGACGTTGAGGGCAGAGTCAGGGCCTACAAAGCTATAACCAAGGGCGAACCGATTCCGGAGCCCGGAATTCCAGAGACTCTGTTCGTTTTGACTAAGGAGCTGCAATCACTGGGAATCGACGTAGAAATTTTAGACGAGGAAAAAGAAGATGAAGAGACTAATACCGATTGAGATAGGCGAAGATCAAAGACCGAAAGATATTAAAGCTCTGCAATTTAGACTGGCCAGTCCGGAAAAGATTCTCAGCTGGTCTCACGGTGAGGTGAAAAAGCCGGAGACCATAAACTACCGAACGCTAAAACCGGAAAGAGACGGGCTCTTTTGCGCGAAAATTTTCGGCCCAATCAAAGATTACGAGTGTCTTTGCGGCAAATACAAAAAGATGAGATACAAAGGCGTAGTCTGCGAAAAGTGCGGCGTAGAGGTTACCACCAGCAAAGTAAGAAGAGTCAGAATGGGCCATATAGAGCTGGTAACGCCGGTCGCCCATATCTGGTACGTCAACTCCCTGCCCAGCAGAATCGGTACTCTGCTGGGAGTGAAAATGAAAGATCTCGAAAGGGTTCTTTATTATGAAGCCTATATAGTTAAAGAACCCGGCGAAGCCTACTACGATTTCGAAAAGAAAAATCCCGTCAAAAAGTACGACGTACTCAACGAAGAGCAGTATCAACAGCTAAAACAGCACTTTGCCGATACTGGATTTGACGCCCAAATGGGAGGGCAGGTGGTCAAAGAGCTGCTCGAAGAGTTCGATCTGATAGAGGTCTTCAATCAGCTAAAAAGAGAGATGAAGGAGACCGCCAGCGAAGCGAAAAGAAAGACGATAGTCAAGAGACTTAAAGTCATCGAGAGTTTTCTTAACAGCGGCAACAAACCGGAATGGATGATGCTGACCGTAGTTCCCGTTCTTCCGCCTGATCTTAGACCTCTGGTGGCTCTGGACGGAGGAAAGTTCGCCGTCAGCGACGTAAACGATCTTTACCGAAGGGTTATCAACAGGAACCAGAGATTAAAAAGGCTGATGGAGCTGGACGCGCCGGAGATAATCGTACGAAACGAAAAGAGAATGCTCCAAGAGGCTGTTGACGCCCTAATAGATAACGGTAGACGCGGAAACGCTGTCAAAGGCGCTAACAAAAGGCCGTTAAAGTCCCTGAGCGAAATAATAAAAGGTAAACAGGGTAGATTTAGGCAGAATCTACTCGGAAAAAGGGTGGACTTTTCGGGACGTAGCGTTATCGTAGTAGGACCGAATCTGAGAATGGATCAGTGCGGACTGCCCAAGCTGATGGCTCTGGAGCTATTTAAACCCCATCTGCTGGCTAAGCTGGAGGAGAAGGGCTACGCTACGACTTTGAAGGCGGCCAAAAAGATGATCGAAAACAGGGAGAACGAGGTTTGGGAGTGTCTGCAAGAAATAGTCGAGGAGTATCCGGTACTTCTAAACAGGGCGCCGACGCTGCACAAACTCTCTATTCAGGCTTTCCATCCGGTTTTGATAGAGGGCAAGGCTATCCAGCTGCATCCGCTCGTCTGCGCGGCGTTCAACGCTGACTTCGATGGTGACCAGATGGCCGTTCACGTTCCTCTAAGCGAGGAGGCGATAGCCGAGTGCAAGATATTGATGCTAAGTTCGCTGAATATCTTGCTACCCGCTTCGGGAAGAGCTATAACGGTCCCCTCTCAGGACATGGTTTTGGGAATCTACTATCTAAGCAAAGAGAGAGACGACGTAAAAGGGGCGAACAAACTCTTTGCCGACGTGAACGAGATTATGACGGCGCTGGAGAACGACTATCTGCATATTAACGCCAAAATCAGAACCAGAGTCGACAACAGAATCATATATACCACAGCCGGCAGAATCATAATCAAAAATATTTTGCCGGATTTCGTTCCGGTTTCTCTGTGGAACAAACTTATGAAAAAGAGAGACATTGCCGAGCTGGTGGATTATGTATATAAACACGGTGGAGCGGAGATTACCGCAGAGTTTTTGGACAATCTGAAAAACCTAGGTTTCAAATACGCCACCTACGCCGGTATATCCATAAGCGAGTACGACATCAAAGTGCCTCAAGAGAAGAGAAAACTCATAGAGGAAGCGAAAAGAAAGGTCAGAGAGATCCAGCAGCAATTTAGAGCGGGTCTGCTGACGGAGCAGGAGAGATACAACAAAATCATCGATATCTGGACCGATACCTCAAACGCCGTCGCCGAAGCGATGATGAAGCTGATCAAAAGCGACAAACACGGTTTTAACTCCATTTATATGATGGCGGATTCGGGCGCTAGAGGTAGCTCCGCTCAGATAAGGCAGTTGGCCGGTATGAGGGGTTTGATGGCCAAGCCCGACGGTACGATTATCGAGACACCGATTATTTCGAACTTTAAAGAGGGACTTAACGTTCTTGAATACTTTATTTCGACTCACGGAGCCAGAAAAGGTTTAGCCGATACCGCGCTAAAAACCGCAAACGCTGGATATCTGACCAGAAAGCTGGTGGATGTGGCGCAAAACGTCAAAATCACCGTGGAGGATTGCGGAACGCACGAAGGTATAGAGGTTACGGATATCAGCGTCGGTAACGAGATGATAGAGCCTCTTGAGGACAGGATCCACGGCAGAGTTTTAGCGGAGGACGTGATCGATCCGATAACCAACGAAATTCTGTACAACGAAGGAACTCTTATCGACGAAGAGAAGGCCAGAAACATAAAAGAGGCCGGAATCAAATCGGTAACGATCCGAACGCCAATAACATGTAAGGCCGAAAAGGGCGTCTGCGCCAAATGTTACGGTCTGAACATGGCCGAGGGTAAACTCGTCAAGCCCGGTGAAGCGGTCGGAATCATAGCGGCGCAGTCCATAGGCGAGCCCGGTACCCAGCTGACTCTGAGAACCTTCCATATCGGCGGTACAGCCAGCAGAACCGCGGAAGAGAGACAGGTGGTAGCCACGAAAGAGGGCTTTATTAGATACTACAACCTCAAAACCTACAGAAACAAAGAGGGCAAAATAATAGTCGCCAACAGAAGAAACGCCGCGGTATTACTGGTCGAGCCTAAAATAAAGGCGCTCTTTGATGGAAAGCTGGAGATAAAGAGCGTACACGACGAGATCGTAATTACTCTAAGCGGAGAGAAGGACAAGGTTAGATACTCCCTCAGAAAGAGCGATGTGGCCAAACCTAACGAATTGGCCGGTGTTAGCGGTAAAATAGAGGGCAAACAGTACATTCCTTATAAAAACGGGGAGACGGTCAAAGAGGGCGACTCTATAGTGGAGATTATAAAAGAGGGATGGAATATTCCTAACAGGATTCCGTACGCCGCCGAACTCAAAGTGGAAGACGGAGCTCCCGTAACGCAAAAGATTGTGGCGAACGCCAAGGGAACCGTGAAGTTCTTCTTGCTCAAAGGGGATTACCTGGAGAGATACGAAGATATCCAAAAAGGTCACAAAGTGGACGAAAAGGGGCTCTTTGCCGTCATAGCGGACAGCGAAGGAAGAGAGGCCATCAGACACTATATAGCCAGGGGATCGGTTCTTGAGGTGGGAGATAACGAAGAGGTAGAGAAGAACACCCTCTTGGCGACGCCGGCCAAAAACGACAAAACCGTAATCGCCGAATGGGATCCATACTCAAATCCAATTATCTCGGAATCCGCCGGCGTAGTCACCCTGGAGGACGTTATACCAGGAGTGACTGCTACCGAGCTGGTAGACGAGATAACCGGCGAGACCAGGCTAACCATAAACGAATATATTCCGCCGGAATATAAACCGAAAATCGTTCTTGCGGCCAGAGGCAGCGATACGCTATATACCTATCCTCTCGAGCCCAAAACCGCGATATACGTTCAAAACGGCGAAGAGGTGGAAATAGCCGAGGTTCTGGCCAAAACGCCGAAAGCGGTAGCGAAATCGAGAGACATTACGGGGGGTCTGCCGAGAGTAAGCGAACTTTTTGAGGCGCGCAGACCGAAAAATCCGGCCGTTGTTGCGGAAATAGACGGTTTTGTAAGTTTCGGCAAGCCTAGCAGAGGAAAACAGAGAATAATCATCTCCTCCGAAACTGGACAGAAGGCGGAGTATCTGATCGACAAAAACAGAACGATACTGGTACACGACGGAGAGTATGTCCACGCCGGCGAAGTTCTGACCGACGGAACGGTATCTAGCCACGACATTCTCAGAATTTTGGGAGAAAAAGCGCTGCAGTACTATATGGTCAGCGAAATTCAGCAGGTATATAGACGCCAGGGGGTCAATATCAGCGACAAGCATATCGAGATTATCATCTCCCAGATGCTAAGACAGGTCAAGATCGTAGAGAGTGGGGATACGAAATTTATTGCCGGAGACCTTGTGAGCAAAAAGCAGTTCAAAGAGGAGAACGAAAAGGTTATAAAACTGGGCGGAGAGCCGGCAATTGCCGAACCGGTTTTGGTAGGTATCACGAGAGCCGCGGTCAGTTCGGACTCTGTCATTAGCGCCGCCTCGTTCCAGGATACGACCAAGGTTCTTACAGAAGCCAGCATTTCGGCCAAGATCGACCGGCTGGAGGATCTGAAAGAGAACGTGATTATCGGTAGATTGATACCTGTTGGAACGGGAATGTTCAGAGAAAAGAGAGTCGAGCTCCTCAAAGAGGAGGAGTGAGGCTCCAAACTTTAAAATAAGTTTAAATTAAGTTTTTTTAAAGCTCAGGTTTAGTATTATTAGCCACTAAAATTTGAGATAGCAAAAAAATCGAAAGGAAAAGGAAGTGCCGACTATCAATCAGTTGATAAGAAAAGAGAGAAAGAAGGTGATTAAAAAGTCCAAATCGCCCGCTCTGGTTAAGTGTCCTCAAAGGCGAGGGGTTTGTACGAGAGTCTATACGACCACCCCGAAAAAGCCTAACTCGGCTTTGAGAAAAGTTGCCAAGGTGAGACTGACCTCAGGATACGAGGTGATCAGTTATATTCCTGGCGAAGGGCACAATCTGCAAGAGCACTCTATCGTACTGGTTAGGGGAGGAAGGGTAAAGGACCTTCCGGGCGTTAAATACCATATCGTCAGAGGAGCTCTGGATACCGCCGGAGTCGCCAACAGAAAGAAATCCAGATCCAAATACGGTACTAAAAGACCCAAATAGAGAGTCAGAAAGCTGTCTGAAGTATAAAGATACTTATAGCTTTCTCACTTTCAGGCCACAGGCGGGGCTGATTGCCGCTTGAGTAAATTTAAAATTGAAGGGAGCTAAAAGTGAGAAGAAGAAGAGCACCGGTCAGAGAGGTTCTGCCAGATCCTATCTATAACAGCAAGGTAGTTACGAAGTTCATCAATAAACTGATGTGGGACGGCAAAAAGAGTGTTGCCGAAAAGATCATGTACGAAGCCCTCGAAATTATCGAAAAGAAGGGTGAAAAAAAGGGTATAGAGGTTTTTAACGAGGCTATCGAAAACGTTAAACCTCTACTAGAAGTTAAAAGCAGAAGAGTGGGTGGAGCCACCTACCAGGTTCCGGTCGAGGTCAGACCGGTTAGACAGCAGTCGCTGGCTATCAGATGGCTTGTGGACGCGGCCAGAAACAGAAACGAAAGAACTATGGCTCAAAGACTGGCCAACGAGCTTATGGACGCCGCGAACAAAAGAGGAGCGGCCTTCAAGAAGAAAGAGGACACTTACAAAATGGCAGAGGCCAACAAAGCTTTCGCACACTACAGATGGTAAAAAAAGATTTCCCTACCGAATCGAGTTTGCTATCGAAACCGAGGGGCGCAACCGCCCCCGTCTATATCACCACACCAGAACATTTCAAAGGATAGAGCATGGCTAAAAAGACCCCGATCGAAAAGATCAGAAATATAGGTATCGCCGCGCATATCGACGCCGGCAAAACGACTACTACCGAAAGGATTCTGTTTTATACCGGGATCTCACATAAAATAGGCGAAGTTCACGAGGGCGCCGCTACAATGGACTGGATGGAGCAGGAAAAGGAGAGGGGTATTACGATAACCTCCGCCGCCACTACCTGTTTTTGGAAGGATCATCAGATAAATATCATCGACACTCCGGGACACGTGGATTTTACGATCGAAGTTGAAAGATCCATGAGGGTACTCGACGGCGCCGTTGCGGTTTTTTGTGCCGTTGGAGGCGTCCAGCCGCAGTCCGAGACGGTATGGAGACAGGCCAACAAATATCACGTCCCGCGAATAGTTTTCGTTAACAAAATGGATAGAATAGGTGCGGACTTTTTCAACGTGGAAAATCAGATCAGAGATAGGCTTAAAGCCAATCCCGTTCCTATTCAGATTCCCATAGGAGCCGAAGAGAACTTTAGAGGCGTCGTTGATCTGGTCGAAATGAGAGGAATCGTCTGGGACGACGAAACCATGGGCGCCAAGTATGAAGTAATAGATATTCCCGAAGAGTTAAAAGATCAGGCGGAAGAGTACAGAGAGAAACTGATTGAGGCGGTGGCCGAAACCGATGATGAACTGATGGAGAAGTATCTCAGCGGCGAAGAGCTTAGTGTGGAGGAGATCAAAAGAGGTATCAAAAACGGTACTCTCGATATGAGTATAACTCCTATGCTATGCGGTAGCGCCTTTAAAAACAAAGGCGTGCAGACACTGCTGGACGCGGTAGTCGATTATTTGCCGGCTCCGACCGAGGTTAGCTGGATCAAAGGAATCGATCCGAAAACCGGTGAAGAGGTTTCTGTTGAGTCTACCGTAGACGGTCCTTTTGCGGCTCTGGCCTTTAAGATCATGACCGACCCGTTTGTTGGACAGCTCTCCTTTATCAGGGTTTACAGAGGAAAGATCGAGAGCGGAAGCTACGTACTCAACTCTACAAAAGAGAAAAAAGAGAGAGTCGGAAGGCTCTTGAAGATGCACGCCAACAAGAGAGAAGAGATCAAAGAGCTGCCCGCGGGAGAGATCGGCGCTGTTGTGGGACTGAAGTATACGCTTACCGGCGATACTCTTTGCGATGAGAAAAATCCGGTAATTTTGGAAAAGATGGAGTTCCCAGAGCCGGTTATCAGCGTAGCCGTTGAGCCTAAAACGAAAGCCGACCAGGAAAAGATGAGCGTCGCGCTGGCCAAGCTGGCCGAAGAGGATCCGAGCTTTAGGGTTCATACGGACGAGGAGACAGGTCAGACGATTATTTCGGGTATGGGTGAGCTTCATCTAGAGATTATCGTTGACAGAATGAAAAGAGAATTCAAAGTAGAAGCCGAGGTGGGCGCTCCTCAGGTAGCATACAGAGAGACGATCAGAACTCCGGTGGATCAGGAGTACAAATATGCCAAACAGACCGGAGGTAGAGGTCAGTACGGGCACGTATTTATAAAACTGGAGCCTCAGGAGCCGGGCAGCGGTTATGAATTTGTCAACCAAATTACTGGGGGCGTTATACCAAAAGAGTATATTCCAGCCGTGGACAAAGGTATCCAAGAAGCGATGCAAAACGGTGTCGTTGCCGGTTATCCGGTGGTAGACGTCAAAGCAACCCTTTACGACGGCAGCTATCACGACGTTGACTCCAGCGAGATGGCTTTCAAGATCGCCGGTTCTATGGCTTTCAAAGAGGCCGCCAAAAAGGCCAATCCCGTTCTGCTTGAGCCTATTATGAAGGTAGAAGTTGAGGTTCCTGA
>JAMONM010000028.1 GCA_027065825.1 Campylobacterales bacterium | reverse complement strand
ATCGTTTTCGAACCAGTAGGGATTGGCCAGCTCTTCAAAAGAGAGACCCAGTCTGCGCGCCACCGGATAGGCTCTCCAAAAGCCCTCTTTTCCTCTAAAGTCGGGAAGGCCGCTGTCGACCCCCATGCCCGCCCCGGCGGTAATCAGCAGATAATCGGCATTTTTTATCGCATCTACGGCTCTTTCGATCATCTTTGGCGCCTTTTTTATGATATTATAATAAAAAATTGTAAACGGAAGCGAAAAAAATGAATAAAAAAGATATTATCACTGCGATGATTATATTTTCGATACTGACGGCCGGAGTTATAGCAGGGAAAGTGGCGGCTCACTACTTTTCGCCGCCCCAGAAGGAAAAGAGCGGATGATTAGGCGTAAATGCTGATAGTTCCTTTGGGATTGGCCGGGGGCTGCTTTTGAGACTGCATCGCCTGCATATTCTGATCCATCACTTTTTTTAGAGTTTCTGCGGTCAGCTGGCTCTGCTGCTGAGCCTTTTTCATAACCGATTCTCCACTGCTTTGCATATCGTATGCGCCGTTCGATACGGAATTGATCTGCATAAATCACCTCTTTTTTTAATGATATATTTTATTATACACTATTTTTTAAAAATAGACAACGTTTAAAACTAACCAGTCGCTATGCCGAAATCATGGAAGCAAAATTCCTCTGATCATAAAGTAGATCATTGCCGCCAATACTGCCGCCGCTGGTACCGTCACGAGCCACGCCGCCACAATCATCTTTAGAGCGCTTCTTTGAACCAGTTCATATTTTCTGACCGCTTTTATGGCTCTCTTTTCTATTTTGGTCAACTTTATCTCCCCGTCGACAAGTTTGGCTATCGCCTCCTTTTCCCTGTTGATCTTCTCTATCAGAGCCTTTACCAAAAACGGATCGGCCTTCTTAGGATCTCCCAACGATTCCAGCGCTCTTTCGTACTCTCTTAGCTTTTCAAGCTCTCTTTCTATATGGGCCTGTTTGAACTCTTCTACGAGGCTCTCTTCGTTCTGTTTGGATCTCTCCTCGAGTTTTAGAAGATACTCTCTCAAAAATCCCACTCCGAAGACTCCGCCCACCGCTATATGAGTAGAGCTGACGGGCAGTCCCAGAGCGGAGGCCACTATAACCGTAATAGCGGCGGCCAAGGCTATACAAAACGCCCGGATCTGATCCAGTTCCGTAATTTCGCTACCTACTTTTTTAATCAGTTTGGGACCGTATAGTGCCAGACCGATAGATATACCAAGAGCTCCCACCAGCATAACCCACAATGGAATAGGAGCCTTCTTGCCGAACTCTCCGCTCATTATAGCGTCGTTTATACCGGCCAGAGGTCCTACGGCGTTCGCCACGTCGTTTGCTCCGTGCGCGAAACTCAAAAGTGCTGCACTGAAAATCAGAGGAATGGTAAAGAGTGTATTAATCGACTCCCTTTCGTTTTTGAGGCTATCGGCTTTTTTGGCTATTATTGGTTTTACGACCACATATATTCCGAGCGCTATCAAAAAGCCTATTCCTAGAGCCATCGGCAGCGGAACTTTGATAAGATGTTTGATCCCTTTTACTATCAAATAGCTGGAAAATGCCCAGCTCATTATCGCTATATATATCGGCACCCACCTTTTGGCGGCCGCTATCTTGTCCTCTTGAAATATTACGTTTTTCTTGATCACGTACAAAAAGGTAGCCGCTATTAAACCTCCCAGAACCGGCGAAATAACCCACGAGGCCGCTATTTTTCCCATAGTTCCCCATGATACGATGCTAAAACCGGCAGCAGCTATACCGGCCCCCATAACACCGCCGACTATGGAGTGGGTAGTCGAAACCGGCGCTCCCATTGCGGTGGCCAGATTCAGCCAGATCGCCGCCGCCAGCAGAGCCGCCAGCATCAACCATATAAATACCTGGGTATTGGCTATCAAGGCCGGATCGATAATTCCTTTTTTTATAGTACCGACCACGTCGCCGCCGGCTATGAGCGCTCCGGCCGCCTCGAAAATGGCCGCTATCACTATCGCTCCCCCGAGAGTCAAAGCGCCGCTCCCAACTGCCGGTCCCACGTTGTTCGCAACGTCGTTCGCACCTATATTCATAGCCATATAACCGCCAAATATTGCGGCAATTATCAACAGAGTCCTATTCTCTATTCCGCTGGTATACACGGAGGCGTAAATCATTACCCCCAATATGAACAGAAGCGCTATAAAGATTCTAACGGCGTCTTGAATATCAAACTTTTTAGCCCGCTTTATCTCAGGATGGTGTCTAAGCTCCAAACTCAGCTCCTTATTTATCTATTTTATCCAGTCTGGCCTCTACAGAGAGGGCGTGGGCCTCAAGCCCTTCGGTTCTAGCCAACAGCGATGCCGCTTCGCCGATATCCTTCATAGCCTGACAGCTAAAGGATATTATAGATGACTTTTTCAAAAAGTGTTCGGTACTCAAAGGGGAGTAAAATCTAGCCGTACCGCCAGTGGGTAGAGTATGATTCGGACCCGCTATATAGTCGCCTATAGGTTCGGGAGTGTTCTCACCCAAAAATATCGCTCCAGCGTTTTTTATCATAGGGAGAATCTCGAAGGGATTCCTTGTCAAAATCTCAAGATGTTCCGGAGCCACGAGATTCATCAGATCCACCGCTTCGGCGATTGATCGGGTAACGATTACGGCTCCACGCTCCTTTATAGAGACTGAGGCGATACTCTCTCTTTGTAGCTTTGACAAGATACGCTCTACGGCCTCGGCAACCTCTTTGGCCAAAACTTCGCTATCAGTAATCAAAATAGAGCTGGCCATCTCGTCATGTTCGGCTTGACTCAAAAGATCGAGGGCGACATACTCCGCATCGGCGCTTTCGTCGGCTATAACGCCGATTTCGCTGGGACCGGCTATCATATCTATATTAACCTCTCCGTAAACCAGCTTCTTCGCGGTGGCCACATAGATGTTTCCCGGTCCGGTAATAACGTCCACTTTGGGTATAGTGGATGTACCGTAGGCCATGGCGGCTACGGCGGTGGCACCTCCTACTTTGAAAACATCCTCAATTCCGCACAGATGGCACGCCGCCAGCAGCAGTTCGTTCGGCTCGTCGTTAGGAGTGGGCGTAGCAACTATTATCTTTTCTACTCCGGCCACTATCGCCGGAACAGCGTTCATAAGCAAAGAACTGGGATAAGCGGCCTTGCCTCCAGGAATATAGAGACCTGCTCTCTCTACGGGGGTTACCTTTTGGCCCAATACGGTACCGTTTTTCTCAAAATCGATCCAGGATTTTGGCATCTGCTTTTCGTGATAGCTTTTAATTCTCTCAAATGCCAGATGAAGAGCCTCTTTTAACTTTTCCTCAAGTCTTTCGTACGCGCTTTTCATTAACTTGGGATCGATTCTCAAATCATCGGTACATTTGGGCTCCCAACCATCAAAACGTGAGATATCCTCAAAAACGGCTTCGTCGCCCTTTTGCTTTACCCTTTCGATTATTTCCAAGACCGTTTCGCCCACGTGGGCGATATCCATCGACGCCCTTTTTAGAATATGATCAAACTTCTTCGCAAAATCAGCGCTACTGCTATATAGAAACTGCATGGGAGTCCTTTTTAAAAGGTTTTGCAATTTTACCAAACTTTGCTTTATATCTGGCTATCATGCTCTCGTTACCCAATAGGCCTCCTTGATGGATATAAAGCAGCGTCGTTCCCTCAAAAAGCCCTCTGTTCTCCAGCAAAGTAAAAAAACCTACCGTATCGTAGACAAGATCGATCTCAAACCCGCATACGTTTTTGATTTTCATATAGATCTCAAATAGCCTTGGATCCAACGAGGCAAAACGAAATTTAACGGAGGGTTGTAAAATAACTGGAGAGATTTTAGAGTTCGACAAAGAGCGAAACTCTTTTTTTAAATAGTCGCTATCTCCCACGCAGGCAACCGTATAAACCTCAAAAGAGCATCCTCTTTCAGCCAGGGACTCTTTCAAAAAAAGCGCCGTAGTACCGGTACCGGAGGGCAAAAATATATTCAGTCTCTCTACGTTGTTCGCCCTGGCCCATTCGATGATCTCATCGGCCAAAAGAGATACGCCCTCTTTTGCCTCTTTGCAACGGACGCCTTCCGGAACGAATAGCGTATCATCAAACAGTTTAGTTTCGCTGCAGAGTTTTCTATCTACCCGCAACTCCTCTATCGGCCTCAAAACCATACCGTTTTCCAAAGCTCTCTTTAGATTACCGAGAGGAGATAGTAACAGTTTTTCGTTTATTCTGGCGTAGTACAGAAACTCCCAGCCTCTGTCTCGACACAGAACAGACAAGGAGTACATGGCGTTTGACTGCATGGAACCGTAACTGATCAGTCGATTTATATGAAAGTCGCGCACTAGAAAATAGTGAAGTTTTCTGGCTTTGTTTCCGCTAAAACGGGGGTCTATCAGATCGTCCCTTTTCAAGTAAAAGGGGACCCCCTCCAGTTCATAATACTCTACCGGAGAGGGAAACCTCAAGATTTTTCTCAGTTTACGTTGAGACTTTTTAGATCTTCGTAAGCTTTTAGGACTCTGGCTTTCATCGACTTTTCGCCCTCTCTGAGCCACTTCCTGGGATCGTAGTACTTTTTGTTGGGTTTGTCCTCGCCCTCGGGATTGCCTATTTGGCTCTGCAGATAGTCACGATACTTTTCCACATATCCTTTTACGCCTTCCCAAAACGCCCACTGGGTATCGGTATCGATATTCATCTTTACGACGCCATATTCGATAGCCTCGTGTATCTTTTCAAGCTCGCTACCGCTACCTCCGTGAAAAACGAAGCTTACCGGTTTCTCTTTCTCAACTCCGAGACGCTCTTTGATATACTCCTGGGAGTTTTTCAATATTATCGGTTCCAGTTTGACGTGTCCCGGTTTGTATACTCCGTGAACGTTACCGAAAGATGCCGCAATCGTAAAATAGGGGCTGATTCTGGAGAGTCTCTCGTATGCTTCTGCCACCTCCGCCGGCTGGGTGTATAGTTTGGAGTTTTCGATAGAGGTGTTGTCTACTCCGTCCTCTTCTCCGCCGGTCACTCCCAGCTCGATCTCCAGTCCCATTCCCAAAGGCGCCATTTTTTTCAGATACTCTTCACAAGTGGATAGGTTATCATCCAGCGGTTCCTCGGAAAGATCTAACATATGAGAACTAAAAAGAGGTCTTCCGTGTACTTTGTAATACTCTTCGCCGGCGGCCAGAAGCCCGTCTATCCACGGTAACAGCTTTCTAGCGGCGTGATCGGTATGCAAGACCACGCTCACTCCGTAGTGCTCGGCCAGAATATGGACATGCTTGGCCGCAGCTACAGCGCCTAAAACGGCGGCCTTTTCCCCGCCGTTGTCCAGCCCCTTGCCAGCCCAAAAATGTGCGCCGCCGTTGCTGAGCTGAATAATAATAGGCGAGTTTGCCTCTCTCGCCGCCTCCATTACGGCGTTGACGGAATTAGTTCCGACAATATTTATAGCAGGCAGAGCAAAACCGTTCTCTTTGGCATATTCATAAAGCCTAAAAAGATCATCGCCCCAGATTACACCTGGTTTTAAAAAGCTCATAACGCCCATTATCGGTGCTCCTGATCAGATTTTTTTCTCGATTTTGGCGCTCTTTCTCAACTCTTGCGCCTTTTTGGAGACGATCTCTTGGAACTTGTCCATTCTCAGCTGCTGTTTTATTTTGTCTTTTACTTTTTCAAAAGGTACGGTCTGGGCCGGCTTTTTATCTTCAACGTAGATAATATGGTAACCGAACTGAGTTCTTACCGGGGTTTGCGTAAACTCTCCCGGTTTCAGGGCGAAGGCCGCTTCGCTAAAAGGCTTTACCATCTGTTCTTTGCCGAAATACCCCAAGTCGCCGCCGTTTTTACCGCTGGGACCTATCGATTTCGTTTTGGCCAGCTCGATAAATTTCGATTTCAACTCGGCCTTAGGAGTCTTTTTAAGCTGATCGATGATTTTTTTGGCCTCATCCTCGCTCTTTACGAGAATATGTCTGGCATGAACCGTCTGAGGTCTTTTGAATTTGTCTATATTTTTGTCGTAAAAGGCCTTTGCCTCTTTGTCGCTTATTTTTATAGAGTCAAACTGCTGCTTCATCCATACTTCTAAAGCGAGATCCTGCTTTATCTTCTCGAGAGCCTTCTTGAACTCCTGCGTGTTTTCGACTCCGGACTTTACGGCATGCTCTTTTAAAAGCTCTCTTTCTATCGCCTGATCGACGACCATCTTTTGCTGTTCCGGACTGAGTTTGTCGTAATCTATTCCGGCGGACTTCAAAATCGAGTTGACTTCCTTCTTGGTTATCGCCTTTCCGTTTACGGTCGCCAAAACATCGGCGGCGGTCAGTGTGGATACGGCTACGGATATCGCCAACAGCGAACCGACTACAGCTCTTTTCATATATCTTCCTTTAATTTGATTTTAACGCTACATTATATCCAAAATTATTTCATATTATGATAAACGTTCTGAACGTCGTCGTTCTCTTCGAGCATCTCTATCAGTTTTTCGACTTTTTCGGCCGTAGCGTCGTCCACGTCTATCTCGTTGTTGGCCACCAGTCCTACGCTGCTTTCGAGAATTTTGGCTCCGGCAGCCTCGACGGCTTGTAAAAGCGTATTGAAATCGGCCGGATCGGACTCTATTACCAATACCTCTTCAAACTCTAAAATATCGTTAGCCCCGTTCTCCAACGCGGCCTCCATGACGCTCTCTTCCTTTTCGTCCCGCTCTACGGTGATAACGCCTTTTTTATCGAACATCCACGATACGCTTCCGCTGGTGCCCAAACTGCCGCCCATCTTATTAAAAGCGTGTCTGACGGCGGCCACGGTTCTATTTTTGTTGTCGGTGAGCGTCTCCACCATCATGGCCACTCCTCCAGGACCGTACCCCTCGTAGGTAATCTCCTCGTATTTTACGCCGGGCAGATTTCCGCTGGCTTTGTCTATCGCTCTTTTTATGTTGTCTTGCGGCATCGATACCGCTTTGGCCCGCTCTATGGCCAGCCTCAAGGCTGCGTTCGTATCCGGATTGGGGCCTCCGTCTCGAACCGCCGTCATAATGTCTCTGACGGCCTTCGTAAACAGTTTGCCCTTTTTGGCGTCCTCTTTAGCCTTTATATGTTTGACTTTAGACCATTTGTTGTGTCCGGCCATACTCGCTCCTGAACTTAGTTTGAACCTCTTTTTTTATAAAAATATAGAAAAAAGAAGCTAAGTTTGACCCGAATTATACCAAAATAAAACCTTTCCAATGGTATAATCAGCCAAAACCATCTAGGAGCCCGAATGGTTTTAAGAGATCCAAAAAGCATCCTCGAAATAAAAAAAAGATTCCTAAAACACTACCCTTCGGCCAAAACGGAACTCAATTACAACAATCTATACGAACTGGTGGTTGACGTTATACTATCGGCCCAGTGTACCGACAAAAGAGTCAATATTATAACTCCCGCCTTTTTTAAAAAATATCCGGATATCAGATCCCTTGCAAACGCCGATTTGGAAGATGTAAAAGAGCTGATAAAAAGCTGTTCGTTTTTCAACAACAAGGCAAAAAATCTGATTGCCATGGCAAAAGCCGTAATGGAAAAATACAACGGAGAGATACCGGCAGACGAGAAAGAGTTAATCAAACTGCCCGGCATCGGCAGAAAAACGGCCCACGTGATTATGATAGAGTATTTCGGAAAAGATCTGATGGCCGTCGATACCCACGTATTTAGAGTCGCTCACAGACTGGGGCTTAGCGACGCCAAAACCCCTGAAGCTACCGAAAAAGATCTAACCGAAGCCTTCAAAACGGAACTAAACGCCATCCATCAGGCCATGGTTCTTTTCGGCAGATATATCTGCAAGGCCAAAAAGCCGGAGTGTCACAGATGCTTTTTAAACGATCTGTGCGAAAGCGAGGAGAAAATAGCCTCTACTGATAGAGCTTAGCCGTCTCTTCGCACAAGGCGGCAAAGGGAGAGAGGGTTTTTAGATCCAAAGACTCCCTGACGGAATGGGGATAGCTAATAGCGGGTCCTATCGAAACTATCTCCAGACTGGGGTATTTGTTTGCGAATATCGCGGCTTCAAGTCCGGCATGAATCGCTTTGAATCTACCTCCGCCTACGATCTTCTCGCAAACGGAAGCGACTTTCTCTCCAAAGTCGGTGTATTTAGGCCTCCACGGAGGATATCTGTGTTCGGTTCTTACCGAAAAACCAAAGCTCTCCAAAAAGAGTGCGCTCTCGGTTTCTAAACGCCTCAGTGTCTTTTCATCCATTCCTCTGGCGCTCAGAGCTATTTTGGCACCCTTTTCCTCCAACGAGGCCAAAGAAAGATTTACGCTGCCGTTTGGAATGTCAAACTCACGATTCCATTCTCTAAGACCGGTTGGAAATGAGATAAGGGCTCTAAAAAACTCTTTGGAACCGCTCAAAGGCGAAAATATTCCCGCCTCTTTAATCAAAAAACGATCCTCTGAGGGAGGATCATCGCATAAAACCACCGCTTTGGCGGAAGCGGGTATGGAGTTCATTCTCTCTCCGCCCATAAAACGGATAGGCTCCAAACCCTTTTCGTACAAAAAGAGGGAAAGCTCCTTTATCGCGTTTGGAATATTTTTATCTATATCCACACCTGAATGGCCGCCGGGAAATCGGGGAGATACAATTTCAAAGGCTTTTGCGCCTTTTTGACTTGCGGATATATCCATCTCTCCTATAATATCGACACCGCCGGCACAGCCCACATAGATCTCTCCGGGCTCTTCGGAGTCGAGATTCAGCATCACTTTGGATTGAAGTTCAAAGTTGAATTTTTTGGCTCCCAGCAGTCCTATCTCTTCGTCGTTGGTGAAAATATATTCGCCCCTGTACCCTTTCTCCATCAGATAGAGCATAACGGCGACGCCTATACCGTTATCGGCTCCCAGCGAAGAGTCGCGCGCCCTTAGAATATTGTTCTCCCTGATAAGTTCGATTTGCGGAGCCTTTCCCACGCATACCATGTCGTAATGGGATTGAAAAGCGATTTTTGCGGGGGTTTTTCTGCACAGTATGTTTCCGGCCTCGTCCACAAAAAGATCGTAGCCCGTCCGTTTCGCCCAATCGGCTATGAATTGGGCCATTTTGGAGGTGTTGCCGGAACAGCGGGGTATGGAGACAAAGAGTTTGAAGATCTCCAGTACCCTCATAAAAATCCTTTAGAGTTTTGCGCCTTTGTTGGCGAAAATTTCCGGGATTTTATTTTTATCCGTTTTCGTAAGATCCTCCTCGAGATATCTAAAGAGCTTTTTCGTGGTCTGAGGATATTTGGCGGACAACGCCTCTATCTGAGCCCACACTCTTTTAAAGATATTTTTCGGAAGAGCCAGAAAATATTTCGGAGGATCGTTCTCCTCTACAACTTTTGCGATATCTTCGGCGATCGCCTTGATCACGTCCTCTTCCATCTTCTTTTCCAGTTCGTGGCGCTCTCCCACGTTCGCGCCCATTTTTCCGGCATCGGCCTTGAATCTGCCGGCTTCGTCGGTAACTATATCAGAAACTCTCCAGTGCGATTCCACGTAATCGACGGAATTGATCAGATCCAACTTTATGTTCTGGGGTTTTAGCCCCGCCTCCGCCTCAAGATCCCTGGGCGAAGCTTTAAAAACCTTTATCTCTCCCAGATTTCCCACAATGACAAGATCGCCTACTTTCATCTTTTCATCCTTTTGTTCAAAATTGTCTTATCTCTATATTTAATGATATCACTAATTAACTAAATTTTTGTTGTAAAAATAGTTGGTAGCCTCCACAAATCCTTCGACGCTCCCGCAATCGAATCTTTTTCCCCTGAATCTATACGCTATTACCATTCCGTTTTTGGCCTGGGTTCTGATGGCGTCGGTTAGCTGAATCTCTTTGTTCTTGCCCGGCGGCGTATTTTGCAAAATTTCGAATATATCCGGCGTCAGGATATATCTGCCTATTATGGCCAGATTGCTGGGAGCTTCGGCGGGTTCGGGTTTTTCGACCATATCGGAAACCACGTAGACCCCCTCTTCCAAAGGTTTGGCTTCGACCACCCCGTACTTGGAGATGGAGTCTCCCTCCACCTCCATAACGGCGACTATACTACATCGGTACTTTCTATACAGCTCTACCATCTGCTTTAAAACGCCGACACTCTCCCCTTCGCAAAGATCGTCCGCCAACAAAACGGCAAAAGGTTCGTTTCCTATAAGAGGCTCGCCGGTTAAAACCGCATGGCCCAGCCCTCTCATCTCTCTTTGTCTCGTATAGGTAAAAACGCAGCTCTCAACAAGAGATCTGATCTCGTTTAGCAGATACTCTTTCGAGGTTCCTTTGATCTGATGCTCCAGCTCGTAGCTAATGTCAAAATGATCCTCTATAGCCCTTTTGCCTCTTCCGGTAATTATGGCCATCGTTTTTATGCCGGCCTCTATGGCCTCCTCGACGCCGTATTGAATCAAAGGCTTGTTCAAAATCGGCAACATCTCTTTTGGTATCGCCTTGGTGGCCGGTAAAAATCTCGTCCCGTATCCGGCGGCCGGAAAAAGACATTTTCTAATCATTTTCTACCCTTAAACGAAAAGAATATGAGATATAATACTCCAACTTCTATTATAAAAAACAAAAAGTGCATCAAGTATACCTGCTCTTTTACATCCGTGACGCCAAAAAACGATAAAGATTCGTAGATCGCGTACGCCGCTGCCAAACCTATCAGATATCCTGCCTGTTTGGCCATATCCAGCATCGACAGCAGCCTCTTTTTCCTAAGCAGCAGCGTCTCCGCCCTGAATATATACGAGCCGAACAGAAACGTCAACTGATATCCGCAATATACCAAAAGAGCGCTAGTATAATTGAACGGAGAGATCAAAAAGAGAGTTATGGTTGCCAGCATAACCGCTTCGACGAAAGTGACGATATAAAAATATCTCCTTACGCTTATCAGTACGTCGTAAAATTTCGCCACTATCAGCATTCCTACCGCCAAAACTATCCCGCCCAAAGAGAAAATCGAAGGACTCAAGGATTCGTAGATACTAAATACGGAGCCCAGAGAGAGCCCCGTAAATAGTGAATTCAAAGCTTTGTATTTTATATAGGTGTGCGGAACGATCCTCATTATCAATAGCTCATGCTGACGCCCACATAGATGCTTCGGCCAAAACCGGAGTAGCCGTCAACCTCTTGGTAGAATCTGTCGAAAATATTGACGATCTTCACTTCGCCGGTAAAAGCCGGAGCGAAATTGTGTCTCAACGTAACGTTGGTTACGTTGTATTTACCGGTTTGGACATCGTTCGTATCGTATCTGGCGCCAACGTAATATCCCTGAACGACCACGGTATGCTCATCGGTAGGAAACCAGGAAAATCTGTACGTACCTTTCCAGTTCGCTCTTCTTGGAAATCTCTCACCGTTTGAGTCGGTCGCTATAAATCTGGTATATCCGAACTCGGCAAAAAACTCATCGTAAAGGGAATCGGAGTATTTGAGTTCTACCCCTTTAAAGGTAGAGATCCCCTCGATATTGTAGTAGGTAAAGCTGTTCAGATCGAAATCTATAAAATCTTTGACTCTCGTTTTGAAAAAGGTGGCTTTGATCGTATCGTTGCCAACATAGAGGTTAAAGCTTTTCGAGCTTTCGGGCTTTAAATCGGCGTTGCCCACGAAACTTCCGTAAAGTCTGTAAAGAGTCGGAACGTTGTATCCGGTAGAATAGTTGGCTCCGAGAGCGTAATCGGCGTAAAAGATATATTTGGCGCCCAGTTTATAGCTGTTTTTGTCCTCGAAACGATCATAGTCGTCCATCCTGAAGCTCTCAGAAAGTATCAGTTTGCCGATCCGGTTATAGTTGGTTACGAACAGATACCTGTTGTGATAATCCTCGTTAAGATCCGCTCCTGCCGAAAGCCCCTGCCAAAACCTCTGATATCCGCCTCCAATCTGAAAAAACGAATTCTTCCAATAAGAGATTTTGTCTTTGATCTCATACTCTTTGAAACTACCGGTATAACCGCCGAACTGGGAGCGCTTAAATCCGGAGTAGGAAAAGGAGGCTTCCATATCGTGATTTGAGATCCTTTTACCGTAAGAGACTCTATAGAATTTATCGTTAATTCTATTTACCGTAAAAGGGCCGTCCAAAGCGTCAACGCCTGCACCGGCATCGTAATGAACGGTTGCGTCTATGTTTTTATAACTGAGCTCCACTCTGTCGCTATCGGAAATGTCGTAACCGAGACCAAGTCCCAAGGTAGTGTTTTCGTAAGCGTCCTTTTCCCATCCCAAATCATCGGCCCTGTTGCCGTACAGAGGTGAATTCTGTCCCGGTTCAGCGGCGGAGAGTCCTTGAGTGTCGAACCTGCTAAAATCGAAGGTAAAATCCAAATCTCCGCTTTTTTTGGAAAAGAGGACCGAAACGCTTTTTGTATCGTAACTTCCTCCGTAGACTTTCGCTTCAGCCAGCGTCCCGTCTCTGTGGGCGCGTTTGGTAACGATATTTATAACTCCTGCTACGGCATCGGCTCCCCATACGCCGCTTTGAGAACCTTTGATTATTTCGATTCTCTCCACGTTTTCCAATAAAATATGCTCTATCGGGGCGCCGTTGAGTCCGGTGACGTCGTTGAATCTGATCCCGTCGATCAAAACCAGGGTTCTATCGGTGGGAAGTCCGTAAAGAAAGATCGAAGCAGGCTGTCCGTAGCCGCCGCTGGAAACAGTCTCTACGCCGTTTAGAGATTCCAACAGCTCTTTTAGCGTCTTGTAGCCGCGTCTGGCGATCTCTTCGGCGGTAACAACCTCGATATCCTCGGTTAACTCATCTTCGTTCTGGGTACTTTTTGCGGCGCTGACCACAACCCTTTCCACTTTAGCTTCCATACTGCTCGCCTCGGCTTTTATAGCGCAAAGCGATACAGTAGCCAAAATGGCGGCTAGAGAAAAGTATCTACCCTTGAATCCTCCCAACATAAGCTCTCCTTTTTTTGGCGAAATTGTAGCAAAAGATAGTTAAAATTCGATACCTTTTCTGGCCGCCGCTCCCTTGTCGAAATAGTGTTTTATCTTTTTACAGACCGTTACAAGATCGGCACGCTCTATCATGGAGGCCGAAGCTTCGCGCCCTGTTAATATCAGTTCGCAATCCTCCGGTTTTGCTTCTATCAGTTTCAAAACTGAATCTTGAGAGATCAAACCCAAACTATATGCAGTTAATATTTCATCCAGTATCACCATATCGAATCTCTTTTCAAAAGCTTTTACAACTCTTGCAGCCTGGGAAGCGACGCAGTATTTTTGAGAGAGGGTGGGCTCTTTGTAACAAAAATCGTTCTCCCACTCTCTATCTACCAAAGCCCCAAGATCGATCAAAGCTTCGACTTCGGCCGAATATCTGCCTTTCATAAAGAGAAAAAAGGCCACTCTATAGTCGCTGTAAACGGCTCTAACGGCCAGACCCGTCGCCGCGGTAGTCTTGCCTTTGCCGTCACCGACATAAAGATGTACATAGCCTCTTTTAGACATTGAAATATTTAGCCTCCGGATGGTGAACCACTATGGCGCACGTTGACTGTTCGGGATGGATCTGATAGGTTTCGCTCAGAGTTATTCCGAACTCTTCCGGCTTTAAAAGATTGAAAATACGTCTATTCAACTCCAGATCGGGACAGGCCGGATAGCCCGGAGAGTATCTGGCCCCTACGTAACCGGCCGTTTTTATATCCTTTAAATCGGCGCTTTCGTTTTTTAGAATTTTTAGATCTATTCTGATCTGTTTATGAACGATTTCGGCCAACGCCTCGGCCAGTTCCACACTCAGACCGTGAACCAGATGGTATTCATGGTATCTGCCCTCTTTGAAAAGTATAGCTTCGTATTCGGCAAACCCGGAACCCGCGCTCACGCAGCTAAAGGCGCAGCAGTCCATCCTGTCGCTGCGAAAATAGTCCGCTATCGATCTGTGCGGTTTTTTGCGCTGTCTGGGGAAGGTAAAAATCTCAACCGCGTTTCCTACAATAGCCTCGAGCGGTTCCGTGTTGACATCTTTGTCCTCTTTCCAGCCGTACTCGGTTCCGAACACGAAAAGTTCGTTATCCTCCGATCTTACCGGCCAATAGCCGTAAATTATCGTCGGTTTGAACACTTCCTTGAGCTCGGTTTTGAGTCTTTTGAAAGCCGGTATAACCTCTCGGTGCAGTCGGCGCTGATACTCCTCTTTGGACATCCCTTTGCTTTTGTATCCCCACCTCTGTTTAAACAGTATTCTCCTGTTTATCCATTCGTATGCCAGATCAGGATCGATAGCCAGCTCTTTTCTTCCCCAAAAAGGAGGAGTGGGTACATCGACTTTGGAAGGCATAATAATATTTTTGGGATCGATCTTCGCTTCCCGAGTCTCTTTCGGGATAGAAATCTCCTCATCCTCC
>JAMONM010000027.1 GCA_027065825.1 Campylobacterales bacterium | reverse complement strand
GGCGGTATTGGCTATTAGTTCGAATCCCTCGTACGCCAAAAATATGATCAGACCTCCGGTCATGATCTTTAATGCCGACTCGTAGTGTTCCGGAGAGAGCCTATGAAAATCTCCGCTGAAAAATCCAAGGAGACTGAAAAACAGCAGTATGGCTACTTTGACAAGAACCATGAAATCTTCCCATTTCCCGCTTATGTAGGCTCCCAGGAAGTTCAGCAGAGTAAAAAATGCGACCACTCCTACTACGAATATCTTTTTTGCGTATTCCTCGCCGCCCTTGAAAAAGAGCGCGTCAGCATAACTGCCGAAAGCATATGAATACAGAGCCAGCATGATTACGTAGCTGGCCAGCAACAGGGTGTTCAAATAGGAGCTGAGAATTCCGTTTCCAAAGCCCCTCACCAAAAATTCCACGGTTCCGCCTTCGCTCGGATATCTAACAGAGAGTTTCGCATAAGAGTAAGCGGTCAGCAGAGCGATGAAGCCGGCAAACAGAAAAGCTATAGGCGCCGCCCCCTTGGCCAGCAGGATCGTGAGCCCGAGAACTGCGAATATTCCTCCGCCTATCATGCCGCCCACGCCTATGGAGTAGGCTTCCCAAAAACCTATCTTTTTCAACTCTCTCTCATTCTTAGATAGTTCTCGAGTCCCAAGGAGCTCCATCTTTTTGTTTTTTGCCAAAAGGGCTCGATACTCTTCCAAACTCTTTTGAAATCTTCGCTTTTTTTACACTGTTCGGATACAACCTCTTCGAGAGCCTTTTTGGCTTGGGCCACGATCTCCTCGGGCCATCGTTTCAAAACCACCCCGAAAGAGGAGAGTTTTTCTAGAGCTTCGGCGTTTTTGGCCTGGAAATCGTACACCATAGAGGAGTTTAACGTTGAGGCTTCGGCCTGGATGACTCTTTTTATATCCTCTGGCAGAGAACGCCAAAACTTCAAGTTGAACGTGAGTTCCAAAACGCTCCCGGGTTCGTGAAATCCGCTGTAATAATATTTGGCTACTTTGTAAAACCCCATTTTTATATCAAGAGCCGGACCCACCCATTCGGTGGCGTCGATTACTCCCCTTTCGAGGGCCGTGTAGATCTCTCCGGCCGGGATATTTACGGGATTGACCCCCAGCTTGGCCATGACTTCTCCGCCAAGTCCGGGAATTCTCATTTTTAGTCCCTTTAAATCTTCGAGACTTTTGATCTCTTTTCTGAACCAACCGCCCATCTGTATATCTGTATTTCCGCCGGCTAGAGGGTAAAGACCGTATTTTGCGTATATCTCTCTCCATAGATCGAGTCCTCCCTCGAACTGGAGCCACGCTCCCATTTCGTTTGAGGTAAAGCCGAAGGGAAATCCGCCAAAGAGCGCAAAAGATGCGTTTTTTCCCTTCCAGTAATAAGGACCCGAATGAAAGGCCTCTATCTGTCCCATACTGCACGCGTCGAAAACCTGCAGAGCCGGTACCAGAACGTTTTTGGGAAAGACCTTTACGACCACTTCGGAATCGGTGGCTTTCGCCACTCTTTTTGCGAATCTCTCCACCCCCTCTCCCATGATGGGAAAATTTGCCGGCCAGCTGGTACAGAGCCTTATTTCAAATTTTCTGCCTCTATTTATCGATATGTTTTTCGAAGCTACATCTTCGCGTTTACACCCGGCGAGAAAGGAGGCGGCCGCAACCGCGCCGGCCGATAGGAAGAGTCTCCTTTTCATTAACTACTCCTTAGTAGAGAGCGGCGATAACTGCGAAACAGAAAAATAGCATCAGATGCGATATTCCCTCTATATAGTTGGTCTCTCCGTTATCCGTAGTTTTCCAGGCCAAAATGACGGTAAAGATCAGCGCGCCTATCTGCAGAGAGTTAAAATCGAGAGTGAAGTGTATTCCGTTCATATATGCCAGAGCCATCAGTATCGGCACCGTCAAAAGTATCGATACGGTAGAAGCGCCCATGGCTATGTTGATAACCCGCTGGATCTGATCGTTTTTCGCGGCTTTTACCGCCGTAAATATTTCTGGCGTGACGCTGATGATGGCTATTATCAAACCGGCAAGACCGGTAGATATCCCCATCTCCTTGAATACAGGCATTCCGTCGCTGGCGAATATTTCGGCTACGAATCCAACCACCAGAATCAGGGCGAATATAACTATAAGATTGGCTATATTCGGAAATCTGTCGAATATATAGTCGTAGTTTTCCTCGTCGCTTTCTTCCCCGCTTTTTCTCTTCATTCTGAGAATTCTGCTTCTGGCCGTTGATTTGAAAAAATGGGAGTGGGTTTTGGTTTGAAAAATATAGATAAATACGTAAAAGATCGCCAACATGATTGATATTATTATACTGGCCTGAGTGAGTTTTTCGGCCGAATCGCTGGAAAATTGCAGAACGCTGGGAACCAGCAAAGCAAGAGCCGATACGAATAAAATTGTGGTATAGGTGCTGGAGGTGTCTTCGTTGTGTTCTTGTTCTTTGAAAGCGAGTCCTCCTACGAAAACGGCCAGCCCCAGGAGTACGTTCATATCGACGATGACGGCGGAAATGATACCGCTTTTAACCGTTTCGAGCGTTTGAGGATCGGCATGGTCTCCGCCGCTGAGAATCATAAACAGCAGCAAAATCTCAACGGCAACCGCGCTGAACGTAAGCACGAAGCTGCCGTAAGGCTCTCCCAGTCGTTCGGCCAGTATCTCCGCAACTTCAGATATGGTAACAGAGAGGGCGCCTATGGATATGGCGGCGCAGAGCGTGCTTAGATAAGGCATTGAGCTTTTATGGAAAAGAAAGGCCAAAACGGCGAAGATTAATCCCGCGAAGATATCCCAGTAGGCGGTAAGAAATTCCGCCGGACTCGACGAAGGTTTGTCGGTAGATTGCAACTTTTAATCTCCTTGAAGTAATCTTTTTTCCACCTTTTCTCTCCTCAGAGCATACACGTCGAAGTTATCGTGATGAACGAGGGCGAAGGTGAAGTTCTGATTATATAAAATTTCTTTGATTTTATCAAATCTGCTCTCTTTTAAAAAACCGCTGATACCGCTTTTGGATATATAGAGTCTTTTTGCCCATCTAGCATTTTCGCGTAAAAAGTCTCTCGCGGCCGGAGCTACGGATGAGTCCGGTTCCAAAATGACCACTTTTTGCGTGGAACCGAAATCTGCCACGCTCATATCGCTATTTAGGAAAAAGGGTCTGAAA
>JAMONM010000026.1 GCA_027065825.1 Campylobacterales bacterium | reverse complement strand
GCGGTACTCTACTGCTTCGGTTCTTTTGCCTATGCCTTTTTCGCTAACGGTGAGCAGCTCCTGCGACTCGTTCTGGATGGTTTCGGCGCCTACGACCCTGTCGTTTTCGAATTTGAATCTAATTCCAGTTACCCCTCTGGCGCTTCGTCCCATCTCTCTAACGTCTTCGACTTTGAATCTGATGCACATGCCTTTTTTCGTGATTATGAATAGCCACTTGGTGGTGACGGTGACGATCTTGGCGCTGACAAGCTCGTCGTTTTCGTCCAGCGTAATCGCCTTTATTCCTCTGCTTCTGATGTTTGAAAACTCGCTGAGGTTCGTTCGTTTAACCACGCCGTTTTTCGTAAAGAAGGCTATCGATTTGTCGTTGCTGAAATCGGTGGTCGGAATGATCGCCTTGATCTTCTCCTCAGGTTCTAGCTGCAGCAGATTCACCACCGCCTTTCCCTTGGCGTTTCTGCCGGCCTCCGGGATTTTATAGACTTTGAGCCAGTAGAGCTGTCCCCTATCTGTGACGAACATTAGGGTGTCGTGGGTGTTGGATATAAAAAAGTCCTCTATAAAGTCGTCCTCGTAGGTAGTTATCGCGGTTTTGCCCTTTCCGCCCCTTTTTTGTTTCTCGTACTGTTTTAGGGGAACCCTTTTGATATATCCGCGGTGGGTTATCGTGACCACCATCGGTTCGTTGGGGATCAGGTCCTCTATATCTAT
Organism: Campylobacterales bacterium; assembly: GCA_027065825.1. Taxonomy (GTDB): domain Bacteria; phylum Campylobacterota; class Campylobacteria; order Campylobacterales; family Nitratiruptoraceae; genus Nitrosophilus_A. The sequence continues at coordinate 2,524 of JAMONM010000026.1, read as the reverse complement.
CTCTTCGTAGCTCTCTACGATCTCCGTAAGCCTTTTTGTAGAGAAGCGCTCCTTGATCTGCGTCAGCTCCTCTTTGATTATCTCGTTTAGCTTCTCTTCGCTCTTTAATATGGCGGATAGTCTCTCTATTTCCGCCAAAAGGGCTTTGTGTTCGCTTTCTATCTTTTCTCTTTCGAGACCGGTTAGCCTTTGGAGTTTCATATCCAAAATTGCCCCGGCTTGGATTTCGCTTAGATCGAAATTTTTTACCAGAGCCTCTTTGGCGGATGCCGTATCGGCGCTGGCTTTTATGGTTTTGATCACTTCGTCTATGTTGTTGAGGGCCTTTAGCAGACCTTCTAGGATATGGGCCCTGTTTTTGGCCTTTTCAAGCTCGAATATGGTTCTTCTGATAATTACGGTCTTTCTGTGATTCAAAAACAGCTTCAACAGCTCTATAAGCGTAAAGACCTTGGGCTCTTTGTTCTCTATCGCCAGCAATATTATCCCGAAGGTGATCTCCATATTGGTGGATTTGTAGAGATTGTTCAGAACTATATCGCTAAAGATATCCTTTTTCAGCTCTATTACGACTCTGATTCCCTCTCTGTCGCTCTCGTCCCTGATTTCCGAAATTCCGTCGATCTGTTTCTCTTTGACGAGATTGGCTATCTGCTCTATCAGTCTCGCTTTGTTAACCTGATATGGCAGTTCGTCTATGACTATGATCTCTTTGTTGCCACGTTTTTCTATATGGGTTTTGGCTCTGACCTTTATTCTGCCTCTACCGGTTTTATATGCGTTGAGGATCCCCTGTTTTCCGAAAATGACTCCACCGGTAGGAAAGTCCGGACCCTCGATTTTTTCCATTATTTCGCCGAGATCGGCCTCGGGATTTTCTATCAACAGCAGCAGAGCGTCCACCAGCTCGTCGAGTCTGTGCGGAGGGATGTTGGTAGCCATACCCACGGCGATTCCGTTCGATCCGTTTAGCAGAAGGTTCGGGACCCTGCTGGGCAGCACGTCCGGTTCTAAGAGGGTGTCGTCGTAGTTGGGTACGAAATCGACGGTATCCTTGTCGATATCCCTTAGGAGCTCTTCGGCCAGAGGAGTCATTCTGGCTTCGGTATATCTCATAGCCGCCGGGTTGTCTCCGTCTATGGAGCCGAAGTTGCCCTGGCCGTCCACCAGAGGTATTCGCATCGAAAAGGGCTGGGCCATTCTGACCAGAGCGTCGTATACCGCGCTGTCTCCGTGGGGGTGGTATTTACCTATGACGTCACCCACGATTCTGGCGCTCTTTTTATATGCGGCCCTGCTGGTTAAACCCAGTTCGTTCATGGCGTAGAGAATTCTTCTGTGGACCGGTTTGAGGCCGTCGCGGGCATCCGGCAGCGCCCGTCCTATGATGACGCTCATTGAGTAGTCCAGATAGCTCGATTTTACGCTCTCTTCTATATCTATCTCTTTGATATCCTGACTCTTTTCGAAAAGATCGCCCATATATTACCCCGTTATAGAAAAATTTTAGATATTATATCTTTTTATCGCTTATCGTCCCATAAATCCAAGAGTTCTATCCTGATTAGAAGGGCAAAGAGTCAAAGAGTGATACCATTTTGCCCTTTGGAGACCTTTTGGGAGCCTATAAAGGAGAGAGAATGGAGATAAACAAAAAGGTTCTGCTGCTGGCCATATACAAAAAGAGCGAGGATGAGTCGCTCACGGACGTGGTTTTGAAACTCGAAAGCGGATATCTGTTTAGCCTAAAAGAGGGCAAAAAGCTGCTGAGGGAGCTCAAGGATGAGTTGTACGTTCAAAAAGGATCTCTAACCTTAAAGGGGATATTAAAGGCCAAGGAGATCGAAGAGGAGTTTAGGTTATAGTTTTGTTGCTCTATTTTGTTATAATCGAGAATTTAAACCCCATTTCAGATTCAGGATTAAGGTTATGCAGACACTCAAAGAGGAGCTCTCGCGCAGACTCTCCACGCTGGAGATAGAAGATCCCCTGCGAGAGAGACTTGATATGTTGATTTCGGAGATACTGGAAAAGTGCGTCAGTTTCTTTACCGAAAAGGAAGCAAAGGCCGTTTTGGACGAAAGAGGTGTCTTAGTAGACGCTGACGATATGTTTTGCAACTGGTTTTCAAAGGAGAAGAGCGAGATCGCCGGAGAGATTTTTTACGATCTTTTCGATCCGGTCTACAAGGACGTATTAAACTCCCTCTTTTTACAGATCAAAAAAAGAGGTTCGGCAAAAGTTAAAGGCGTATATTTAAACGGCGGATCGGCTAGGCTGTTCGTGGATATAGGCGCCGAGGCGTTCGAGATAGGTTCGAACAGATATATATTGATCTCGTTGAAAAACAGAGAGTTTGATCACACGAACTACAAACTGAGCAAAATAGAAAAAGAGGTGGCCGATCTGATAATCAGGGTCAAGGATTTTGTTCCCCTTATGCGGGAACTGATGCAGATATTCGTAGATTCTGGGCTATTTCAGTTCGCGTGGACCGGGAAAATCGATACCCGCGTTTCAAGAG
>JAMONM010000025.1 GCA_027065825.1 Campylobacterales bacterium | reverse complement strand
ATTACGAAAAAAAACGGAGCCGGAGTTGATAGTAGGTCTAGAAGGTTCCATAGAGAAAAAGGAACCTACGTCTATCCATCTAAACGTAGGGGGCGTGATATACGAGGTTTTCGTATCCGTAAACTGCAGTGCCGCTCTGAATAGTTCAGAACGCGTCAGACTGCATATTACCCATATCGTCAGAGAAGACAGCGAGACTCTGTACGGTTTTTCGGACGTCAACGAAAAGAGGATGTTTGAAACTCTAATTAAAATCAACGGCGTAGGTCCCAAGGTGGCGATGGCGATATGTTCGACGTTTACGCCGCAAGATTTTGTAGAGGTAGTCGCCAAAAAGAGCGTCTCCAGACTAAAAAGCGTACCGGGAATCGGACCCAAGAGCGCTTCGAGAATTTTGGTGGAGCTGGGCGATTTTGAGCTGGAGGTTACGCCGAATTCCCTTTCTGGAATCTACCAAGAGGCCGCTATGGCTCTAGAGGCTCTCGGTTTTAAAAAGGAGCAGATCAACGCCGTACTGGCCGAGTGTAGCTCCGAGGACGTCTCCTCGCTGGTAAAAGAGGCTCTAAAAAAGATACAAAAGATTTAAAGGAGTTTTATGAGATTCGCTCTGCTATTTGGAGGCAGCAGCTACGAACACGAGATTAGCATTGTTAGCGCCATAGTCTTAAAAGAGAAGCTGAACGAAGATACGCTGTTTATATTTATGGATTCAAACAGGGAGTTTTACCTAATAGATAGAAAAAGACTCAAATCCAAGCTTTTTAGTACAAAAGAGTACAAAGAGTCTGCGAAACTGATTCTCAAAGAGGGCGGTTTTTACCAAAAATCCCTTCTAAAAGAGAAAAGGCTCGATTTTGACGTATTGATCAATCTCGTACACGGTAGAGATGGAGAAGACGGCAAGTTAGCGGCGCTGATGGATTTTTACTCTATAGATTACATCGGGCCCAGAATCGAGGCTTCGGTTATAAGTTACAACAAACATTTTACGAAGCTATACGCCTCCGAAATAGGAGTTTCGACAATAGATTATCAGATACTCAACAAAGAGAATATAGAGCCGATAAAATTCGATTATCCGGTTATCGTAAAGCCTTTGAGACTGGGCAGCTCCATAGGGGTTAGCGTAGTGCGCGAAGAGAGCGAGCTCAGTTACGCTCTCGACGTGGCTTTCGAGTTCGACGAGGAAGTGCTGGTGGAGCCGTTTATAGAGGGTATAAAGGAGTACAATATAGCCGGGACGAAAGCGGGAGAGTTTATTCTGTCCTTGATAGAGGAGCCAAAAAAAGGCGATATATTGGATTTTGAAAAGAAATATCTCGATTTCTCGCGCAGCGAAACCGTAAAAGCGGCTCAAATTCCTTCGGATCTGGAAAACAGAATTAAAGAGAGTTTCAAAAAAATATACGATCCTCTCTTTAGAGGCGCTGTGATCAGATGCGATTTTTTCGTAAAAAACGGGGAGATCTATCTAAACGAAATTAACCCTATACCCGGCAGTCTTTCCGGATATCTATTTGAGGATCTGGAACAGCTGCTGACGAAACTTTCCAAACATCTGCCGAAAGAGAGGAGCATAGGGATCGATTATAGATATATCGGTTCAATTCAGGGAATGAAGAACAAATAATGGCATTGAAACTTTATAGCTGGATTATTGGCGAGATCGTTTCGGTTCGCAAAGTGGTCGGAGAGAACTCTAAGGCATATATAGAAGTGGCTTTAAAAGATATTCACAAAGACGAGGATTTACAAGATGTGGTTATGTACTCTTATGTAAATCTCAACGTGAAAGAGTACGAAAATATTCTATCTAATATAGGGAACTATATGGCCGTAGCCTACAGACTCTACGTAAAAAGCGACGAAAAAGGCGAATTAAAGAGTTTTCAACGAGACCGTTCCATACCCTATAAAATTTTTAGCTACAACCCCCTCGATGAAAAGAGAGAGTGAGGTACTGATTTTAGGGGCCGGCGCTTCCGGATTGATGGCGGCTTCCATATTAAAGAAAAACTATATTTTAATCGATCACAACTCCTCGGTGGGGGCAAAAATATCCATCTCGGGCGGAGGCCGATGCAACGTCACAAACAGATACGTTGGAATAGATAACTATGTTCCTCGAGATGAAAAGATACGAAAGGTTTTTGACAGATTCGACAACAAAAAGCTGCTAAAATGGCTTAGAAGCAAAGGAATGGCTCTCAAACTCGAAAAAGAGGGACGCTACTTTTGCGCCGACGGAGCCAAAGAGCTGGTAAAGACTTTTCGAAAATGCGTAAATCCCTCTTCGTTGGTTTTGAACTGCGAGATACACTCTCTTAGAAAGCGAAACGATCTGTTCGTTATGGAAAGCTCCAAAGGAAAATTTAGCGCCCGCTATGTTTTAGTGGCTACCGGAGGCCTAAGTTACAAAAAGATCGGAGCCTCTTCTATAGGATTTGATATAGCCCGTAAATTTGGGCACACGGTCATAACCCCAAAGCCGGCCCTTGTGGGCTTTACCGTACAAAAACCTCAGTTTTGGTTCAAGGATTTGAGCGGAATCTCTATCGATGTAGAAATTAAAGTGGGAGAAAAGAGAATAGACGGCAATATGCTTTTTACCCACAGAGGCGTAAGCGGCCCGGCGATTTTGAACGCCTCTTTGTACTGGAACGGAGGATATGTTGAAGCGGATTTTCTAAAGGGCAAAAGTGCGGTTTCCTTTTTGAAAAATCCAAAACGCGCTATTTCCACTCAGCTTCCTCTGCCTAAACGTTTTGTCAAAGCTTTTTTGGATCATCTAAATATCGACGACATAGCGGTAGGCAGATTGAAAAAAAGCGAGATAGAGGCTCTGAGAGCTTTTAACGGATATAGATTCGCACCGGCAGGGACTTTCGGTTTTGAAAGGGCGGAGGTAACCAAAGGAGGAGTCGATCTGGGCGAACTGGATGAAAATATGATGAGCCTGGCGGTAAATGGTCTCTATTTCGCTGGAGAGGTTTTAAACGTCGCCGGCGAGCTGGGAGGGTACAATTTTCAATGGGCTTTTAGCAGCGCATACGTTGCGGCGGAGAGTATTAATGGGAGTTCTTGAAGTTGCCGAGTTCATAGGGATCGTCGCTTTTGCTCTGAGCGGATTTTGGGTTGCCGTTAAGGAGAGACTGGATATTCTGGGCTGTTTTATTGCCTCGTTTCTCAGCGCGCTGGGAGGAGGCGTTATTAGGGACGTAACGGTTTTAAAGCTCCCTTTCGCCTTTGAAAATACCTA
>JAMONM010000024.1 GCA_027065825.1 Campylobacterales bacterium | reverse complement strand
CGGCTCATCGCATCCTGGGGCTGGAGCAGGTCCCAAGGGTATGGCTGTTCGCCATTTAAAGCGGTACGCGAGCTGGGTTCAGAACGTCGTGAGACAGTTCGGTCCCTATCTTCCGTGGGCGTAGGAAGGCTGAGGAGAGCTGACCCTAGTACGAGAGGACCGGGTTGGACGTGCCACTGGTGTACCGGTTGTCCCGCCAGGGGCACCGCCGGGTAGCTATGCACGGAACGGATAACCGCTGAAAGCATCTAAGCGGGAAGCCGACTCCAAGATGAGCCTTCCCTGAAGGACGGTGGAAGACTACCACCTCGATAGGCTGGGTGTGTAAGCGCTGCGAGGCGTTTAGCTGACCAGTACTAATAGTCCGATCGGCTTAAACGAAAAAAGCCGCTGCCGCCTTACTGAGATACCCTAAAAGACTATGAACGGTGCGATACGGAGTACGGAGAGATTGAGAGCTTTTAGAAGCTTTCACTCTCTTCGTACCGGTGCCTATAGAGCGGAGGAAACGCCTAGCTCCATTTCGAACCTAGAAGCTAAGCTCCGCATCGCTGATGATACTGCGCCCCTCGGGCGTGGAAAAGTAGGTCGGCGCCGGTCCGAAGGTTTTGTAATGCTGCCGACTTCTTTGATTCTTAAATTCTCGCGATAAGTTTATTGTAATCTTCGTTGATGTACTATAAAAATAATCTCCCGTAGCAAAAGGCTTTGATATGAGAAAAACCGCCATGGCCGTTTTTTTGATACTATTGGCAATGGAACCTCTGTTCTCCTCGGTATTCAAAGGCCAAAGAGAGTATATGAAAAAGTGTAAAGTATGTCACGGCGGCGGAGCCAAAATGGCTAAATCTAAAACATCGCAAGAGTGGATAAAAATATTTAAAAACAAAGGAGCTGTTCTCGTTAAAGCTCATGAAAACAGCAAGAGAATCTATAACTATTTCAAAAGCGAAAATTTTTCTAAAAAATCCTCTCATCTAAGGGACTTTTTCGTCAAATACGCCTATGACAGCGGGAACGTGCCGGCTTGTAGCGACTGAGTTTCTTTTTATTTCTTTTTTGATACAATGGCGCAAAAACTCTAAAGGTGTTACATGAGCAAAATGTGGTCCGGCAGATTTAAAAAGGGCGCCGCTGGATTGTTGGATAGATTCAACGCCTCGCTCCCTTTCGATAAAGAGCTCTATTTAGAAGATATAGAAGGCTCCAAAGCGCACGCAAAGATGTTGGCGGCTACAGGTATATTAAATCGAGATGAATCCGAAAAGATAATAGAGGGTCTAGAGAGTATAAAAGAGGAGATCGAAAAGGGTATTTTCGTTTTCGATATAGCCGATGAAGATATTCACATGGCCATTGAAAAGAGACTGACGGAGAAAATAGGAGATATCGGCAAAAAGCTGCATACAGCAAGAAGCAGAAACGATCAGGTCGCTTTGGACTTTAGACTTTACGTTCTCGATAAAAATAGAAAAATAGCGGCTCTTCTGACTAAGTTGATCAAAACCTTAGTGAATATAGCAAAAGAGCATAAATCGACCGTTATGCCTGGAATGACGCATTTGCAACACGCTCAGCCCATCAGTTTCGCTTATCATATGTTGGCTTATGCTTCGATGTTCAAAAGGGATGTTGAGAGATTTGAAAGCTCCTATGAAAGAAACAATCTCTCTCCTTTGGGCTGTGCAGCCTTGGCCGGAACACCTCATCCCATAGATAGGGAAATGGTGGCTTCGGAGCTGGGGTTCAAAGGTATTACGCTCAACTGTCTCGATACCGTTAGCGATAGAGATTTCGCTCTGGAGATACTTTTTAACATTTCCGTCATGATGATGCATATTTCGCGTCTTTCCGAAGAACTGATCATATGGAGCAGTTACGAATTCGGTTTTGTTACCATTAGCGACGAATATGCCACTGGAAGCTCCATAATGCCCCAAAAGAAAAATCCGGACGTACCGGAATTGTTAAGAGGAAAGACGGGCCGGGTTTACGGCAATCTGATAGCCCTATTAACGGTTATGAAGGGGCTGCCTCTGGCATACAACAAAGATATGCAGGAGGATAAAGAGGGGGTTTTCGACAGCGTAGAGACGGCCCTTATATCTTTAGAGATATTGATAGAGTTGTTAAAGAGTATGAAAATTAACGTTGAAAAAATGCAGGAGGCCGTTAGAGTCGGCCATTTGACCGCTACGGATCTTGCCGATTATCTGGTCAATAAAGGGGTTCCCTTTAGGGAAGCCCACTTTATTACGGGGAAAGCGGTGGCAATGGCCGAGAGCAAAAACAAAGATGTTAGCGAATTGAGTTATGAGGAGCTAAAAGAGATCGACTCCAGGATAGAAAAAGATGTAACTCGCTATCTGAATCTGGAAAACTCTATGAACTCGAGAAACTCGGCCGGTGCAACGTCTGAAACGAGAGTAGAAGAACAGATAGGTTATTTTGAGAAATGGTTGGGGGAAAAGGAGAGTTAGACGAACTTTTTCGCCTCCTTTTCCGGCGCCAGGTGCGGCCATAGCAGTTTCGCTCCGCCCAACATGTGAAAATGTAGATGCATAACCTCCTGTCCCCCGTCTTCACCGTTATTCGTTATTAATCTGTAACCGGTTCTGTCTAGGGAGAGTTTTTTTGCCACCTCTTGAATAAAAGGGGTCATTTTGGCCATCAAGTCTCCGGATACGGACTGAAAGTTTTCTATATGATGTTTCGGAATTATCAGTACGTGTACGGGTGCTTTGGGACTGATGTCGTGAAATGCCAAAAACTCATCGTTTTCCAGGACTCTGTTTGCGGGAATCTCTCCGGCTACTATCTTACAGAAGATACACATTTAAGCTCCTTTGTTTTTAGCCTAGCGAGAGTTAGTATATTATAGTAAATCTTATCTTTTTATAATAATATTTGTAATATTATTTGCAAAACCAAAAACAGGGGTATTTTTTGCAAGAGTGGTTGACTAAGATCGAAAATGCGGTCGATCTGGAAGAGCTGGAGAGTATCAGGATAAAGCTGTTGGGCAAAAAGGGTTTGCTGGCCGCCGAGTTCGCGAAATTAAAAAACGTCGCTCCTTCGGAAAAACCGAAAGTTGCCAAGGAGCTCAACGAACTAAAGGCGAAAATTACCAAGCTATTGGCCGAGAAAAAAGAGGAGCTTCAGCAAAAAGAGCTAAAAAGAAGGCTCGAAAGCGAAAAAATAGACGTTTCTCTCTATTCTCCCGCCGGTTACAAGGGGGCCTTGCATCCGGTTCAATCTACGCTGGATAGGATAATAGAATATTTCGTGTCCATGAACTTTTCCGTGGAGACCGGTCCTTTGGTGGAGGACGATTTCCACAATTTCGAGGCTCTAAATCTGCCAAAGCACCATCCGGCCAGAGATATGCAAGATACCTTTTATTTCAACGACGGTATGCTTCTTAGAACCCATACCTCGCCAGTACAGATTAGGACCATGATGAGTCAACAGCCCCCTATTAGAATGATCAGTCCCGGACCGGTGTTTAGGCGGGATTTCGATCTGACGCACACTCCTATGTTCCATCAGGTAGAAGGGCTTTTGGTAGATTCGAAAGATAGAGTCAGCTTTGCGAACTTGAAATTTATTCTGGGCGATTTTTTGCACTATATGTTCGGCGACGTGCGCATTAGATATAGACCGAGTTTTTTCCCTTTTACGGAACCGTCGGCCGAAGTTGACATCAGCTGTATTTTCTGTGACGGAAAAGGGTGCAGGGTCTGTTCGAACACGGGTTGGCTAGAGGTTTTAGGATGCGGAATGGTCGATCCGAACGTGTTCGAGGCGGTAGGCTACGAAAATGTCAGCGGATACGCTTTCGGTTTGGGAGTGGAGAGATTTGCGATGCTTATACATAAAATTTCTGACCTTAGAACCCTTTTTGAAGGGGATCTGAGACTACTGGAGCAGTTTAGATGATAATAACCAGAAGCTGGATTCAAGAATGGGTGGATATATCTTCGGTAGATACTAAAACTTTGCTGGATAGGCTAAACTCCATAGGGTTTGAGGTAGCCGAATACAAAAAGCTGAATATACCCAAAAAGGTTGTGGTCGGCAAAGTCGTAGAGTGCCGCAAACATCCGGATGCGGACAGGCTTTCTATTTGTATGGTCGATATAGGCAGGGACGTCAAACAGATTGTATGCGGCGCTAAAAACGTGGCAAAAGGGCAGTTCGTACCGGTTGCTATCGTAGGAGCCAAACTGGGAGAGGATTTTGAGATTAAACCGGCCAAATTAAGAGGAGTGGAGAGTGAGGGCATGATCTGCTCCTCTACCGAGATAGGTCTTCCAGCTCTGGAAGACGGAATTATGGTTCTGGACGAAAGTATAGGAGAGCTGATTCTGGGAAAGGAGCTCAGAGAGTACGAAATTCTCAGCGACGAGATTATAGATATCGAACTTACGGCCAACCGCGGGGATTGTCTGAGTATTTACGGTATATCGAGAGAGATAGCGGCGGCTTTTGATCTATCCCTCAAAAGTTTGGAAGACGTGACGTTTGAAAAAAAGGAGAGAGTTCAGCTGGGAATCGGTAGACTGCTGCATTTAAAACATGAGGAGTGCGATGCCAATTTACTCTACAAAGTCTTTAAAAACGACAGTTTCTCCTCTCCTTTAATCGTCAGGTTCAGATTGGCTCTTGTAGAGGAGAGCTTTAGAAACAGACTCGAAGAGCTGGCCTTTTATACCACTTATAGCGTCGGAGTTATTATAAGATGCTACGACTATTCGGTTTTCAAAAACGAAAAAGAGGCTCTTATCGAGATCAAAAGAGACGAAAACGGGATGGACGCCGTTTTCGACAGCAAAAAGCTTTCCGTTATAGGAGTCTGTCAAAGCGAGGACTCCAAGCCCAAAAGCGGTTCGGAATATTTTATAGCCGAAGCAAGCTATATCGATCCCGAGCTGTTGTCCAGACGTTTTTATGAGGCTTCCAAAAAAGGCGAGATCGAAAAGGACTGGGTGTACTACAGAAGCAGCAGGGGAAGCAATCCCCAACTGTATATGGGGATGGACTATTTTTGCTACCTGGTTCGAAAATATAGCGATATAGAGATTTTTTCCGGAACACACGAGATTCTAAACGACGAAGAGGAAAAGAGCCTGAATATCAACGTCGACAATCTCTCCTCTTTGATAGGGCAGGAGATAACCAACAACCAGATAGTAAAGATTCTCTCAAAACTCGGTTTTAGCGTTATTAAAAGCGAAAAACAAAATATAGTGGTAAAAGTTCCCTCCTTTAGGCACGATATTGCCAACGAACAGGATATAGCCGAAGAGTGCGTTAGGTTTATTGGAATCGACAATATTGAACCCAAGCCTTTTTTGATAGAGGAGAAAAACAGAATCAACGATTCGCTGATAGAGTATCGAAACAAAAAGAGCATCAGATATCTTTCCGTGGCGGCCGGCTTTTTCGAAACCACGAGCTACATATTCGCCGAAAGAAAAATTTTGCAAAATCTCGGACTAGAAACTATTGAGCCGGATCTGGACCTACAAAATCCTATCACCAGCGAAATGGATACTTTGCGCACATCCATGGTGCCGGGATTGCTGAAACAGTGTTCGGAGAATTTTCGAAACGGTATCAAAAGCATAAGGCTGTTCGAAATAGGGAAGGTATTTGATAGAAAACGAAACGAAAAAGTGGCGGCCACCTATATATTTTGCGGCGGAGCCGAACCGGAGAGGGTTTCCAATCAGGGCAAACCGGCCCTAGTGGACTTTGAAGAGTTCGTAAAGAGACTATCTGCGATTTTCGGAGATTTTGAGCTGATCCCGTCGCAAGCCGCTACAAAGCTGGAACATCCCTATATTTGCGCCTATATGGTCATGAAAAAGAGAAGATTCGGAAAGCTCTATAAGTTACATCCAAATGTCGCGGATATGTTCAATCTGCCAGAATGCTACGTTTGCGAAATAGATTTTGATCAGATCGACTTTGGCGGAAAAGAGGCCAAGGAGTATTCGGTATACCAGGTTGCCTTTAGAGATTTGAGTATATTGATCGAAAAAAATCTGGGATACGAGAATGTTAAAGAGGCTCTTGAAGGGTGTTTGCCCGAGCAGATAAAAAGGTTCTATCCGGTCGATATATTTAGCGACGAGAAATTGGGGGACAAAAAGAGTCTTACGATAAGATTTGCGGTTCAGTCAGATACTAAAACTCTCAGCGAGGAGGAGATATCTTCAGTGATGGGCGAGATACTGGCCATACTACAAGACAAGATCGGAGCTGTTTTGAGATGAAAACGATGACGGTAAAAAAGTGCGAACCTTTCGATCTGGAAATCTCCTCTATCGCGCCCGACAAGTCTATTTCCCACAGGAGCGCTATGTTTTCGCTGTTTGCGGAAAAACCGAGCAGAATAAGAAACTTTTTGATGGCCGAGGATACGCTAAATACGTTAAAAATCGTAGAGAAACTAGGCGCGGATATTAAAGCCGGCGAAGACGAGATTGTCATAACGCCAAAGGGAATGAGAGAGCCCGATGATATTTTAGATTGCGGAAATAGCGGAACTGGAATGAGGCTCTTTTGCGGTTTGCTGAGTTCTATGGACGGTTTTTTCGTTCTTAGCGGGGATAAATATCTCAGAAAAAGGCCGATGAAAAGGGTAACGGAACCCCTCAGAAAAATCGGCGCCATAATCGACGGCAGAGATGGTGGCAATCTGGCGCCTTTAGCGATTAGGGGATCGAAATTGAGCAGTTTCGATTTTAGAGGAACCATTTCCTCCGCACAGGTTAAAAGCGCTATGATACTTGCGGCTTTAAAAGCCAAGGGCAAAAGCCGGTATAGTGAACCCGAACTCAGCAGAGACCATACCGAAAGGATGTTAAAGGGTATGGGAGCGGATATAAAAACCGAGTTAACCTACAACGGTTACATGGTTGAGATCTCTCCGTTAAACTCTCCGCTGGAACCGCTGGATATAGATATTCCCGCCGATCCCTCCAGCGGCTTTTTCTTTGCCGTCGCCGCGGCGATTATTCCAAATAGCAGAGTGACCATAAAAAACGTTACGCTTAATCCAACGAGAATCGAAGCATATAGAGTTTTGGCCAGGATGGGGGCAAAAGTCGAATTTGTAAAAAAGAGCGACAAATATGAGCCGATAGGGGATATAGTAGTTTCCCATTCCCAACTAAACGGCGTGATAGTCAGCGAAAATATCTCGTGGCTTATAGACGAATTGCCCGCACTTTCGATAGCCATGGCCGTCGCTAAAGGCAAAAGTGTGGTTAAAAACGCCCAAGAGCTGAGAGTCAAGGAGAGCGATAGAATTAAAAGCGTGGTAGAGAATTTAAAAAAATGCTCTATCGAGGTTAGGGAGCTCTTAGACGGATATGAGATAGAAGGAGGGGATCTCAGATGCGATGTTCACGACAGCTTCGGAGATCATCGTATCGCTATGAGTTTCGCGATTGCCGGACTGCGTTGCGGGGCTAAGATCGAAGATACAGAGTGTATAGCCACGTCTTTTCCCAATTTCATAGATATTCTAAAAGAGATAACAGAGGTGAGAGTTGAAGATTAAGCTGGCAAAGAGCTACGGTTTCTGTTTCGGCGTGAAACGGGCTATAAAAATAGCCGAACAGACCAGAAACAGCAATACTTTAGGTCCTCTGATCCATAACAAAAAGGAGATCGAGAGATTAAAAGAGGAGTTCAACGTCGGCCTTGTGGAGGATATAGACGAGATAAAGTCCGGTCAGACGGTAGTGATTAGAACCCACGGTATTCCAAAAGAGAAGCTGCGAAAACTCCAGGAGAACAAAAACAGGATAATAGACGCCACATGTCCCTTTGTAACCAAGCCGCAACAGATCGTCGAAGAGATGAGCAAAGAGGGTTATAGCATCGTGATTTTCGGCGATATCAACCATCCGGAAATCAAAGGGGTTATGAGTTACGCAAAAGATCCGGTAGTGGTTTTGAGTATAGAGGAGTTGGAAAAAGTGACGCTAAAGGATAGAGTGGCTACCGTGGCCCAGACGACCAGAAAGTTTGAAGAGTACCAAAAAATAGTGAATTATCTGATGCAAAGATGCAAGGAAGTTAGAGTTTTCAACACCATATGCAACGCTACGTTCGAAAATCAGGACGCGGCCAGAGAATTATCGAAAGAGGCCGATATCATGGTGGTCATAGGCGGAAAAAACTCCTCAAACACCAAACAACTTTACAACATCTGCAAAGAGAACTGTAGCGAAAGCTATCTGATAGAGGACGAAAACGAAATCAAGCGGGAGTGGTTTCTGGGAAAAAAACTGTGTGGAATTACTGCCGGGGCCTCAACGCCGGACTGGATTATAGAGCGAGTTATTGCCAAAATAAGGGAAATTAAAGTATAATAGCGAAATTTCAAAAAAATCAAGGATAGCACAATGGATAGAGAGGAACTGATGGGGACGGGAGAGTCCGGCGAAGATTTCGCCTCGATGCTCGAAGAGTCTTTTAAAAAGAGCGAATCAAAGCTGATAGACGGGCATATAGTAGAGATTCAGGATAACGAAAGAGTACTGGTCGATATAGGCGAAAAGCAAGAGGGGATTTTGAATATTTCCGAAATTAGCGACGAAGAGGGAAACCTAAAATATAACGTGGGAGATACGATAAAGGTACTGGTTTCCGGTTTTAGAAACGAGCGGCCTATAATTTCACATAAAAAAGCGATCGCCAAGGCGAAAACGGCCGAATTTATCAAAGAGCACAAGGACGATTTCGAAAATATCGTGGTCGAAGGCGTAATTACCGGTAAGAACAGAGGAGGATATACCGTCGAGAGCGAAGGGGTTCAGTTTTTTATGCCGAACTCTCTTTCGTATATGAAAAAAGGGGAGCCCGGTAGAAAAATCAAGGCCAAAATAGTAAAGATCGACGAAGAGAACAACTCCATAGTTATATCGAGAAAAAAGTATATCGAAGAGGAAAAAGAGCGCAAAAAAGAGATCATAAAAGATCTGATCGATAACGACAAGATCGTCGAAGGAACCATCAAAAAGATAACCAACTACGGAATGTTCGTAGAGGTTGCGCCCGGAGTGGAGGGATTGGTACATTACAACGAGATCAGCTACAAAGGTCCGGTCAATCCGGCAAAATATTACAACGAGGGAGAGAGCGTAAGCGTTAAAGCCATAAACTACGACGAGGAGAAAAACAGGCTCTCTCTTTCCGTAAAAGCTACCCAGCCGGATCCCTGGAACGAAATCAAAGACGAACTAGAGGTGGGAGATACGATAAACGTTACCGTAAGCAACATAGAACCCTACGGCGTGTTCGTTGATCTCGGAAACGACGTTGAGGGCTTTTTGCATATTTCAGAAATCAGCTGGGACAAGAGAGTCAAGCATCCCAAAGATTATCTAAGCATCGGCGAGGAGATCAACGTAGAGGTTATAGAGATAGATCCTCAAAACAGAAAACTTAGAGTCTCTTTGAAGAATCTGCTACCGAAACCTTTCGAGGAGTTTTTGAAAAACTACAAAGAAGGAGACGTGGTCAAAGGTGAGATTACGTCTATTACCGACTTCGGAGCCTTTGTTAAAATAGGTTCGGTAGAGGGTTTGTTGCATAATCAGGATGTGGACTGGAACAAATCCAAAGCCAAAGACGTACTTAACGTTGGAGATGAGGTCGAGGTTAAAATAGCCAAGATAGACAAAGAGAACGAAAAGATCTCTCTTAGCAGAAAAGCGGTTTTGGAATCGCCGGTTCAGAAATACGCGAAAGAAAAAAGAGTCGGAGAGATAGTAAAGGGCAAAGTCAAAGATATCAAAGATTTCGGAGTGTTTGTAGAACTTCAACCAGGGGTGGACGCGCTGATTAGAAACGAAGATCTCTCTCCTCTGAAAAAAGAGGAGCTAGCTCCGCAAAGCGAAATCGAAGGAGTCATTACGCTGCTCGATCCTGAAAGGGACAAAATCAGGCTTTCTGTAAGAAGACTATCCAAAATAAAAGAGAAAGAGGCCCTAAAAGAGATCAATAAAGATGACGAAAAGATAACCTTGGGCGAAATTATAAAAGACAAACTGAACAACAACGAGTGACAGAGGTTAATATATGAAAAAAAAGATAGTAGTTTGCGACCATATACATCCAAAGGGAATAGAGCTGTTGAAAAAGGAGCAGGACATAGAGCTGCTCAACGCGGCCGACGTTCCCAAAGGAGAACCTCTATATAAAGCTGTAGCTGATGCGGACGTGGTTATTACCAGAAGTCCTACGCCGGTTGACGAGCCGTTTTTGGAAGCCGCTAAAAAGTTAAAGGCCGTGGTCAGAGCCGGTGTGGGAGTTGACAACGTGGACATAGAAGGGTGTAGCCGCAGAGGGATTATCGTTATGAACGTTCCCACGGCCAACACCATCGCCGCCGTTGAATTGACTATGGCCCATATGCTCAGTTGCGTAAGATCTTTCCCCTACGCCCACAATCAGTTAAAATATGAAAGAGTATGGAAAAGAGAGAACTGGTTGGGGACCGAGCTCAAAGGAAAAAAACTGGGGATTATAGGTTTCGGTAATATAGGAAGTCGCGTGGGCGTAAGAGCTTTGGCTTTCGAGATGGAGGTGATTACCTACGATCCATATATTCCTCCTGAAAAAGCTACCGATTTGGGCGTCAAGTATACTAAAAATTTCGAAGATATCCTCGCCTGCGACATAATCACGATCCATACTCCAAAAAACAAAGAGACTATAAATATGATAGGCAAAGAGGAGATCGCCAAAATGAAAGAGGGCGTTATTTTGATAAACTGCGCCAGAGGCGGTCTCTATAATGAAGAGGCGCTCTACGAAGGATTAAAAAGCGGCAAGATCAGATTTGCCGGTTTGGACGTTTTCTCCAAAGAGCCTGCCACCGATAACAAACTGTTGGATCTGGATAACGTTACCGTTACGCCCCATCTGGGAGCGAATACTGTAGAATCTCAGGAAAAGATAGCTACTCAGGCGGCAGAGGCCGCGATAGAGGCCGCCAGAGGCAGCAGCTATCCGAATGCCTTGAATCTTCCTATAAAAGAGGACGAGATTCCGTCCTTTGTCAGACCCTATCTGGAACTGTCCCAGAAAATGGGATTTTTGGCCGCACAGGTCAACAAAGGCGCCTTTAAATCAATCAAAGTCAGCGCCGAAGGAGATATCGGCGAATATATCGATTCGCTAAAGACTTTCGTGGTCGTTGGGGCCCTTAAAGAGTCTCTAGGAGAAGGCGTCAACTACGTTAACGCCGAATTTGTCGCAAAGGAGAGGGGAATAGAGCTAAAAACATCGGTCGGACCCAACAAAAGCGGTTATAAAAACAAAGTTTCCGTGAGGCTCACTACCGATAAGGACGTAATAGAAATCGGCGGAACCATTTTCGAAGAGAGTGTCCAAAGAGTGGTTGAAATTAACGGATTCGCCCTGGACGTGGAACCAAAAGGTAAAATGATACTCTTTAAAAATACGGATGTTCCGGGCGTAATCGGTCAAGTAGGAATGATTTTGGCCAAACACGATATCAACATAGCGGATTTTAGGCTCGGCAGGGACGAACATGGACACGCTTTGGCGGTAATAATCGTAGATGACGACGTAACGCCCGAAACTCTAAAAGAGCTCGAAAGCTTAGAGGCCTGTATCTCCGTATCCTACGCTATTTTGTAATGCAGCGCGGGGATTTCCCCGCATTTGATAAAAAATCCTTATTAAAACTATAATATTAATCAATAGTTAAGATTAATATTATATAATCATACTACCGTTATTAACATCTAAAGGCAATCTATCTAAATTCGGAGGAGTTTATGAGAACCATTTTGTTGGCCATGTTGGCGGCTCTGACCGCTTTTGCCGGAATAGAGCGTCTAAAGCTCGAAGATGCGATAGAGCTGCTCAAGAAGAACAACCACGAGATTAAAATAGCCAGGTTTGACGAAGAGATAGCCAAATTCAAAACCAAAATCGCAAAAAGCTACAATTACGGCAAACTCGACTATACGTTCATGGCGCTACGCTCTAACGACGCGGGCAACGTTTTTGGATTCAAACTCCAGTCTCGCGAAGCCACTTTTAGAGATTTCGGATTTAGCGATTTTTTGGGAGGAGTTGGGCAGGCGCTGCAGCTGGCCGGAGGCGACTTCGCCGTTTTTACGAACCTTATGTCTAATCCGGCGATGCAAAACGCTCTTTTGGATACCGCTCCTGCGGATCTGAACTATCCCGAAGCCAGAAACCATTTCCAAAGCAAGCTGACCTATATGGTTCCGCTCTTTACCGGATTCAAGCTGACACAGTACGAAAAAATCTCCAAAGCTATGGAGAGGATGAGCGCTATCGAATCAAAACAGATCGTAAACGAAAAGATATTTCAGACAAAAAAGGTTTTTTACGACATAACGCTGGTGGAAAACTATATTCAGAATCTAAACTCCATAAAGTCCGATATAGACAAGCTAGAAAACATAATCAAAGCCTTTATGAGCGAAGGTTACGCAAAAGATACCGATCTTTTGGAGGTTCAAGCCAAAAAGGCGGAAATTGAGAGCTATTTGAATCAGGCCAAGCTAAATAGAGATCTAGCCTACCAGTTTCTAGAGTTCCTTATCGGAGAGGATGTTTCTTCGATCGAACATACTCAAGAGCTGGCCTCTTTGCCGACTTTGAGCGTTGATGAGATGGTTCAAAAGAGTTTCGATATGCAAAAGGCGAAACTGGGAGTAAAAATTACCGAAATGAACGTCAAACTGCAAAAGAGCGGTTATTATCCTGAAATAGGCGCTTTTGGGGAGTACGGCAGTTCGGATAACGTACCGTTTAACGATTTTTGGGACAAGGATTTTTATACGATAGGAGCCCAGTTGAAATGGAATATTTTCAACGGTGGAGAGACCTCGGCTCAGGTCCAAAAGGCGAAGATCGAAAGATTCAAAATGGCAGAGCAGTATCGTATGGCTAAAAGAGGTATAGCGTTAAAGATCAAACAGATAATCACCGAAGTAAAAAGCAAGGATTTCGACGTAACAGCTAAAAAGAGGGAACTCGATTTCGCAAAGAGAGTTTATGAACATTATCAGGCCAAATATCGTGAGGGATTGGCCAAGATCAGCGACGTATTGATTAAACATTCAGAGGAGCTAAAGGCTCTGATGGAACTGCTGAAGACAAAAACGGAGCGTAACGAAAAGGTTTTCATGCTGGAGAGTATTTTAGACAAAGGAGATGTTAAATGAAAAAGGCGATTGCGTTGATAGTGTTGGCCGGTTCTCTGTTCGCAGCGGAACTTAGACTTTCCGGAACGGTGATGAGCGACGATACGAAAATGATCGCTAGCAGATTTATGGGTTTTGTGGAAAAAGTCTACGTCTCCGAAGGCGATTACGTTAAAAAGGGCGATCTACTCTACAAAATCGACAGCAAGGAGATCGACCTGGCAAAATCTCAGGTGGAACTGATGATTCAGCAGGCTATGCTTGCGGTACAGATGAACGAAAACATGCTTCACAACGTGAGATTGAACTATGAAAGACACAAAAGATTGTATGAAAAGGGTATGGTGGCGAAATATGAGCTCGAAAATATGGAGCTGATGTTTAAAAACACCCAAGATATGGTCCAAATAGCGAAAAAACAGCTGGCTCAGGCGAAGGCCAAGCTAAAAGAGGTTATGCATCAGTATGAGTATCTCAAACTCAAGGCTCCGAACGACGCGGTGGTTATCCAGAAAAATATCCAAGAAGGGCAGATAGCAATACCCGGAATGCCGGCTTTGGTTTTGACCTCGTTGGATAATCTAAAAGTTATGGTCGAAATTAGCGAAAGCAATCTCAAAAGCGTCAAAATCGGTAAAGCCGCAAAAGTCAGGATACCTTCGGTAGGTTTTGAGGGAGAGGGCAAAATCACCTCTATAATACCTGCTTCAAATCCGATGACCCATAAATTCAAAGTCAAGATATCTTTTGACAAAGGTTCCAGAAAAGATATCATTCCCGGAATGTATTCCGAAATAATAATCGAATGAGGATAGGAGATGGCGGAAGTTAAATGCGATTATCAGCCCAGGGATATTGCGGGTAAACTGGCACTGACGTTTCTGCACAACCCGTTGACTGCTCTGTTGGCGGTTTTTATTCTGGCGGTGGGCTATTTGGCGCTGGAGATAATGCCGAGGGAGGAGGATCCCCAAATAGCGATTAGCGGCGGAGCCATTATCGTTCCTATGCCCGGCGCTTCCCCGAAAGAGATAGAAAACGTCATAGTAAAACCTCTCGAAGAGAAAATTAGAGAGATTTCTGGCGTCGAGTATATCTACGGGATGGCCATGGAAAACGTGGGGATAGTTAACGTACAGTACTATATTGGGGAAAACAGGGAGATCTCCAATCTGAAGCTTTACGACAAAGTGATGCAGAATATGGATCAGCTCCCTAAAAACGCTATGCAGCCTCTCGTAAAACCTTTCGATATCGATATAGATATTCCTATTTTGACTTTCGCCTTTTATAAAAAGGATCCTGCTCTTAGCGACGCCAGACTCTACAAGATAGTCAAGGATATCCAGTATAGATTCAATAGAATCAAGAACGTTTCAAAAACGGAATTAAAAGGGGCCCATAAAAGGCAGTTCAATATTTTGGTGGATCTAAACAAGCTAAAAGGCTACCACATCTCTATGGGACAGATTATGAAGGCTGTCCAGTCCGTCGCGCTGCAGGTTCCCGAGGTCAAAAACAGGACCAAAGACAATAAAATCGTAATTTTCGGCGTTCCGAACGCTATCGAGAGCATCGAGGACGTAAAGAACATCATGGTGGCCAACTATATGGGTTCTCCAATCTATGTCAAGGACGTAGCCACCGTGGAGGACGGAATCGATATCCAAAATTTTAAAGAGGCGCTAATTTGGACCAAAGATCTAAAGGAAACAAAAGAGCAGTATACTTTGACGGTAGCTAAACTCAAAGGAACGAACGCAGTTTTCGTGGCAAACGACGTTTTGGAGGAGCTGCAGAGACTAAAGCCGATGCTCGAAAAGGAGGGGGTCGGTTACG
>JAMONM010000023.1 GCA_027065825.1 Campylobacterales bacterium | reverse complement strand
AGAGATGCACTCTGATCTGATGCGTTCTACCGCTATGGAGTTTCGCGCCTATTAATTCGATCCTCTCGGTTTTGTCAACAGCTATCTTGGCAAAAGCGCTTTTGGCCTCTTTGCCGTTTGGAACAACGGCCATTTTCAATCTGTTTTTAGGATTTCGACCTATGGGTCTTTCGACTACAAGATTATCTTTTAACGGAGGCTCTATCAGAGCCAGATAGTATCTGCCCATCGTTCTGTCTTGAAGCTGTAAAGATAGTTTAGAATGTGCCGTATCGCTCTTTGCCACTACCAGTACGCCGCTGGTCTCTTTGTCCAGCCTGTGAACTATTCCGGTTCTCTCCTCTCCGGCTATGGTAGATAGGGAAAAACCTCTATATTTCAGCCAGTCGACCAATGTGGGCTCCTTAACGCTGGGCGCCGGATGAACGGTGAGTCCGGCCGGTTTGTTCAAAACCAAAATAAAATCGTCCTCGTAAATAATCTCCACCTCAAAATCGACCTTTTTTGCCTTCTCTTTCTCGGGTTCCGGTAAATAGACCTCTATATCTCGATCGGGTTCGATTCTATACCCGCATTTTGTCAAAACCTCTCCCGAACTCTTTACCAGTCCCTTTTTTATAAGAGATTCGGCTTGGTTTCTCGCTATATTCAAAGAGCGTGCCAAAAACTTGTCGAGCCTCTCTTTATTGTGGGCTCTAAAAATCTTCTTCATTGCGGCCGTTCCTTTCGACTTGCTATAATTTCAAAGCAAAAGGTAGGATAGTTAATGAGATTTCTGATAGACAGACGTATAATAACACATTTCGATTTTATTTTGGTACTGCTGATCATTCCGATAATAACCATATCTTTTTATCTCATTTCGGAAATCGACCCGGCTCTTTCAAAAAAACAGCTCGTCTATATAGCGGTAGGCGGCGCCGCGTTCGTTATATTCTTTTTAACTCCTCTTAGGGAATATAGATGGCTTATTCCGGCGATATACTGGATCAACATCGCTCTTTTGATCAGCGTGGACCTGTTCGGCGTTAGCAGACTCGGCGCCCAAAGATGGCTGGAAATTCCTTTTGTTCACTTTACCATTCAGCCATCTGAAATATTCAAACCGGCCTTTATCCTAATGCTGGCCTACCTGATCCAAGAGAGACCTCCGCCCAAAAACGGATACGGTCTAAAAGAGTTTTTGAGGCTCTCCTTTTATATTCTGTTGCCTTTTGTTTTGATTGCGAAAGAGCCCGATCTAGGTACGGCTCTGATTTTACTGATCATCGGCTACGGCGTACTCTTTATCGTTGGAGTAAACTGGAAAATTTGGGTTTCTTTGATAGTTTTGATCTCTCTTTTTGCGCCAGTGTCCTATAAATATCTGCTTCACGACTATCAAAAAAAGAGAATACACGATTTTCTAAGCGAAAAACCGAGCTACCACGTTCAGCAGTCGATAATAGCCATCGGATCGGGGGGATTGAGCGGCAAAGAAAAGCAGGAGGCCACGCAGACTCAGCTAAAATTTCTGCCTATTGCCTCGAGCGATTTCATCTTCGCATACTACGTTGAAAGATTCGGCTTTTTCGGCGCCCTTTTTCTGGTCGGACTTTACGCAATGCTTATTATGCATATTCTTAGTCTCAACTACAAACTAAAAGGAGACTATTTTACGCAGGTGGTGGCAACGGCCATAGCTTTGCTGCTATTTGTCTATATGAGCGTCAACATAGCCATGACCATCGGACTGGCACCTGTCGTAGGCGTTCCTCTACCTCTGTTTAGCTACGGCGGCAGCAGTTTTGTTAACTTTATGATCCTTTTTGGAATACTGGAACATCTACTTGCTTTTAGGTTCAATTTTTTGTATAATTCCACTCGTTCTTAAAAATCGCCTCGGGCTCGTAGCTCAGTTGGTTAGAGCAACCGGCTCATAACCGGTTGGTCGCAGGTTCGAGTCCTGCCGAGCCCACCACTCGATTATCGATCCTCGTATCTATTCATATCGAAAATTGACTCTTTTATGCTCTCTCTGTCTATGTGGCATTTTGAACAGTTCTTTACGGCTCTATGCTCCGGCAGCGCAGATCGCTCCAGTTTTTTTCTGCTGTGGCACTCGAAACAGTCCCTACCGCATTCGCTGGTTCCGGTAGAGCTGTTTTCGTGACACTCTATACATCTTTTTATAACGGCGTGATAATCTTTGTCCAGGCTCTTTTTCAATACGGGGTGACATTTGATACAGTCACCGCTGCACGCAAATAACCACCCGGTAGCCAAAGCCAGCGACAAAATCGCTCTACCTAGAAGCGCAAACATATACCACCTCCTCCAGTACCTCGGCGCTATGGGGGGTTAAAGGTTCGGTTTCGAATCTGTCGCCCGGTTTTAGAACATAGCTCTTTTCGCCGCTTCTTATTATTATCGAGCCTTCTATAACCCATCTGAGTTCATAATGGGGATGGGTATGGGTATCATAAAAGGTTCCTTTTGAATCGCGCCACAAAAAGATATTAAAAAAACCCTCCCCTTCCAAAATACTTTTTATTCGATCAAAGTCTTTAATTTTTGTATGTTTTACTATCATCTTAAAAACTCCTCGCCGCACTTTGTGCATCTCCAGTTGGGAGAGTCGACGCTACGGGCCACACCGCCGTAAACAACAAGATTTGCCTTTTCCATCCGCAATAGCTCCTCTTTTGCTTCGAATCCGTATACGATGGGAATGACTCCTTTGTTGCTTTTGCATCTTTTACATCTGGGCCTAAAAGGCTTTTTTCTGTTGTTGCGTCGCGACGCGGTTTCCCACGGATACATTCTCTACCTCACGTACTGATAAAGCAGTTCCTGGATTTTTTTGATTTCAGGATCGCTCTTTTTTTCGTTGCAGAAATTTGGATCTAAATTTTCACTCTTATAAAACTCCCTCATTAGCTCCCAATCCGGCTCTAAAATGGAGCCAGCCAAAGATAGGCCCAGATATAGACCTCTGCTCCTGGAATATGAAAATATCTCGGATCTCATTTTCAAATCCGTCGCCGCCTGGGCGTTTCTGCCTACAGGACCTGCCGCCACGGAGGCATCCCCGCCCAGGGTAATCTTTCCCTTTAAAAGATCATCGATCCTCTCTCTCGTTTTGAATACCAAAACGATCTCTATGGACTGGGCACCTATTTGCCATCCCAGACTACCGCCTTTTAGTGTTACAAACAGCGGGCAAGACCACCCGCCTCGATTTTCTTTAAGAAACAAAACCCCTTTTCCGTATCTGGCGCCAACCAAAAAACCGGCCCTTATAACGTTCGGAAAGACCGCTATGGCTTTAGCGTCGTTCAAAAGCTCCAAAGGAACACTCTCTTCGGGAATGGACAAAAAGCGCTCCAAAACATCCCCGCTCTCCTGGAGAGTATCGTTTGCCGATCCGAAAAGCAAGCTCACCGCTACAAAAAAAGAGAACGCGACTCTTTTCATGCTCTAGCCTTTTTGATATGATTATACTAAAGTTCACCTAAAAAGGAGCGATATAATCAAAGAGGAGTTTTTAAAGTTCTATTCCGGCGTCGATCCGGAAGAGATAGAAAAAGCTACCGTATTTTATTCGATATTCGGCGGTTTTTTCGACTATTTTCGCATCGATCCGCAAAAAGAGGTTATCAATGAAATCGTCGCGAACATTTTCGAAAACGTAGGTTCGATAGAGCGCGATCTGCTAATTTGCAACCCTTCCGAAAGAGAGCTGCTGAGTCTGCTGGCTCTGGGAGACAGAAAAATTTCTAACGCCGTAAAAAAATCCAAACTGCACGACTCGGCTGCAAAAACGAAAATCGAAGAGCTTATATACAAAGAGATAGTCCACAAGGAGCTTTCAAGAGAGGAACCCCCAAAAAGAAAAAGAGGGGAAAGACTCAAAAAGAGCCTCAGACGCTACAGAGTCTCTCATAAAATCAGATTCAAAAAACCTTTTTTTCGTTTTTGGTTTAGGTATATAGAACCAAACATCGATGCGATCAAAAAAGGCGACACCAAAGATATTTTAAAATATATAAGCGAAGATCTCGAAAACTTCGTATCTTTTACATACGAAGAGCTCTCCAACGAGATGATCAAAGAGCGGTTTTCAAACATAGAATCCAGCGGAAGCTACTGGGACCAAAAGATAGAACTGGATATCTTGATCACGCTGGAAAACGGACAGACCATAGTTGGGGAGTGCAAATGGAAAAACAGCAAAATCTGCAAAAAAACGTTGACCTCATTGATTAAAAAGTGTGAAATAGCGAATATCAATCCGGATATCTACGCTCTTTTTTCCAAAAGCGGCTTTAGCAACGAGCTATTAAAACATCCTATGGAGAATCTTCTTCTTTTCGATCTGGAAGATCTTATGGAGTGGGCAGGAAAGAGCCGAAGACGCAAAAAGGAAAAGATTCCGTACGCCTTCGAATTTTAGGCCACGTCCGTCAAATTCAGCTGACCGAGTCTCTTTTCGAACTGGGAATCGACGTAAACGCCGGACTCGATCTCCACCTCCTGTAGCTTCGAAGAGATTATCAGTTTCAGCGGCCGTCTGCCAGGATGGCTCTTTGCCAGACGGTAAAGCTCTTCCAAAATCTCCAGCTCGTGGGTTAGAGGCAGTTTTATAATTAGCGGCTCTTCGTATCTCTCTTCTATTTTGGTTTGAACTTTTTCGTTTGAAGCCTCTTGCAACGAAACAATCTTGTCGCATCTAATTCTGGTAAAATCGCCATCTTTGGTAATGTAGGTTTTAAAAGCCACCGGTTTTTCCAAATCCATCTTTTCGAGCTCTTCTAGTTTATCGCTAAAGAGCATCAACTCTATGTTCCCGTGCAGATCCATTACGTTGACTATCGCGAACTTGTTCCCTTTTTTACTGATTTTGGTTTTTATCTCCTCTACTTTACCTACAAAAAGGGCTTCGCTACCGTCTGCAATGTTCTCCAGATCGCTAGAGAGCGTATATGATATCTTTTCTAGCTCATCCCTAAAGTTGTCCAGAGGATGGCCGGATACGTAAAAACCGAGGGTCTCCTTTTCGAGTTCCAAAATTCTTTTTAGATCGAACTCTCCCAGATCCTCAAGCTCAATTTTTATCTGTGTCATCTCTTTTGTGTCGCCAAAAAGAGAGTTTTGAGCCATCTTTTTTGCTCTTGCAACTTCGTGAGTGGTTTCCACTATCTTTTCTATATTGTGTAAAAGGGTCTTTCTGCTGTATCCGAAATCGTCCATCGCCCCTGATTTGATAAGAGCTTCGATAACCTTTTTGTTCACTTTAGCGGGATCTATCTTGTGCAAAAACTCGTCCAGATCCGCGAATCCCCCCTCGTCTCTGGCTTCCAGAATCGAAACGACCGCACTCTCTCCAACGCCTTTTATGGCTCCCAATCCAAAAAGTATCACGTCCTCTCCGTCGATTTCGGTGGCGCTAAATTCGAGGGAGGATCGCTTTATACTGGGAGGAAGCAGTTTTATTTTCAGTCTTTTTACCTCATCAACGTATTTGACAATTTTGTCGGTATTGTCCTGTTCGCTGGTCAATAGAGCCGCCATAAACTCCTGGGGATAGTAGCTCTTTAGATAGGCGGTCTGAAAAGTTATCATCGCGTAGGCGGCGGAATGGGATTTGTTAAATCCGTAGCCGGCGAACTTCTCTATCAGTTCAAAAAGCGTACGTGACTTCTCCGGATCGAAACCGCGCTCGCCGGCACGCTTTACGAACTCCTTTTTATACTCCTCCATGAGATCTTTTTTCTTTTTACCCATGGCGCGTCTGATTATATCGGCTTCGCCGAGACTAAATCCGCCTATTATCTGAACGATCTGCATTACCTGTTCTTGATAAACGATCATTCCGTAAGTGGGCTCGAGCGTCTCTTTTAGCTCTTCGAAACTCACCTCCTCAAAAGGATAATAGATCCTTTTTCTGCCATGCTTTCTCTCGATAAACTCCTCTAGCATTCCCGATTCCATCGGCCCAGGTCTATAAAGAGCCAAAACCGCTATTATATCCTCGAAGGTAGTTGGTTTGAGCCTGGCGTTGAGACGCTGCATTCCCTGGGATTCTATCTGAAACAGGCCGAGAGTGTGACCGCTTTGGATTAGATCGTAAACCTTTTTATCGTCCAGATCGATCTCATCCCAATTTACTCTTTTACCGTATCTTTTTTCTACAAGTTTTACAGCGTTATCTATCACCGTCAGGGTCTTCAATCCCAAAAAGTCGAACTTTATGAGATCCACGTCCTCGAGAAAGTTGAGCGAATACTGAGTCACGAGCGTATCTTCTCCGGAAGGTTTGTACAAGGGTGTTTTGTGCCACAGCTCCTCGTTGCTGATAACCACTCCGGCGGCATGCATGCCGGCATTTCTTTTTAATCCCTCTAGCGCCAAGGCGAACTTCCATACTCTGGCGCTGAGAGGATCGTTTTCGATCAACTCCTTTATTTTGGGTTCTTGTTCATAGGCCTCATTCAGAGTTATTCCCAGTTTGTCAGGTATGAGTTTCGCCATCTTGTCCGCATCGGCATAGCTCATCCCCAAAACGCGGCCTACGTCTCTGATTACCCCCTTTGCCAGCAAAGTACCGAAAGTAATAACCTGCGCCACGTTATATCGTCCATATTTCTCCACCACGTAGTCTATTATCTCGCCTCTTCGCTCCTGACAGAAGTCCATATCGATATCCGGCATGCTAACCCGCTCCGGATTTAGAAATCTCTCAAAAAGCAGTGAATATCGCATTGGATCTATATCTGTTATCTCCAACGCCCACGCCACCAGACTTCCGGCCGCAGATCCCCTCCCTGGTCCCACGGGAATACCTCTCTCTTTGGCCTCTCTAACAAAATCCCAAACTATCAGCATGTAGCCCGGAAACTTCATCGATTTTATAATCTCTATTTCATGCTCCAGGCGCCTCCAGTAGTTTTCGTGCTCATTTTGCGGAACGTTTTTAAGTCTCTTTTTCAATCCGATCCTACACTGATGTTCGAACAATACTGCGTCGTTTTCCAGACTGTAACGCTCGTTTACCGGCAACTCAAGACCTATCTTTTGAGCATACTCTTGAGTGAACCTGAAGTTAGGAGGCGTAGGATCGCCCAGCTTTAGCTCAAGATTGCACTTTTGGACTATCTCTTGCGTATTCTCCAAGGCTTCAGGAATATCGGCGTATAGTATCTCCATCTCTTGGGGCGACTTCAGATAGAACTCATGAACGGAATGCCTGAGCCTTTGGGGATCGTCAAAGAGCTTGTTCATCGCGATACACATAAAGGCCTCATGCGGTTCCGCGTCCTCTTGAACGAGATAGTGGGTATCGTTGGTTGCTACTATTTTGATTCCGGTCTCTTTAGATAGTCTTATCACCTGCTCGTCTATGTAGTGCTGATCCACGATGCCGTGTCTCATTAGTTCCAGATAGAAGTCCTCCCCGAAAATCTCCCTATACTCCAGTGCGATACGCTTCGCCTCCTCGTACCCTTTAGCCCCGAATTTCAGGTTTCTTTCGCTGTTCGTGTTCAAGTGCCAGTTCACCTCTCCCTGCAAACAGGCGCTGGTGCATATAAGACCTTCGGAGTGCTCTTTGAGAAGTTTTTTGTTAATTCTGGGATAGTAGTAAAAGCCCTCGATATAGCTCATGGAGCTCAGATACATAAGATTTTTGTAACCGGTTTCGTTTTTGGCGAAAAGGCAGATATGAAACCTCTGCTTTGTGGATCTGTCACCCAGATCCTCCTGATTGTGCAAATAGGCCTCTATGCCTATTATGGGTTTAATTCCTTCCGCTTTCATGGTCTTGTAAAAATCTATGGCTCCGAACATATTGCCGTGATCGGTAATCGCCACCGACTCCATTCCAAGCTCTTTGCATCTTTTGGCCAAAGCCTTGATCTTGTTAGCGCCGTCCAACAGGGAATATTCGGTATGAAGATGCAGATGGGTAAACCTGGCGGCCATGAGGCTCCTTTTTAATTTTCTCTAAATTTGATAGCATTATAAAAAAATTTTTCTAAAGAGGAGATATGAAAAACATTCTTCTTATTGGCTTTATGGGCGTAGGAAAAGGGACGCTGGCCAGAGCTCTGAGCAAAGAAACAGGCCTTTACGCCATAGACACCGACGATCTGATCGAGAGTCTAACCAACAAAAAGATAAAAAAGATTTTCGAAAAGTACGGCGAAGAGCATTTTAGAAAGTTGGAAAAGTTCACGGCCCAATGGCTGGAAAAGAGCGTAAAAAACAGCATAATATCAACAGGCGGAGGGTTTTACAAAGTAGAAAACATAAAAAAAATCGGAACCGTCGTATATCTAAAGGCCGAATTCGACTGGATTTACGAAAGAATCACAAAGAGCAAAAACGCCAAAAAAAAGATCAAAAAACGGCCTCTGTTCAAATCGTA
This sequence comes from Campylobacterales bacterium, assembly GCA_027065825.1. Lineage (GTDB taxonomy): Bacteria > Campylobacterota > Campylobacteria > Campylobacterales > Nitratiruptoraceae > Nitrosophilus_A. Next base: position 6,855 of record JAMONM010000023.1, on the reverse strand, counting down.
CGATTCGGCCAAGAGCCTTTACGAAAAAAGAGCTAAAGAGTACGAAAAAATCGCCGACATAGTTATAGACGTACAAAACAAAAATACCAAAGAGATTCTTAAAGAACTTCTTTCCAAAGTCGAAGGATTAAAATGAGAATATACCTGTTTTTGCTCGTTTTCGCCGCTCTTGTTCACGCACAAAGCGCCAAGGAGCTGTTAGATCGCGTAATTTCGGTCTATGGCGGCGAAAAAGCCCTCGAACATGGCCTCGCCTACGAACAGATCTGGCACGTCAAAAGAGCATCGGATTCCGTTAGCGGAAGCGAATATAGACGGGTCTTTTTTCCCCACAGGCTATATTCGAAACTGACCTACCCAGATAGAACAGAAACGAGAGCCCTTGAAAAAAACGGGGCACTCAGAAGCGTTAACAATCGTAAAAGCACCGCAAAAGGCATAGTAAAAGATGCCATGAAACTGCAGCTGATGAGACTATATTCTCCGTTGATGCTCAAAACAAAAAAACCGACGATCAGCGACAACGGCAAAGAGTACGTTCTAACGTTAATAGAGAACAATCTCAGATGCGAATATTTCGTTGATAAAAAGAGCTTTTTAATTAATAAGTGCCGCGGCTATATAGCCACGTCGAAAGGCGACATAGAGTTTTTGACGATTTACGGCGATTTCAAAAAGTTCAACGGGATAACCATGCCCACAAAAGAGACCAAATTCGCTCAGGGGATCAAAACGGCCGATCTCACTTTAATAAGCAACGTCTTTAAAAACATTCCTTAGAGCGGCTTTCTGATTTTGGCTATGAAAAATCCGTCAAAGCCTTTACCGGGCAAAATACGAACGCATTTTTTAACCTCCGGATCGTATCGTCTGTTTTCGAAGGCTATCAGAGCCGGAGTAAAATTTTCTAGCCTCAAGGAGCTCTCCTCCAGCGTCGCATCTGTTCTTTGCAACAGATAATCCACCACCTCCTCGTTCTCTTCCGGAGAGAAGGTGCATGTGGAGTAGACCATCAAACCCCCGGGTTTTAATGAGTTCCATGCCGAAAGTATCAGCTCTTTTTGTAATCTGGAGTTTCTATATACGCGTCGCAGACTCCAGTAACCGATAGCCGGCTCCTTTGAGAGGTCGAACTTTGATTCGCTCGAACATGGAGCGTCCAGAAGCACCCTGTCAAAATATGCGGGACAACTTTTGAAAATCCATCTGGCGTCTTTTAGATAGGTTCTGATACTCTTGGCGCCGTGAGCTTTTATATTTCTTTTCAACATGAAAAATCTTTTTTTGTCCTTTTCTACCGCCGAAATTTTTACTCTATCTCCCAAAATCGAACTCAACATCAAAGCTTTGCCTCCGGGAGCGCTGGCCATATCCAAAACCCATTCGCCCTCTTCGGCCTCCAGCTCCAGCACGGCCGCCATAGACGAGAGATTTTGCACGTAAACTCTGTTCGAAGTATAGATCTCGCTTTTTATCAATCTATCTCTGTCATCTATCTCCGCTACGTACGCGTCATCGAACCAGTCGCATCTTTTGGCCGAAAGAACGTTTTTTTCTATCCATTCCCTGACTCCATCGTCGGATTTTAATCGATTGAGTCTAAAGGAGAACTTTGTCTTTTTATTTTGTAAAAGAGTCGGCAGATTCGGATCTATCGCCTCCAGTCTCTCAAAAAAGAGCTTTTTTGATTCCTCTTTCATCATCTCTCCGTAACTTTTTGGATAAAATATTATCAAAATTTACAAGGAGCAATTCATGAAAAAGGTACTGATAATAGTAGCGGCCGCAATTTTGTCGTTTGCGGGAACGAATCCAAAAAGCGAATCCGGCAACAGCGGCAAAGCCTCTATATTTTTGATCCCGGATAGAATGCCGCATCTAACTAAACTGATAAAAAAACATTGGAGGGACAAGAATCTAAATCTCAGCCAACAACAAAAAAAAGAGCTTATCAAAATCAGAAAAAGAACGGTCTCAGGCATTATGAAACTAAAAAAGGAGATAACCAAACTCGAAAACGAAATCGTAAAAGATGTAATGGTAAAATCGGATCCCAACGCCAAAAGAAAGCTAAAAAGACTGGCCGCTTTAAAAGCCAAAGCTTCGGCTATCCATATAGACTGCATTATAGATACGAAAAAAGTTTTAAACGAAGATCAGCTATCGTATCTTTTAAACGGCCTCAAGGAGAGATAGTTGAATCTTTTCGTTACGGATCTGGACAAAACCTTTTTGCGCAGCGATCTTTCCGTTTCATCATATAGCCGAAAAGTCTGGAACGAAAGGGTCAAAAAAGGGGATCTTCTATCGGTCGCTACCGCAAGAAGTCTAAAAAAGAGCCTGGAGCTTTTAGAGGGACTGGAGTTAAAAATCCCTCTGATTACGCTTGACGGTGCGCTTGTAGCTACGCCGCAGATGGAACCTATAGCGGTAAACTCCATCGATCCCGATCTGGCTCAAGAGATAATAAAAATCGGCTTAGAATTCGATATAGAGCCCTTCATAGTCGGACTGGAAAACAGAGAGGTTCTGAACGAAAAGTTTCTCTACCCGAAACGACTAAATCGATTTCAAAAGACTCTGATCGAATCCTATAAAAACGACAGCAGACTGAGAGCAAAAGAGAAAATGGCCCCGCTAAAAGAGAATCTAAAAATAGTCTATATGGGTGAAGAGGCCGATATGCGGGATTTGGAAAGAGAGCTAAAAGGGACTCTCAAAGGCGCCGTCGAAACCAAACTTTCCGCCGATCCGTATATCGATTGCCATTTTCTAACCGTTTTGCACCCCAATGGAGACAAGTCTCACGCCCTAGAGGAGCTGCTAGAGTATTTGGAGGGAGAGGTTTCGCAAGTTAACGTATTCGGCGATAGTCTCAACGATATAGGAATGTTCAAAAAAGCCGATCTCGCCATAGCAGTAAAAAACGCCCTAACCCAAGTCAAGGAGGAGGCCGATGTGATACTCGACCACACCAACGACGAAGACGGCGTGGCGAGATATCTCGACGGCCACTATCAGCAGTAATCGGCCAAAAGCCCCTCTTTGAGCTGCGAGTAAGTCTCTTCGCCGTTTAAAATCTTTACGATCTCAAGAGCGAAACATATGGCCGTCCCGGGACCTCTGGAGGTGACCACGTTGCCGTCTACGACAACTTTTTGATCGGGAACGTAGCCCTCTTTGCCGGTTTTTTCTTCGAATCCAGGATAATTGGTATGCTTTTTGCCGTCTAAAACGCCGGCCTCTTTCAACGCCCAAGGAGCGGCGCATATGGCTCCTATAGGTTTGCCTTTTTCGTTCATCTTTTTAATAAGCTCCTGCACCAGTTCGCTTTTGGCCAGATGCTCGGCTCCCGGTAATCCTCCGGGCAACACCATCATATCGTATTCCTCGATCTCAACCTCGTTCAAAAGCGTATGTACCAAAACCTTCAATCCCGAATTGGCGCCTTCAACCTCGTTATCGAAAAGACCGGCTACAACAACCTCGTTGCCGGCTCTGTTCAATACGTCTATTATGGCCATAGCCTCGATCTCTTCGAATCCGTCCGCCAGAGGAACTAATATCTTTGCCATTGGAGCCTCCTTATTTTACCTTCTCAAGATACTTGCCTTCGACCGTATCCACTTTTACCACGTCGCCGGTAAGAATATGAAACGGAACCTGTATAACGGCTCCTGTTTCCAAAGTGGCCGGTTTTTTGCCGCCGGTGGCCGTATCGCCTTTGAAAGCAGGAGCCGTCTCTGTTATCTCCAGCTCTACTACCGGAGGTATCTCCACTGAAATTGCTTTGGCGTTATGAAACAGAATCTGAACGTTCATACCCTCTTTTAAAAACTTTATGTTCTCTTCGCCGACTTGATCGTGAGTAAGAGCTATCTGATCGTAGGTAGCCGTATCCATAAAGTGCATATTCTCGCCGTCATCGTATAGATATTGCATCTGTTTCTCTTCTAGATCCGGTTTTTCCGCTTTGTCTCCTGCGTGGAAAGTCTTTTCTAAAACTCTGCCGTCTATAAGAGATTTTATCTTTGTTCTAACGTATGCGGCCCCTTTGCCGGGTTTTACGTGCTGGTACTCTACTATCCGATACGGCACGCCGCCAAGTTCGATTCTAAGACCCTTTTTAAGGTCGTTCATACTATATGCCATCTATTTCTCCTTTTAATATAGCCTCGATGCGTTCAATGCAATTTTACCAAATTTATCTAAAAAAGCGAGAAAAGAGATAAAACAAAACAGACAGTACCACACTGATCAAAATGGAAGTGGTTATTGGAAAGTAAAAGGAGAAATTATCCCTTTTTATATAGATGTCTCCGGGCAGTTTTCCGGCGAAATGGATAAAAATTCCGGCAACAACCAACGTAAGGCCGGCGATGATCAAAATCTTGCCGGCCTCCATTTTACTGCTCCTTCTTGTTCGTAAAATCCATGGCTTTAGCGTTGTCCATCAACACCGGAATAAATATCAAAGAGACCGCCACCGCGGCTACCGTTCCACCTATTAGCGCAACTCCCAAACCTCCAAAGATCGGATCGCTGGCCAATAGCGCCGAGCCCAAAATTATCGCGATAGCGGTCAGCATAATAGGTTTTGCTCTAGTAGCCGTAGCCACCGCGATGGCTCTGCGTTTTTCCATTCCCTTGAACTCCATAAGAGCCTTGGCGAAATCTATAAGCAACAGAGAGTTTCTAGAGCTTATTCCCATAAGGGCTATAAAGCCTATTAGCGAAGTAGCCGTTAAAAAGAAGGTATCGGCGGTAACCAGATCTGCAACCCAGTGGCCCACGATCACACCGATTATCGAAAGAAAGCTTCCCGCCATAACTATCGAACTGAGGGTATAGCTTTTATAGTAGACCACCATCAACAGATATATCAAAATCAAAGCGGCTATAAAAGCCAGACCCAGATCCCTGAAGGTATCCAGAGTGACTTTCATTTCGCCGTCCCATTTGAGATCGATCACCTCTCCGCTCTTTTTGTCGATAAATCTCAGATTGAAAAGATAGTCGGTCTTTTCTATTTCGTAATCTTTTGAAAGCTCTTTGATAATCTTCTCCCTAGCCTCCAACAGAGGATACACCTGCGATACCAGATCCGTTTCTGCGATTACGTTAACGTATCGCTTCAGGTTCTTGTGCATTATCATAGGCTCCGAATCGGTCTGAACTATATCTACCACCTCGATCAGCGGAACCATCATTCCCATCTGATTCATCAACTCAAAAGAGGCCAGCTTGCTCTTTATATCCTCCAAAGAGCAGCTCTCAAACCTACGGGTATCGTCGCTGAGCCTCAAAAAGAGCTCTATTTGCGAAGGGTAATCTTTGCTGTTTTTAACGCCCACTCCCATACCCTCGAAAGCGAGATACATTATCTTTTGTACCTGTTCCACGGAAAGTCCGCTCTTTTGAATTTTATCGATATTGGGAACAAGATTGTATTTTTTGTATATCTCCTCTTCCATGATATCCACATCGGCCAGACCTTCGGTCTCTTTGAAAATCGCGGCTATTTTTTTGGCAAATTTTCTGATACTGGTTATATCTTCGCCGTAAATTTCGGCCACTATTGCCGCGAGAGTAGGCGGTCCGGCCGGCTGTTCTATCATTTTGATCGAAGTTCCTTTTATCAAGGGTTCGCACTTTTTCTGAATTACGGGCCTTAACCTGTGAACCATATTGTAGCTTCTCTCTTCTCTATGGTGTTTATCCGTTAGATTCACCACTATTTCGGCCAAATTTTCACTATTTTTAAATGCGCTCCATTTAACCAGTCCCGCATAATCCAGCGGAGCACCGGTACCCAAAAAAGTCTCGATATCCGTGACCTCTTTCTCTTTTTTTAGGATATCCACCACGCATTCGCTTACTGCTTTGGTCTCTTCGATAGAGCTGCCGGTAGGTAGATCTATATATACGCTAAATGTGTTGGCACTCTTGCCGGGCAGCATTTTCGCAAGAACTATTTTAGTAGGTATCATCATCACCGAAGCCGCAAGAGCCACCAAAGTGGCCACAATTACCAACGTTTTCTTGCTCTTTTTTTCCAAAATAGAGTATATGAACTTTTCGTATCTTTTCACTTCTCATCTCCTTCGACTGAACACTCTTTTGGAGGTTTGATCTCTTTTTGGAAATGGTGATGATGGTGATGCATATGCGGTTTTTTCAACATTCTTCTCGCTAAATAAGGGGTAAAGATATAGGCTATCACCAAAGAGGCGATCAAAGCAACAGGAACGTTGTAGGGAATCGGTTTCATAAACTCTCCCATCATACCGCCCACAAAAGCCATCGGAACCATCGTCAAAATTATGGCCAACGTGGCTACGTTGGTCGGAGCGCCGATCTCGTCGGTAGCCTCCACCAATATGGTATCCATATCTTTATAAAGCGCGTCGTGCTCGTGAAGATGCCTGTGTATATTTTCGATAACGATTATCGCCGCGTCAACCAGCAATCCCAAAGAGAGCAAAAAGGCAAAGAGCGTAATTCTGTTTATCGTCTGCCCCGTAACATAAGCTATAAACAGAGTAATGGCCAAGATCGCCGGAACGGTAAAGGTCACTATCAGAGCCTCTTTCCACCCCAAGAAGAAAACCAGCATAACCGCTATAATCAAAATCGTAATCAGTAGATGCCTAACCAGTTCGTTGACGGCGTCGTTGGCTCTTTTACCGTAATCTCGAGTAAGAACGTAACCGACCCCCTCCTTTTCGAGCATCGGCTTTAGTCTCTGCAGCTCCTCCAAAACGTCGTTTGCCACGAAAACTGCGTTCGTTCCTTTGAGTTTAGCTACCGTCAAAGTATACTGCTCTTTTGCTTCCTTTAGATCTTTGGTCCAAA
>JAMONM010000022.1 GCA_027065825.1 Campylobacterales bacterium | reverse complement strand
CGCTCTGTACGACTATGTGGATTACAGAATAAAAAACGCCGTCAGCGACGCCGCCTTTGTCAGAAGCGACACGCTAAGCACTCTTTCTTTCAAAGTGGACGGCAAGATTTTGCGTATGGCCAAACAGGAGGGGGATAGGGTAGAAAAGGGAGAGGCTATCGCTATGATCGACGATAGCGACTTTAAAATCAAAAAAGATGAGCTGTTGAAAAAGTACGATTCATTAAAAAAGGAGATTGAGGCGCTAAGATCGAAAAAAGAGAGAATCCGTTCGGAACTTGAAATCCAAAAGCAATTGCGGTCCAGCAAAAAAACGGCTCTTTCGAAAAGAGTAGAGGCCCTTAGGTTCAAAATAGAGTCGGCTCAAGTTAGATTTGCTAAACTGAACAAAGATTACGAAAGATTTGCAAGGCTTTTCGAAAAAGAGCTGATCTCAAAAGGGGAGTTGGAGAGCATACAGAGCAAAAAGAGCGCTCTGGAAAAAGAGATAGACTCTATGAAACAGGAAAAAAAGGCCCTGCTAAAAGAGCTCGAGGCCGCAAGGGATATGGTGAAGATCGCCGAGGTGAAACTAAGAATCGTACGAGAACTCGAAAAATTGATCAAAGCCAAAAGGGCCTCTTTGGAAGCTCTCTCAAAGAGTATAGAGAGCATACAGAGGAAGATCGAATATTGTATTTTAAGATCGCCACTAAATGGTCGTATCGCCAAAAGATTCGTATCCGCCGGCGCAGTGGTCGAAAGCGGCTATCCGATCTATGCCGTGGTGGATCCTAAGGCTTTGCATATAGAGGTGCTGTTGAGCGAAAAGAAACTAAAAGGGGTAGAGAAGGGAAACCGGGTTAAAATCAAAATAGACGCTTTCGAAGATAGAGAGTATTACGGAAAAGTGGAGTCCATTCTCCCGGCTTCGGCTTCTACCTTCAGTCTGGTTCCCAGAGATATAGCAAGCGGCGAGTTTACGAAACTCGATCAGCGTTTTGTCGTAAGAATATCTATAGACGATCCCACTCCCGATCTAAGGGTCGGAATGGGAGCCGAAGTTGCGATCGAAAGGAGATAGAGTGTCCGCGCCGTGGGATATTACGCCGCGCCAAAGAGCCCTTTATACCGTTATAGTCATGACCGGCGCGTTTATGGCTATATTGGACACCACGGTTGTTGACGTAATAGTTCCAAAGCTGACCGGTCCGCTATCTACCGATATGTACGGAGTGCAATGGATAATAACCAGCTATATGATAGCGGCAGCTGTGGCTCTTTTGATCTGTGAGTATCTAATAAAAAACTACGGCTCAAAGAGGATATTTCTATTGGGGGTGGCGCTGTTTTCGTTTGCCTCGTTGATTTGCGGAACTGCCGGGTCTTTGGAGGTGATAATAGCAGCGAGAATAGTTCAGGGAGTGGGAGAGGCTCTGATAATGGTTACGAGCCACGTAATGATTTTCTCCTATTTTCCGCCCAGAATGAAGGGATTGGCGATGGGGATATTCGCGCTGGGCGTCAGTTTCGCCCCGGCGCTCGGACCTACCGTCGGCGGCTATTTGACCGAATATTACAGCTGGCGAACGGTCTTTTTCATAAACGTACCTATCGGCATTTTGCTACTGCTGGCCGGCGCGGTGTTTTTGCCTTCACAGCGGCCACCTTTGATGAGGGGGTTCAATTTTTTATCCTTTTTCGCTATAGGTTTTGCGACGGTTTCGTTGCTGATAATGTTAAGCCAGGGACAAAAGGAGGGGTGGTTTAGTTCCGTTAAAATAGGGGTGTTGCTATATATGGCGATCGCTGGATATTTGCTGTACGCTCTGTTCGAGCGAAACTCCAAAAGAGCCCTTGTAGACTTTTCCCTTTTTAAAAATCCGGATTTTACCAACGGAATCTTGATATATTTTTTCGTTTTGGGTTTTAGTATGTATCAATATTTTTATCTGCTTCCCGTATATTACGAGCATATCAAGATGCTTCCGACGCTAAACGCCGGGCTGGCTATTTTCGCCTTTGCGCTCTTTATAGGGATCTTTTCCCCGATAGCCGGAGTTTTGAGCGACAAGATAGGCCCAAAGTCGACTCTCGCCATAGCAACCTTAATATATCTGGTCACCTCTTTGTTTTTATTGCCCAGGTTGGAGTATTATACCCCTATGGTTAGCGCAGTTTTGCTGACGGTTCCTTTCGGAATAGGGATGGGGATGTTTTTCGCCCCGGTAACCGTTCTGATTTTAAAGAGCGCTCCCGAGGAAAAGAGCGAGTTGGCCATTGTTTTGATGGATTACGTCAGATTTGTGGGAGGCAGTTTCGGCACAGCCCTGGCCACAAACAACATGGAGTATTACAAGGCTTTCTATTTTGACGCCATGACGCAGCTGCAAAACGGCGGGTATGTGTCTTTCTTTTTGGAGAGAACCGCGCGGTTTTTGAACCTCACTATCGAGGAGGTCAAGGAGGTGTTTAGAAACTACGAGCTCTTTATGAGCTACAACTACGGTTTTTACGATACCTTTTTGCACGCGGCCTACTGGGGCGCCATCGGTTCGCTGTTCGTAGCGGCTCTGTTTATTTTAAAACCGAAAAAGGATACGATATGAAAAGGGCAATCGTTATAATTTTGGCTATATGCGGATTATCCGCCGCCGCGACTGTCAAAGAGGTTTTGGAAGCGGTGGACTCTTCGACTTTGTTGCGATCCAAAAGTTACGAGACCGAGGCCAAGCGAAACCTCTATTATTCAAAGAGAGGTCTTGAGATGCCGCGTGTCGACGTCTCTTTTGAGGCACTCTATCTCAAAGAGGAGCCAAAACTCTATCTGCACCTGCCCCCCGGTCTGAATCTGCCTCCCTATTTTCAGGCGGCGGCGGTCAATCAATACAGAGGCGAGATTTCGGTGAGCTATCCGCTCTTTAGCGGTTTTGCCATCTCAGCCGAGATAGGCCGTTCTCTTTCCGAACTGAAAAAAAGCGAACTGGAATTAGCCGATCTAAAAAGAAGGCTCTATATGCGCGCTGTTGCCCTCTATGCGGCTTTAAGAGCGGAGAATTTCGCACTGAATGCGGCCAGGGAGACTACCGCGGCTCTAAAGAGCGCGTATAAAAAGGCGAAGGGGTTTTACGAACAGGGTCTGATACCAAAGAGCGATCTTTACAATATCGAGGCCGGACTTCACAAGAGTCTCGCAAAGGAGGAGGGGGTTTTGGCGAAAATCGAATCTATAAAAGCCTCTTTGGAGTATCTGACCTCAAAGAGATTCCAAAAGCCGGAAGGATTGCCCTCTGTAGAGATTCCTGCCGATCCGATTGAGAGAGCTCTTGCCGAGAGGGAGGATCTGTTGGCTCTGAGAGAATCTTTGAAAATAGACTCTGAAGATATAAGAGCGGCAAAATCCAGATTTTATCCGGACATATACCTAAAAGCGGCTCTTAGAAAATACGGCGACAATCTCAACCTAAACGGCGACGGTTTTAAAAACGGCGACGAAAGTTACGTGGGGATTAAGATTTCTTACAATATATTCGACGGATTTGCCGATGCTAAAGCTCTCGAAGCGGCAAAATACAAGAGACTTGCAAAGAGATTCTACATACTTGATTACGAAAGAAAGATTAAAAGCGAGCTTTACGACTCGCTAAAAGAGCTGGATTCTCTCAAAGCCAGACTCGACTACGCCCGCAAGAGAGTCTTGTCGGCTCGAAGTTACGCGGATCTCATAAGAGGCAGATTCGAAAATCAACTGAGTTCCGCCGACGAACTAACCAGAGCCGTGGCCGATCTGGAGGCCGCCAGAGCATATGAAGCGGCCGCCGAATCGGAGATATTCACGCAAAAATGCAAAATTTTACTACAGGTCTCTTTACGTAGATTCCAAAAGGACTTCGGCATTTGAGGGGGATTCTATCTTTTCTGCCGGTCTGCCAAGGTAAAATCCCTGTCCGTATCTGATATTTAGCTGTTTCACTTTGTCCAACACCTCTTTAGAGTGTATGAACTCTGCTACCACTTCGATATTGAGACTCTGGGCGAAGTGTACGATGGCGTTGGCGATGTTAAAGGAGATATCGGAGTTGTCCAGCTCCTTTATCAGGCTTCCGTCTAGTTTTAGAATGTCTATCGGTAGAGTTTTGAAGACCACGAAGTTCGAAAAGCCGCTACCGAAATCGTCGATAGCTATTTTTACTTTGTAATCTTTTAGTCTGTTTATAACGTTTACTATATTTTTGTCGTCGATGTTCTCGTTTTCTAGCAGCTCTATTATCAGCCACTTGGCGATATCTCTGTGCGACTCGATCTCTTCTATGATATATCTAAATATCACGTTGTCGCTAAGATCCGAGAACTTCAGGTTTACGCTGATTGGGACCCGGTATCTGGCAATCTTTTCAAATACGAGATGCAAAACCCTTTTGGTAAGAGCGTGGTAGACGTTGGTATTTTCTATCTGGCCTAGAAAGGCCCCGGGATAGACCAAGGATCCGTCTTTTTCCACGATTCTAACCAGCGCTTCGTATTTGACGATCCTCATACTCTCAAGATCGTAAATCGGCTGATAGTGGCAGATTACGCGGTTTTGGTCGAGCGCCTCCTGCACCTGATATATGCTAAAGTACTCTATCTGGCAGCTCTGGTTTTTTTCCTGCTGACTGAAAATTATAATTTTGTTTCTACCCTCTTTTTTGGCCTGATAGAGCATCGCGTCGGCCGTTTTTATGGCGTGGTTGATATCTTTGAATCTCTCCGGCTTGGTACAGATTCCTATGGAGACGGTCAGGTTTATTCTGTATCCGTGATAGCTAAAATCGTATTTTTCTATATAGCTTTTTATTCTGTGCGCTATGTTTATCGGAAGACTGTCGTTCTGTTTTTGGTCCTTCTCCACAAAGACCAAAAACTCCTCGCCGCCGAACCTGATTATCTTGTCTTCGCTTCTGAGAAGCTTCTTTAGAATGAGCGCCACCTCCTTTAGGATGTGATCGCCGGCTTTGTGACCGAAATTGTCGTTTATCTTTTTAAAGTGGTCTACGTCGATCATAAGAATGTGGTATTTGGATGGATCGATATACCGTAAAAACTCTCTCAGATACGTTCTGTTGTAGACTTCGGTCAGAGCGTCCACGTAGCTGCTCTTTTTTGTAAAGTAGTTCAGCACCAATTGATACATCAGCAGAATTATCAAAATGACTATGGCGCCGAATATGTAGTTGAAAATGCTCTCTATCGGTTCGGTGGTTTCTCGAATATGTTTGGGCAGCGTGGTGGAAAAGTCGATCGCTATTACGGCTTTGACCTCGTCGTCGTAGATCAGAGGTTTCAAATAGGTAATCCAAAGTCCGCTGAGATTGGTATGGGAGATGATTTTGTCCTCTTTGGTTCTATATACGCTGTCCCAGAGGCTCTTTTCCACGTCCAGTTTTTGGCCGAACTCTCCCCTGTCGGTTTTACTGCCGTCCAACAGGTATCTGTATCTGCCCTTTTGATCTCTGTAGAGCACGTAGATATATTTGAAAGAGGAGTTTACGAGCAAAGATAGGGAGTTTTGGAGCCCCTCCCTGATAAACTCCTCCCTGGCGAGAGTGTTTACCGGATCTTGAGGGACATATTTTTTGATCATGGTCTCTATGTTTTGGGCGGCTTCGGCCGCCTGCTGTAAAAATAGACTCTCAAGATTCTGTTCCAGATTTTTTTCGGCGTGCTGGGTGGCGTAGTAGAGGTAGAAGATAGCGATAAATATAAAGATACCGATAAAATAGCCAATCCTGTTTATCAGCCTCAAACTCTGTCCTCAACGTAATCCTCGAATTTTTTGGGAAGCTTTATATCGAACCTCTCTATGTTTCGTTTTATAAAGACCAGATTAGGTCTGCCTTTTTGCCAGAAAAATCCTCCTATCGCCATATCCTGATGCTCTTTCAAAAGAGTGTAGCTCCCAACGAATATTATGAGTTTGCCCTCTTTTATCTTTTTTAGGGTTTCAGGGTTGTTTACCAGCAGAATGTCCGCTTTGTCAGGATCCGATACGGTATGCACCCATCTGATGGTGGAGACGGCTCTTTTCATGTTTTTGGAGTCGCTCCACACTTTGACGATCCGTTTTTCGGGAAATATGGCTCTTAGAACCTCTTCGTATATTCTCTTTTCCACGTTCAGGGCCGAAGCGCCGAGTATGATCGCGCTAGCTAGGATTAATAGGATTTTTCGCATTAGAACAGATACTCCATGTTGATCCAAATTTTTCTGTCAAATACAGGAATCGGAAAATCCAGATTCCTGTAAGCCTGTTCATACCCTTCGTCAAAAAGATTCTCTCCTCTTATGCCGATCGATAGGGAGTCGCTGTATCTGTATTTGATCGCGGCCGTATAGTCTATGGAGCTGTCTACTTCCACTCCGAAATAGTCATAGGCGCATCTATATATCAACTGATTGTAAAAATCGAAATTTTTGTATCGGTTATACGCCTGAAAGACCGCTCCGTAATCGGGACTGAGCTCTACGTCCATGCTGTTGGAGCCTTTGAAAATGTCGATTCCTATTCTGTTGTGCGGATCTATTTTATATTTGTATTTTAGAGTATAAAAGGCTCTCCTGACTGTACCGGGATAGTTTATAAAAACGCCGGTGGGGGATATTATGCACGGATGTCTTATCGCGTGAAAGCTGGCTCTGGCTTCTATTTCGTGTCTGTTTTTGGAGTATTTGGTTCCGAACATCGCCATTTTGATGTCGGGATACATCAGATTCGGATTTGATATGTAGGGAGTGTTGTACGGATTGTATAGTTTATACGATTCGGCCGGTACGTACATTTTTGTCAAAAATGTTCTAAACTCCCAGGCTCCGGTCTTTTTAATGGCGCCGACTCTCGCGGTGAGTCTTTTTCTCTCTTTTACGTTGTCGTATCTATATACGTCGCCCTTTAGCGAGCCTATTAAAGTCGTGGTATCGTTTATGTTGTACTTGTCTTCGAAATATACGGAAAAGAGTTTCGTCCCCACCGAAAAGTCGGTTTCGACGGTATCGAAAGTGCCGTATTGGTGCATCTTTTTGAACTTCATAAATCCGCCGTAGAGCAGATCGTGTCGGCCGTAGCTTTTTCTTCTGTCGAAAATGATCGAAAATACGCTGTCTTTTATGTTTATGTTGTAGTATTGGACTATTCCCGCGGCGCCAGCGGCGATACCGCCGGGATCGTCGAACATTCTATCCACTTTCATATAGTCGTAAGAGAGCTGAAGTCTCCACGCGTTATCGAACGTTTTGGACAGATGGAAATAGATCTGTCTAAACGTTGAGTCGGTGTCGTGGGGGGTGGCGAATCTGCCAAGTCCCAGAAAGTTGTCCTTGTTTTTCGTTCTAAAGGAAAGCTCCCCTCTCCATCCTCTCTTTTCGAAGGATGCGTAAAGATACTTTTCGGAGGAGTCGCTTAGTAGATCCGCCCCCATATTTTCGTATTTTTTTCTGTTTTTGTCGTCGCTGTGGGCGTAGAGAAAATATTTCAGTCCGTCAATCGTGGTATGGCCGGTGTAGATATCGGCAATATAGCTGCCCCTGTCGTCGGCCATGAGGCGGATTTTGCTACCCTCTTCCCGTTCGGGATCTTTTGTGTAGACCCTGATTATAGCCGTACCTGGTTCGTTGCTGAACTCTATTGACGAAGCGGTTTTGTAAACCTCCACATGATCTATGTGCTCTATCGGCATATCGAGCCACGACTGAGATACCGTGCCGTAGGCGGCAGAGGTGACGTCGTGATCGTTGATGAAAATCCTTACGGCGGTGGTCGGAATCAGATCGGAAGATGGCTTTGAAAAGTAGTAGGCCCCTATGGCCGTTCTGGTAGTGGTCAAAACCGTCAGAGTCTTCAGCAGATCGGTCAACGTTTTGGCCTGCATCTTTTCGATGTCGTCTCTGGTGTATATATCAACAAATCCGGCGCTGTCGATTTTGGTAACTTTGGAAAGATCGGATTCCGCTCTGTAGTCTTCGAGCAGTTTGGCTATATCCTCTTCGGCACTTAAAACTACTATAAATAACGATAGTAGGAATATTTTAAGCCTCATTCTAGTTCCTTTCGATATTATAAATCGAGTTTTCTAACTGAGATACTAAAATTTATTTATGTTAATATTTTCGAGTTAAAAAAAACCTTAACAAAATAAGCGAACTTCATGAAAATTATTATCGGCAAAAATAGTATAAATTTTCTGTAAAGGAATCGTGGAATGACAAAAAGCGCCGGAATATTGCCCTATCGTACCGAACCGGATGGAATCGAAGTGTTTTTGGTTCATCAAGGCGGGCCTTTCTGGCGGGGCAAAAAGCGCTCGTGGAGTATACCAAAAGGGATAGTCGAGGAGGGCGAGAGCGATATAGAAGCGGCAAAAAGAGAGTTCAAAGAGGAGACCGGATACGATCCTTCGGCCGAGTGGATCGATTTGGGATATCAAAAAAGCGGTACAAAAACGGTTCATATATTTGCGATGAATCTGCCGAATCTAAAAGAGGAGATAAACTCCAACAGTTTCGAGATCGAATGGCCTCCTGGATCCAAAAGGATCGCCTCCTTTGTGGAAGCCGACAAAGGGGGATGGTTTCCTCTGCGGGAGGCGAAAGAGGTTATAGTCTCATATCAGATTCCCTTTTTGGAGAGGCTCGCGCGAGAAATTTCTGGAGACGATCTCAAAGGGGAGGGGTCTTGAGATGTAAAAGCCCTGGATGTAATCGATATCCACCTCTTTGAGCCTTTCGTATATTTTAGCGTTTTCCACTCCCTCTACCGTGGTTTTTATTCCTATATTTTTACAGAGCGAGGCTATGCCTTTTAATATCTTGTGCGCCAGATCGTCCGAGGATATGTTTTTTACCAGGCTTCTGTCGATTTTAAGCAGATCTATTTCTAGATCCAAAATGGCCGAAAAATTGGAGTACCCTTTTCCGAAATCGTCCAGAGCTATCGTGGAGCCGAAATTTTTGATCTGCCTTATAAACTCTTTGAGCTCCGGAATATAGTCGTAGAGGTTTTCGCTTTCTAATATCTCAAACTGCAAAAGCGCCGGATCGTTTCGGAACTTTTCGGCCAGCTTCTCTATCGTTGGAAGAAAGTTTTTTTGTAAAATATCGTGTATATCTATGTTAATAGAGACCTTTTCCTTCATGGCGGCTGAAGCTTCAAAGGCCTTTTTAAGCATAGTCAGATTTAGCTTGTGGTACAGACCCCTCTCTTTGGCAGCCGAAATGAAAGGGCCAGGCTGAAGGAGTCGGCCTTTATGCTCGATTCTCATGAGAGCTTCGAAATATCCTCCATTTTTGTCGGTCGATTTTACGAACTGGAAATGGGCTTTTATAAGGTCGTTTGCGAGAGCCTCTTTCAATAGAGTTAGACTCTTTTGCTCTCTGTGAAGTATCGGAGCTATATCCTTTTCGAAAACCGCCCTTTTCTTGCCGATTTTTTTAAAGCCGTAGTTCGCTTTTTCGAGAATCTCTTTGGATACTTTCGTAAAGTAGATAGTCTCTATTTTGGGAGAGAGGCTTATGAACTCTTTTGTTTTGGGATCGAATATGTGGTAGGTATCGTTTATATATGCGTGAAACTTTTCGATTTTCTGTTCGCACTCTATATTTTTTATCAAAACCGCGAATCTGTCCCCGTATACACGATATAGTTCGCAAATATCGAAAAATTTTCTCAATCGGGCCGTGAGCTCCAAGAGTATCTTGTCCCCGATTTTTGAGGTGTATATTTCGTTGAAGTTCTTGAAATTTTTCACGTTTATCAAGAGGGCCGAGATGTTTCGCGAAGACTCTATATCCTTTAGGAATCTGTTTCTGGTAAAGAGTCCGGTCAATCTGTCTATTTCGTATCCCATTTTGGATTCGTACAACGTATTTAGCCAGACCAGTTTCGATTCCGAGACTTTTTTGTCGAATGGATCGATCTTTGTTTGCGACTCGATGATCAGTATGTGAAAGCCTCTTTTGATTCCGAACAGCTCGCCGTTTTTGAAAGGAAATGATATTGCGCTCTTTTTTTGAAGCTTTTCGACGGCGCTTTTTAGGGTAAACGGATCTATTTTATAGTTGAATAGAGTCTGCATGTTTCTAATCAGCGCGAATCTGTATCCGCTGTTTTTCAAAATAGAAAAGAAGTTTTGGAAAAACTCTTCGTTCTCTTTGAAGTCCCGGCCCGTTTTTATCATCTTTTCAAGTTCCGCGCTCAAAATTTCGCTCTGTCTTAAATTGTTGGAGATCTCCTCGTGTTTATGGAGAAAATTGCCGAGAAATCTTTTGATGTTATATAGCTGTTCCACGGGCAGATTTTTGTTGTAGAGGAAAACGAAATCCTCGTCTATTCCGAAAAACTTGCTATTTTTAGAGCTCTCTTCGGGATCGAACCTCTCTTTGGGGAGTATTTTTATATCGTCGTTTAGGATCTCTTTTAGAATCTTTTCTATTTCGCCAACCATCTACGGCTCCACCACCAGTCTTGTAAAGCTCTCTTTTGCCACTTCCGCTCTGAGATATCCTTTGTTTACGATATCCTTTAGCGGTATCCGCTCTATAAAAATGGAGAAATCGGTTTTTATATTGTCTATCTCTCTTTTCAGTTTTTCGATATCTTCGCTATCATAAGCCATCGACTCTATCAGCGAATTTTCGTTTACCAGAATATACGCCGGCACGAAAGAGACGGGATGAAAGTAAGAGCCCAGGTTTAAAAGAGGGGCTCCCCTTTTTAGATAGGCGAACCCTTCCGTGATGGCCGGTTTTTGAGTTATAGGATCGGTTCCGGCCGCGTCAACGACCAGGTCGAAGCTCTTTTTTATCTCCTTTTTCGCGAGGGTTTCAAATCCGGCCTCTTTGGCTTTGGCCTTTCTGGTGGATAGTATTTCGCTGATATAGACTTTTGCCCCCTCTATCTGTTCAAAATACGCAGCCACGCTGATTCCGACCGCTCCGGCTCCCAAAATCAGTACTTCGCTATTGCGCAGATCGATGAGCTTTTTGACCGTTTTGGCGGCGTGAACCGCTACAGCCAGAGGTTCTATGAACGTTAAGAGCTCTCTTTTTTGAGTGAAAAAGAGATTTTCCCTCTTAACAGCGCTGAATTCGCAAAATCCTCCGTCGGCTCCCAATAGGCCGCGATAGGCCAGATTTTGGCACAGATTTTCCTTTTTTTGTTCGCAATATTCGCATCTGCCGCACGAAATAAGCGGCAAGACGGCCGCCATTTTGCCTACTGGATCGTTTTTTGAACCCAAATGGTCAGCCACTATGATCCCCCCGTACTCCTGGGAGGGAACAATAGGGATCTTTTTGCCTGTTAGAGGATGAGGTTCGGAATTGATCAAAAAGGGTCCGTCCATAAACTCGTTGATCTGAGTCTGGCTTATGCCTGCGTCGGTAACTTTTAGCAGTACCTCTTCCTCTTTGGGAATGGGTTTTGGGATCTCTTCGAGTCTGATGTCCCTTTTTCCGTAAAATCTGAGCGCTTTCAATCTTTTTACTTTTGGGTAGTATCGGTCTGTGTAGGTTAAAACTCTATTATGAAACGGTTTTTATTATCGGAAAAAACATAGGATAATTTATGGCCGTGAAGTTTGAGAATCTGATCCACGATGTAAAGTCCCAGACCCATTCCCTTGCCTTCGGAGCCGGTAAAGGCTTTGGTATAGTAGGAGAGATCTTTTTTTAGCGGTTCCCCCTCGCTTTCAAAAACCAGTCGTTTGCCATCTGCATAGATTTTTATTCTGGAATTGAAAGAGTGTTTCAATCCGTTGTCTATCAGGTTCTTAAAAGCTATCGCCAGCAGTCTCCTGTCCCCTTTGATCTCGAGGTTCGGTTCGATTTTAGTTTCTATACGCTCAGAGTCGAACATTCCCATATCGATGGCGTCTTGCAGTATCTCAAAAACCCTTTTTCTCTCCGATTTGATCGGGAGGTTCGAATTCATCTGTTCGAGGGCCGAAATCTCCGAGATTAAATGGTTTAACCGTTCGAAAATCTCCACGAGCCTCTTTTTCTGTTTCGCATCATCTACCATTTCGGCGGCTATGCGCCCTTTGGTTATCGGGGTTTTCAGTTCGTGCATCAAATTTCTAATCAGCAGTTCTCTGGCTTCTATTACCGATTTTAGGCTTTGCAGGGCCTTGTTGAAGGCTTTGACCACTTCGGTTATTTCGCTGCCCCCTTTGATATTTAGATCTATATCGGTCTCTCCGGATAGGAATTTTTTCAGTTCCCTCTCTATTCTCTTTAGTGGTCTGAGATTGATAACTACCGCAACGTAGGCCAAAAAAAGCGTAAAAAATATCGCTCCGAAAGCCAAATCGGTAAAGAGGGAGCTGTTTTCGCCGTTTTGACCTATATCTTTTAAAAGAATGGCGTTTCCGTAGCTTCTAAGCAGAACGTATCTGACGTTTTTATGTTCTAATAGGCGGGCTTCGCCAAAGGGTCCGGAGAGTTTTTTTAAGGTTTTGGCCTCTTTTAGTATGCGGATAACCTCTTTTGGAAAGGCGATGATCTCAAACCCCAAAGATTTAAAACGCTCCAGCTCTTTGCTCAACATATCGTCACGGGTAATTATGGGAAGGCTTTTAAAAACCGTTTCGAATCTTTGCAGGAAGGCTCTTTCATGGAGGGTTCGTTGGTATTTGACGAAGAGATGATACGATAGAGCCACCGCTCCAAACGCTATTGCGAATATCAGAGTAACTGAAAACAGCAAAGACCTTTTCATCTTATGAGCCTGTAGCCCACCCCTCTTACGGAGAGTAGATGTTTCGGGTTTTCCCGCTCACGGAGCTTTTCTCTGATTCTGCCTATGATAACGTCAACGCTTTTAGGCGTCGAGTTTTCGTTGAGAGAATCGATATTTCTTATCAGCTCCTCTCTGGATACGGCTCTGGGGGAGTTTTCGTAAAGATACGAGAGAATCTCAAATTCGGCCGGAGTCAGATCCAAAACGCGGTTTTTAAAATATACTACCCCTTTTTGTCTGTCTATTTTGATATCTGACTGGGCTGTTTTGCCCTTTCTTCTCGTGATCGCTTTTAGCCTGGCTTCTAGTTCTCTGGGGTTGTAAGGTTTTGGTAAATAGTCGTCGGCTCCCAGCTCCAGTCCCAAAACTTTGTCCGCGATATCGCTTCTGGCGCTGGAGATTATAACCGGGATGTCGCTGAACTTTCTGAGATCTTTTAAAATTTCCAGTCCATCTATTTGTGGAAGGGTCAGATCGAGTATAAGCGCATCAAAACTCTCTACTCTCAGTTTGGCCAGAGCCAGATAAGGATCGTCGAAGTTGACTATATCTATGTTGTGCGATCCGAGATACTCCGCGAGTATCTCGGCCAGTTCAATATCGTCCTCGATCATGGCGACCCGCACGCGTAGCTCCTATTTGAGTACTAAAATCAGAGGATATCCGCCTCTGTTGACGTAGACTCGCTTCGCTCCTTTGTATTTTTTTAGAGCCTTTTTGAAATCTTCCACGTTTTTCGTCTCGCTATCTTCTACCGCCTCGATTACGTCTCCTCTCTTGAATCCAGCCTTTTGGGCTTTGCTGTTTGGCTTTACCTCTACTACCAGCAGCCCTTCTACGTCTTTTGGAATATTATACATTCTTCGTGTCTGCTCATCAAGTTTCTTTAGCTCCAGTCCCAAAAGCTCTTGGGAGGATTCCGTTGTCGAATCGGGCCTACTGCCGAGTTTTACGTAGGCTGTATAGAGTTTTTTGTTTCTTTCATACTCTATTTTTACGCGTTCGCCCGGCGCTTTTGCACCTATTGCGGTTTTGAGATCGTTTGCGTTCTCTATCTTTTCCCCGTCGACTCTCAAAATCAGGTCGCCCCTTTTGAGTCCGGCTTTTGCGGCCGCCGAATCTTCGGATACGTCAACTATGACCGCTCCGTAGTCGTGTCGGTAAACTTCTTTTAGGGGCCCCTTTAGATCCTCGATGATAACGCCTAGATACCCTCTTTCGATTTTACCTTTTTCCACGAGCTTTTTTACCACCTCTTTCATCATATTGACCGGAATGGCGAATCCTATGCCGTTGTTACCGCCGCTGCGGGTTATTATCGCGCTGTTTATCCCAACGAGGGCTCCTCTGCTGTCGACGAGGGCGCCTCCGGAGTTTCCTGGATTTATAGCCGCGTCGGTCTGGATGAAGTTTTCGTAAGTGTTGATGCCCACGTTGCTTCTGTTAAGACCGGAAACTATCCCCTGGGTAACCGTCTCTCCTACGCCAAAAGGGTTTCCTATGGCAAATACGATATCTCCGGTTTTTAGTCTGTTGGAGTCTCCCAGCGCTATCGGTTTTAGATTTTTAGCCTCTATTTTTATTACGGCCAGATCCGTCAGCGGATCCTTGCCTATTACTTTTGCCTTGTACTCCTTGTCGCTGCCCGGCAGTGTTACGGTTATCTCTTCGGCTTCGCTGATTACGTGGTTGTTAGTCACAATATAGCCGTCTTTGCTGATGACGACGCCAGATCCCAATGAGCGCTGTACCCTCTCTTTGGGGATTCTGTCTTTGAACATGGGGCCGAAGAACTGTCTGAAAAAAGGGTCGTTAAAAAGAGGGGAATCGGCGAAGTGCGAAGTTTTTACCCTCTTTTTGGTCGATATGTTCACTACGCTCTGTTTGGCCTCCTTTACCGCGTCATAAAAGCTCAAAACCACGTTTTTGCCCTCTGAGGGCATTACCCGATCGAAATTTTTCGGCGCCTCTTTAAAAGTTATAGAGGCCGCCGCCAAAGACAGCGCCAACGCCAACGAAATCGCTACGCTCTTTTTCATCTTTTCCTCCTTCTGTTTTTGTCTGTATAATGATATTATCTCTTTGGAAAATCGAGGTAAACAGAAAGTAAACATAAAGTAAACGGGGGTGGAAATGGAGTTTATCGATATCATCAAGGAGGCGGGGGAGATTTTAAAAGAGGGTTTTTACGCTAGCAAGAGCGTCAGCTACAAATCGAGCGTGGATCTGGTTACGCAATACGATATAAAGGTGGAAGAGGCCTTGAAAAAAGGTTTGCAAAAGCTTTACAAAGGATACGAAATCGTTGCGGAAGAGAGTTTTGAAGGGGGCGATATACCGCAAAAGGCCGTCATCGTCGATCCAATAGACGGGACTACGAACTTCGTCCACAAGATTCCGTTTGTATGTATTTCGGTCGGCGTTTGGGAAGACGGAGAGCCGGTTGAAGCGGCAGTTTACAACCCGATACTCGACGAGCTGTTTTTTGCTCAGAGTCAAAAGGGGGCTTTTTTGAATTTCGAGCCTATTAGGGTGTCTAAAACCTCCAGGCTGATAGAGTCTTTGATAGCTACGGGCTTTCCGTACGCCAAAGTTCGACGGGGGAGGGAGTTCGAGTGGGCTGTAAATAGCGTCTTTGAGATCTTGCCAAAGAG
>JAMONM010000021.1 GCA_027065825.1 Campylobacterales bacterium | reverse complement strand
GCTGAACGAAGTGTTGAAACTTTTGGCCGAGATCGGGATAATTTTGCTTCTTTTCGAAGTCGGTCTGGAGACCGATCTCAAAAGGCTCGCCTCCACTGGATGGATGTCTGTTTTCGTAGCCGTGGCTGGATTCGTGGTGCCTTTCGTTCTAGGTAGTGCGGTGAGCTATTACATTTTCGGTTTTGACGAAGTGGTGTCGATGTTCATAGGCGGTACGATAACGGCCACCAGTATTGGCATTACGGTCAGAGTCTTGAAAGATCTAAAAAAGAGGGACTCTCTCGAAGGCGAGCTGGTAATAGGGGCCGCTGTTTTGGATGATATACTGGGCGTGATTCTTTTGGCGGTACTTTACGAGTTTTCTACCGCGCACCAGGTCAGTCTGGCTAACGCTTCTAAAGTGATGATTTTTATAGTGGGATTTTTCATTGTGGCACCGGTAGCCGCCAAGATAATCGCCCATTTGATCAAGAAATATCACGATTCCAACGAAATTCCGGGACTGTTGCCCACCTCCATATTTATACTGGTACTGTTTTTTGCGTGGCTGGCCCACGAGGTCGGAGCACCGGAAATAATCGGCGGTTTTGCGGCCGGTTTGGCTCTGTCGCGTAGGTTCTTTCTGCCCTTTGGGGCCGCATTGTCCTTCGATAACAGATTTGCCCAGAAGCTGGAAAACGAAATAAGACCCATAGTGTATCTTTTTACTCCGTTTTTCTTCGTAGCCGTGGGACTGTCCATGAATCTAAGAGCGATAGAGTGGGGGGATTGGCAGATTTGGTCCTTGTTCGGATCGATTCTGCTGGTTTCGGTTATAGGAAAAATGGTTGGAGCCTATTTTATTCCGCTAGATCTTAAAAAGAGAACGATAGTAGGCGTATCGATGGTACCAAGAGGAGAGGTGGGACTGATATTTGCCGAAATGGGCCGTACCACATCTATTTTGGACAATACGGTTTACGCCGCTTTGGTATTGGTGATTATAACCACTACGCTTTTGCCCCCTTTTGTAATTAAATATCTCTATAAGGATGCGTAATGTCGGATAGCCTCAAGGATAGGTTTACAAAGCTTTTTAATAACGAAATGGAGTTTGAAGAGGCCCGCTCCATGCTCGAGGAGTTGTATAAAAAGGGCGAAAGTGCCGAGGATATAGCCGCAGCCGCCGAAGTTATGCGGAGCTTTAGCGTCTCTTTGCCTGTTCCCAAAGAGCTCTCTGGCAGACTTATAGACGTTGTAGGGACCGGCGGAGACAAAAGCGGCAGTTTCAACGTCTCCAGTACCTCGGCGCTGTTGCTAGCCGCCGCCGGTTCCTATGTGGCAAAACACGGCAATCGCAGCGTGACCAGTAAAAGCGGTAGCGCCGATATGCTCGAAGCACTGGGTATCAGACTGGATCTGGAGCCGGATCAACAGGTGAGACTGTTGGAAAAGACGGGCTTTTGCTTTATTTTCGCTATGAGGCACCATCCGGCCATGAAACATATCATGCCGATTAGAAAATCTATAGAGCACAGAACCATTTTCAATCTTTTGGGCCCATTGACAAATCCGGCTAAGCCCAAAAGATATCTTTTAGGGGTGTTCGATCCATCGTTTGTTTCCAAGGTTGCGGAGGCTCTGTCGCTAATAGGCGTCGAAAGGGCTTTGATAGTCAGCAGCGAAGACGGAATGGATGAAATAAGTATTTTCGCGCCGACACAAGCTGTATTGCTAGAAGATGGAGAGAGGAGACCGTTTGTAATAGATCCTTTCGAGTTTTTCGATGGAGGTTACGGATTTAGCGATATTCAGGGAGGGGACGCCCGATACAACGCAAAGATCACATCCGGATTGCTAAAGGGCGAAATAAAGGGGGCGAAACTAGATATGCTGTTGCTCAACAGCGCGGCCGCATTGTGGGTGGATAAAAAGGTTTCGAACATAAAAGAGGGTATAGAGTTTGCGCGGGAACTGATCGAAAGCAAAAAGGCTCAAGAGAAACTCGAAGAGATTGTAGAGGAGTCCGGGAGACTTGCCGAAAATGGTTGAGATAGTAGCCGGAAGGGACGAACTGTATAACGTTTCTAAAACCTTAATGGATCTTTTGCCCGAAGGAGGGGTAATAATCCTAAAAGGAGATCTCGGTAGCGGCAAAACCACCCTGGTGAGGAATTTCGCCTCATATTTGACCGACGATAGCGTAACATCGCCTACTTTTTCCTTGCAGCAGATATATTCGGATAAAATATACCATTACGATATGTATCAAAAAGGTTTCGATCATTTTGCCTCCACCGGACTTTTGGAGGAGCTGGAAAAGAGCGGCTGGCACTTTGTAGAGTGGGGAGACGAAAAACTGCAAAGTTATCTGCAAAAGGTTTCGATAGGATATGTCACGGTTTTCATCACTCCCCGCGGCGACAAAAGAGTATACAGGATAGAGGATGCATATATTAAAGGCTGAAAATCTAAAAAAGAGCATCAAAGGCAATAAAATTGTAAACGATATTACCATCGAGGTAAGATCAAAAGAGGTGGTTGGACTCTTGGGACCGAACGGTGCCGGGAAAACCACCACCTTTTACATGATTTGCGGTCTTGTCGAACCTAGTGAGGGAAGGGTGTTTTTCGATAGCGAGGAGATCTCCTCTTTGCCTTTGCATAAACGAGCCAGAATCGGTATCGGTTATCTGCCCCAGGAGTCGAGCATATTTAAAGATCTAAGCGTGGAGGAGAATCTATGGGTTGCCGCGGAGGCGGGAAAACTTTCCAAAGATGAGCGTTCAAGAAGGGTTGAAGAGCTTTTGGAGCTGTTTAATATCGAGCCGATCAGACATAGAAAAGGTATTTCCCTAAGCGGAGGAGAGCGCAGAAGATGCGAAATAGCAAGAGCTCTGATAAACAGACCCAAATTTTTGCTCTTGGACGAGCCTTTCGCCGGCGTAGATCCGATTGCGGTCGTGGATATTCAAAATATTATAAAACAGCTGGTTAAAATAGGCATAGGCGTTTTAATAACGGACCACAACGTCAGAGAGACTCTGAGTGTATGCGACAGGGCTTACGTAATCAGGGCCGGTTCGCTGCTGGCTAGCGGTACAAGTGCCCAAATAGCCGAAAACGAGGAGGTTAGAAAGCACTATCTGGGTGAAAACTTCAGGTTTTGATATGAATGAAAGATTAAAAGAGCTACTCGAAGCCGAAGTTCTGAAACGAAACAGCGTTTTTGAACTGTCATACGATAATCCCGATCCGCTTTTGATCGCTTCAAGATACAAAAATGAAAAAGTGGCTCTGATTTGTGCTCTATTTGCCTATGGAAAGGCTTCAGCGATAGTGAGGTTTTTGGATTCGCTGGATTTTTCTGCTCTTTCGGATCCGGATCGTATTGAGAGGATGAGTCGTAAATACAGGTTTCAGAACGAATCGGACGTTAGGGCTATCTTTTTTGCCCTTTCGCGAATCGATTCTTTGGAAGAGATCTTTTTAGAAGGCTACAAAAAGAGAAAAGATGTTTTAGATGGAATAGGGGCCCTTATTAAAGAGATA
>JAMONM010000020.1 GCA_027065825.1 Campylobacterales bacterium | reverse complement strand
CTCTATGGAGGATCGAGCCGGCAACAAGATCGTTACCGCTATGGTTCCTTTGGCGGAGATGTTCGGATATTCCACCGATTTGAGATCGTTTACTCAGGGAAGGGGAACCTACTCTATGGAGTTCGACCATTACGAAGAGGTTCCGAGAAACGTTGCAGAAGAGATTATCAAAAAAAGGCACGGCTAAGGGGATATCCCCCCTTTGCCATACAGTCCCGGTAGCTCAGCAGGATAGAGCATCGGATTCCTAATCCGAAGGTCGGAGGTTCGAATCCTCTCCGGGACACCAGCTTAAAATCCAATTACACTCCGATAGCTTCCGAAAACTCCAGAAAATCTTAATTTTTACCACTATTGTTATTCTGAAAATTTTAAAAGACAAAATTAATAGACAGTATGTCTAGATAGAGATAATTTTCGTAAAAAAAGACATAGGAAATTTGCGTAATCGTAATTAATTCAACTAAACAATATATATCATAATGATACATTTTGCGTTAATAGGTGTGTGTTTTAATATTGTACTTTAATAGCGAGAGATGTAAAATGTTCTTTGAATAAATAGTTATGTTCCTAAAGGAATAAAATGAAAAAAATATTATCTAGTCCTATTTGGACAAGCATTGGAGCTATCGCAGCAATTCTTGCACTAATTTTAACATATAAACAATTTATTGATAATACGTCTAGTAACAAAATAAAAATAGAAAGAAAATTAAATGAATTCTACAAACCTCTTGACATTTTATTAACATCTTCTTATAACGAATGGAGATATCTAAATAAGAACAACAAAACGGCAAGTTTTTGGGACGTTTATAGTTTTAAAAAGAGTGATCTAAATGTTTCACTAAAATATAATACAAACTATAGACTTAAACTTGATTCCCCCATTGAATTTTCGGTAGAAAATGGTTTAATTTTACTATATGGTTCTATAAAAATTCTAGATAAAAAAAATAATGTTCTAGGGACAGGATTATATACTAAGTTGTTATGGTATAAAGAAGAATTTTTATTTGAAGAATCAAAAAAAGAACAAGAACAAATTTATAAAATAAAAATATTTTTACCATACTTAAAACTAAATTCAATAGTTTCCAATAGTAAAACAAAATCTATACAAGTACCCAAATACCCTTCTATAATATTTTATCTAAGAGCACCAAATAATGTTATAATCGGGAATAAAGAAATTATTGATTCCATTGTGAAGTTTTATTCCTCGAAATTTTTAAATACAAAATATTTATCTCAATTAAACTTTCAACTACAAGCAGAGAATAAAAATGAATTTATAATTTCTAATATAACAAAAGAAAAGCGTGATAAATGGATAAAATATATGCTTAATATTTTTAAACCATATCATGAAAAATTGGAAAAATTAATATATGAAAAGCAATATTTAGTTGAAGATAAAAAAATGAAACAATTACTTGAAAGATTATTATTTCATATCAATGGTTATAAAATTGTATTCAAGCAATGGGAAGAAGGGGATTATAGTCAATTAACTTCTGTTATAAATTTTCCATCAGAGATAAATCAATATACAAAAGAAAAAATTATCATTCTCGAAAAATTATTACATTCTGAATAAAACAACATAACAAAGTTTTTGAGCCAATAAGAAACCATCTTGGATCTTAGTGGTTCAAGTTCACCGTTATATCTCTATTTCATCTTTCATGAAGATATCTACTTTTAATGCTTTAGTCTAACTTTTTTTAACTCATGTTCAATCAAGTTACTAGTCGATTAATTTAAAGAATTATCTACTTAGTTTTTAGCAACACTTTTAATTTTTTCCTTTGGAGGCCAAAACGCTTTTTGGTAGATAAAAACCGAAAATTATCGGCTCCTGACCTTTTAGTTTTATGTAGACTATAAACCTATCATTTTTTAAAGATCTGATTATTTGAAACTTTTCGCACCCTTTTGCCGTCACGCTGAGAAACTGATATGGTGCCTCAGCGGGATCGAGGGGCAGTTTTTGGGGTCTTGGAGACTCCATTCTGCATAGAGCATTTTCTGTTGCGCTTACGTACCAAGTAACGTAAGGGGTTTCCATATCATACAGAGAGTTTGAGGTCTTCAGTCTCAAAACCGCGTACGAGTCGTAGTTTTTTATAAACACCTCTTTTGCGAGCAGAAAATCCTCATATAGAGTTTTTACTATTTTTGTTCTCGAGAGTTTCTCTTGAGACAGAGAAGCCAAAGACCGTTCCGTTTTGGTGAGACTGTTCGTCAGCGAGGAAAAGGCCAAAAAGATCATGGAGAGAATAACCAAAGATACCATAATCTCTATGAGGGTAAAGGCTCTGTTCATCTTTGAATGTCGTATATTATATTTTTATACCCCTCGATCATACATTCAAGAGAAAAGATTTGCAAAGACGTCTGCGTAAGCTCGCTCTTTGCGATTTGCGTATCGAGTTTGGTTTTAAAGTTGGCTCTGACTCTGAGCGCGGATCTTAGATCTTTTTCCAAAATAAAATCGTTCTTTAATAGATCGTAAATATACCTGTTTTGAAAACCCTTTTTTGGCGCGGCGGAGTAGATCAGTGTAGAGAGCATAGCCGATCTTTCCCGCTCGAGATAATTGGATGCCAGCTTTTTTTTCGAAGAGCTCAATGACAAAACGGCTACCGCCGTTACGAGGAAAATCCCTAGCGCTACGAGAGTCTCTATGAGAGTGAAAGCTCTATTTTTCATAATAGTTTCCGTAAAAAGGCATATATTTTTCGTTAACGAATATCTTTAGCGCCTCTTTTAAAGTAGAGACGCTTTCGATTTTTTCGAAAAACGGTTTGAAAACGTAGAATCGGTTGCCGTTTTTTACGATGTAGCTGCTAATCGATCCGTTTGGAAAGAGATCGGCTCTGAAACATACCTCGTATATTTCCTCCTTGTGTATGAAGGGGGTGAATTTCACTCTGACGGGATTTAAAAAGGCGTCCAGCCGAAAGACCTCCACATCTTTGTCAATTATATCGGTATCAATTTGTTTAAAAAATAGGGAGTTTTTTAAAATGGCGAGCTTTTTGCATTCGTCGTAGGCTATTAGCGTAATTTTTTCCTTTCCTTCTCTGAAAGATGCCAAGAACTCTCTGATATTTTTTAAATCCGGTTTTGAGGGAGCGGAATCTTTTAGGTTTTGGGACAGAACCAAAAGAGTTGTCAGCGATACTATAACCAGCACGACCAGCAGTTCCACGAGAGTGAAACCGCCTCTATTTTTCGCAGCTCTCCAGCGAGATGTCGGCATTCTCCCCTTCTCCTCCCTCTTTGGCGTCTGCGCCCAATGACACGATATCTATTTCGCCCTCTTCGTTAATGTAGATATATTCGTTACCCCATGGGTCTTTTGGACCGTTTTTGGAATCTAAAAAGCCGTTTTGCGGGTAGTCTTTGTATTTTTGCGGGTCTGGATTTTTTATTAAAGCTTTTAGACCCTCCTCGGTGGAAGGGTATCGGCCGTATTTTAGTTTAAAAGTATCGAGGGCGTCTTTTATTGTGTTGATCTGTATACAGGCGATCTTTTTCTTGGCCTCTTCGCTCTGTCCTATCAGGTTGGGCATGACCAGTGCGGCCAAAAGACCAAGTATTACGATAACGATCATAATCTCTATCAGAGTAAAGGCTCTTTTCATGGCTTATACCTTTTTTGGATAAATTTTGTTAATATATAGGAAATTTTACTGGAATCAAACTTTAACGGTTATGAAAAAATCTGTTGCACTTTTGAGCGTTTTGATATTTTTGGCCGGGATTTCCGCGGTCCTTTTATCTCTTTTTACGGAGAGCGAAAAGATCCTCTCCCAAAGCGGCGTTTTTGGCGAGATTTCCGAAAATTCCGTAATTTTATCCAGGTTTGAAAAAGAGTTTTCCTCCGCCGTTCAAGATATAAACGGCAGCGAGGATCTGGACAATCTTTTCGTAACCACACCGCTGATAGCCAGTAAAAACGGCGATTTTCTGTTCGGGTTCGAGATATATCCGCTGAGCGACAAGATCAACCTAAACATGATTATCGAAGAGGACAAAAGGGGTTATCTCATTAGATATCTCGACAAAATCGGGGAGTTCTTCGAAATCAAGGATATCAGATTTTTTACGGAACTGCTTTTGGACTCGATC
The DNA here is from genome assembly GCA_027065825.1 of Campylobacterales bacterium. Classification (GTDB taxonomy): domain Bacteria; phylum Campylobacterota; class Campylobacteria; order Campylobacterales; family Nitratiruptoraceae; genus Nitrosophilus_A. The sequence continues at coordinate 12,105 of JAMONM010000020.1, read as the reverse complement.
GACGAAGATACCCAAGAGCGCAGCTTTTCTACCGAAATAGCCCTTTACGAGCGAAACTTCGTTAACGGTAGGCTTAGTGGTTTTAGGAGGTTCGACAAGATAGTGGATTACTATTTCAAATCAACGGATGATGCTGCGATCTATTCGGTTCCCTGGAGAGAGCTGATCTATTTCGGGAGCGAAGAGTATATGATAGACTGCGAGAGATTGAAACCTCTAAACGCCTATTTTTTGGGACTTTCCGATCAGATCGGAAATTTCGTATGCGATGAGGTACGAAAGGGTGCGGCGCGCAAAATCATGAGCGCTCTAAATATCAAGAGATATTCAAAAAACGAGCTCTATCTGTGCGGTGCGGATATTTTTTACGATCTGGCCGAGAGACAGAGTAGGCTATCTTTGAGGATGGAGCTCAAAAAAAAGAGGATAGTGGCCATTGAGAGATAGAGATAAAAAGATAGTTTTTCTGCAAAAAAAGGGCGATTGTCCGGAAATTAACGGGAATTACGACGTTGTGCTCTCGCCTGATCTTTACTGGATCAAAAAGATCGAAGTCCCCCTAAAGAGCGCGATGGCCGCAAAAAGGGTGGCTCCGGCGCTGTTTGAGGGATCTTTGGGGCGAGGAGATTACGAATACAAAATTTTAAAAACTCCAGAGGGCTTTGCGGCCGTAGCTTATTCCCGCGATGAGATACGTCAGGCCATTGAAAATTGCGGACTCGATTTTAACAAACTGGACAGAGTGGGATTTGCGCAGTCGTTTTTGGAGGGAGTTTCCGATTGCGTAAAAATCGACGATTTTTTCTCTTTGGCCAATATTGACGGCATCTGGACCAAATTTCCTCGTGGCTGCGAGGGTGGCGGAGCCGATTTGCGGGAACTTTTAAAAGAGAGAACCCTCAAAGATTTCGTGAGATTAAAAAGGGAAAAGGGGCCTTTAAAAAAGGAGCACCTCTTTGCCGCCGCGATCTTTTTTCTGCTTTTGGATACGGCTCTTGGGACTAGGACATACTCTTTGAGAACCGCATTAGAGACGATGGAACTCGATCTAAAGAGCTATCTCGAGCAAAACTCCCTGCCTTCTGCGTATATGGCGCTAAAGAGCGTCAAAAAAAGGGTGGATAAAAAGGTAAGCGCCCTAAAAAGACAAAAGACAATCTTAAAAGCGCTATCCGATCTGGCAAAGGGGAACGTGAGGCTTTTTGGTATTAGAGTCGGTTCCGATAGAGCGGTGATTAAGGCCGATATTTCGGATCTGAAAAAGATAGAGGGCTTTTTGAAAAGGAGATCTTTTAAAGTAGAGCATAAACTCTCCGGGAAAATGGCCGAAATAGGGTTTGGTTATGAGTAAGAAGATAATAGCCGTTTTTGTTTCGGTGTTGGCGGCAGTGGCGCTTTACTTGCTGAGTGAGAATTACCGGCTGGAGCGGCAGATAGTTTCCGAAGCCGAAAGAGTCTCAAAAATAAAGCGCGAGGCCGTTTGGATACTCTATTGGAAAGATAGGGTCGAAAACGCTCAAAGAGTCGATCGACTGATTTCAAAGCTAAAAAGGATTTCAAAAAAGATCGACGTCATAGACGGCGAAGATAGAGTTTTGATATCTCTATCCTCCTCTAACGCGACGCTGCTGGATAGAGCGGTAAATATGGTGTATGAGAGCGATCTGCCTTTTAAGGAGCTGAAAATCGAGAAAAACTCCAAAGGGTGCAAATTGGTTTTGGAGCTGAAAAAATGGTAAGGGCTATGTGGTTTACGGCTCTTTTTTATCTTTTTTTCCTGATTACTTTGCCCAAAGAGCAGATCTTTTACGAGGCCCAAAGAGTATTGCGCGAACACGGTTTTTTGTTGGGTTTCAAAGAGCTAAAAGAGTCTTTTTTGGGGCTAGATGCAAAAAAGGGCTACCTAAAGAGCGATGGAAGCGAGCTGGCGGATATAGGCGCCGGATCGGCCAAAGTTTTTCTATTTTACAACAGCCTGGAGTTTGAAAAAGTCGATCTAAAACTGCCTCAGAGAGTCGAAATAGGCGAGCTTAGATTGATCTATTCGGTGGCCGACCCCTTTAAAGTGGCCGTGGAGGCGAAAATTGAGGGCGTATGCGACGTAAGAGGAGTTTACGAACTAAAAAGCGGGATTTTGTCCTTAGCGATAGTGGACGTAAAAAATCCCGCGATTGTAAAGAGTCTTTTTTGGGGCGTGAAAAAGGATAAAGATGGAAACTACCTCTTCAGACAAAAGATTTAGATTCAGCGGAGCCGTTTTGATGGCAATCTGGGCCTTTTTGGCCGCTTTTTTGATAAATACGGCCCTTTTTGTCTATTTGCCGAAATACCCTCTTTATAGCTACGATATCGAGATTTCGCCTTTGGAGGGAGGGCTCAAGCTGGCAAAGGCCTTTTGCATGGGGGATTCTAAAAACAGTACGCTTCAAAAAATAGAAAAAACCGATATAGATAGGATAAAGGATTTTAAACTAAAGGCTCTCTTTAAAGACGAAAGCGGCGGATTCGTGGTTGTCGAACTGAACTCCAAAGAGCATTTCGTTTCGATCGGCGAGGAGTTTGGAGGGTATCGTCTAAAGAGCGTTTTGCCGGAGGGGGCTCTGTTTGAAAAGGGCGGTAAAGAGTATCTTTTGAGGCTGCAGATCAAAGAGGCTGACAGAACTGTTCCGCCCGATGCCGGTAGCGCCGATAAGGGCTCGATTGTATCCAGAAAGGAGCTGCTCGATCTAAAGAGCGACTACGCCAGACTTTATAGGGATATAGCGATGGTTCCGATTAAAAGCAGATTAGGTTTTGGATATAAGATCACATATTTGAAAAAGGGATCGGTTCTTGGGAAATTCGGACTGAAAAAGGGAGATATAATATTGGCTATAAACTCCAAAAGCGTAGAGAATAGCTCTCTTTTTCAGGATCTTTTGGAGAATCTGGAGAGTCTAGATTACATATCTTTGTCGATTTTGAGAAACAACGAGGAGAAGGAACTTTACTATGAGATACGCTAAAAGAGTAGTTTTAATCGCTCTGATGTGGGCTTTGCCCTTGATGAGCGCCGAGGAAAAGATAGTTTTGAATTTTCAAAATCTTACGATCGACAACTTTATAAAGATGGTGGCTAAAATCACCGGGAAAAATATACTATCGCCCGACAATATCAGAGGCAACGTAAACTTTATTTCCGTAAAGCCTATAAAAAAGAGCGAGGTTTTCGATATTTTGGTAAACGTTCTGCAAAACAAAGGCTACACTATCGTCCAGAGTCCCAAAGGGTATCTGGTAGTCGTCAAGAGCAAAGACGCCGTCAGGGAGGCGCCGCCGCTTTTTGGCAGAAGCGATATAGAGCAGATACAGACGGATATAATTGGAATAAAGTACGTAAACGCCTCAAAAATCTATCCCTCCATCACCCCCTTGCTTAGCAAAAACGGCAAAGCGACTCTGATAAAGGACATAAACACGGTAATAGTGACCGATTTTCCGAAAAATCTGAGACTTATTAAAAAGATAGTCTCCTATCTGGACAAGAACGTAAAAAAGAGCGTGGTGTTCTTGCCGATGAGGTACGCTTCCGCTTCGGTAGTTAGCAAAAAGCTTTTAAAAATCGCCTCTACCTTGTATCCGGTGGACATGAAGTCGAAAAATATCGAAATAATAGCCAACGAAGCCACCAACGCGGTAATAATTGTGGCGGACGAAAGCGCCATGAGATCGCTAAAAGAGTACGCTCTGGAGCTGGACAGAAAAGAGGACGTGGTAAAGCCGAAAATACACATAGTAAAGCTGAAAAACTCCGATTGTGAGGAGATGCAGAAAGTTTTGAACGATCTAATAGGCAAAAAAAAGTATGAAAAAAAGGAGACCAAACCATCTATAACGGTGGACAAACCGACCAATACGCTTATTATACTGGCCAGCCAGAAGGAGTTCGATGAGCTAAAAAAGGTGATAGATACTCTCGACGTGGACAGAGAGCAGGTATACGTCAAAGCCAAAATAGTCGAGATTAGCGGCAAAAAAGCTTCTCAAATAGGAGCAAGATACGGGCTTTTCGGGGGCGTGGCCAACAGTTCGGGTCTATACAGTTTCAGCGCCGATCTAGGCGGCCCGGCTATACCGTTTGACATAGCGCAGCTGGGGATAGAAAAACCGACCTTAACCCAGGGATTGGCGCTGGGAGCCACTCTCTCTTTGCTAGAGACCAAAGGAGCGGCCAAAAAACTATCCGAACCCTCCTTGCTTTGCGTTAACAATACAGAATCGACCATCTACGTGGGACAGACCGAATCTGTTATAACTCAGGGTACCGTGGGGGCGAAAACTACGGACTATACGAAAAACGTCTACACCAGACAGGATATTGGATTGACTCTGAAGATAAAGCCTAGGATCTCTTCGGATAACAAGGTTTCGCTAGATATCAAAACGGTAATCGAGGATATTCTGCCCGGAAGCCAGGTAGGACTGCCTATAACCTCAAAACGGGAGATGGAGACGACGACAATCGTAAAAAACGGACAGTCCATAATTATAGGCGGTCTCGTAAAGGACAATCTGGATATATCCACTTCCAAAGTTCCGCTACTGGGAGATATTCCGGTTTTGGGAATGCTCTTTAGACACAAGGAAAAAACCAGCGACAAAACGACCCTGGTTATTTTGCTGACCCCCTACATAGTCAAAAAATCGGAAGATCTCGACAGGCTAAGGGTTCTGTTGGGCAAACTGGACAGATTAGAGCGCGAGTTCGCTCAGAAGGTTCTTGAGGGTAAAAAAGATGAGAGCGATAGATAATCTGCCACGCTTTGAGGATATTGATCCCTATCCTGAACTACTGCCGGAGGTGGATCCGGAGCTGGCCATAAAGAGCGGTTTGCTCTTTACGGTATTGGACTCTACTCCCTACGCGGTTATAAGCGAAGAGTATACCTTGGACGCTTTTAACTACTATTCGAGACTCGGGCTGAAAATTCCTCTCGCGGTACTCGACAAAAAGAGCTACGAAAGACTCTATCACCGTTTTTTGGAGCTTAGAAGCGAGAAGGTTTTGGATTCCGATTTGCAAAACGAGCAGGAGCTGGTCGACGAAGAGATGGAGCTGGCCGATTTTTTAAAGGTTTCGGAGGATATTCTGGCCAGCGAGGAGTCGGCGCCGGTTATAAAATTCGTCAACGCTCTTTTTTATCACGCCATGAAGAGAGGAGCGAGCGATATCCATATAGAGACCCACGAAGAGAGGGGAGTGATACGTTTTCGCGTAGATGGAGTTTTGATGAAACATTCCGATCTCGACAAGAGAGTGGTCTCTTCGGTCATCAGCAGAATCAAGGTGATTTCGAATCTGGATATTTCCGAAAAGAGAGTTCCGCAAGACGGTAGGACCAGAGTAAAAATAGCGGGCAAAAGTATGGATATAAGGGTTTCCGTTTTACCTACCTATCACGGCGAGCGGGTGGTTATGAGAATATTGATGGAGTCTGAGGATATACCCTCATTGAAAGAGCTGGGCTTCGCTCCCGAGATAAACCGAAAATTTTCCAAGCTTCTCTTTAGACCTTACGGAATGATTTTGGTTACGGGTCCTACCGGCAGCGGAAAATCAACGACTCTTCACGCCTTTTTACAAAAAATTGCCACTCCGGAAAAGAATATCATAACCATAGAGGATCCGGTGGAGTACAAAAGCGAAAAGATAAATCAGATCCAGGTCAATCCCAAGGTTGGATTAACGTTCGCTTCGGGGCTCAGATCTATTTTGAGGCAGGATCCCGACGTTATTTTGGTGGGAGAGATCAGAGACAAAGAGACAGCTCAGATCGCCGTACAGGCGGCTTTGACGGGCCATCTGCTGCTATCTACTTTGCATACCAACAACGCCGCCTCGGCTATTACCAGGCTTATGGACATGGGAATAGAGCAGTTTTTGATAGTCTCGTCTTTGCTGGGTGTGCTCTCGCAAAGACTGGTTAGAAACCTCTGTCCCGAATGTAAAAAGATAGACGAGGATGATCTGAAGCTAAGGTTCGGAATAGAGCCCAAGCAGATCGTCTATACCGCTAACGGATGCGCAAAATGCAATTTTACGGGATATATAGGCAGAAGCGCCGTAGGAGAGCTCTTTTTGTTGGACGAGGGCAGCAAGGAGCTGATCAAAGAGGGAGCTCAGGAGGGAGAACTGAGGGAGTATATGAGACAAAAGGGATACAAAAGTCTGCCCGAATATCTGATTCAAAAGGTTGAAAATGGCGAGACGTCCTTATCTGAAGCGATCAGAGCGGGTCTTGCCGAAGAGATGAGAGATGAGATATAGATACAGAGGCTACTCCAAAAAAGGAGAGAGAGTCAAAGGAACGATAGAGGCCGCTACTTTGGAGGAGGCCAAATCTAGGCTACTCGGAGAGGGGATTGTATACGAAAAGATAAACGCCGTCAAAACCGGGTTTACCCTCTCTTTTAAACGGGAGATCCCAAAAGAGATTCTAATAGAGTTTTCAAAAACCCTGGCGGTCTATCTAAAATCTGGCATTCCCCTCTCAAAAGCTCTGCATCTTGCGAAGAATAGATTTGAGCAAAGAAGGGCTTACGAGTTTGTATTTATGTTGCAAAGGGGCGTAGACGAGGGAAAGAGTTTCCATCAGGCTCTTGAAGCGCAAAATATCTACAAAATCCCCCCTTTTTACAAGGAGGCGGTCAAAATAGCCGAAGAGAGCGGAGCGTTGGATCGGGTTGTATCCGAAATGGGCGATTTCGTTGCTGGTATGAGGAGTATAGAGGAAAAGAGTAAAAGAGCTCTGATATATCCGGCCTTTATTTTGGTCGTATCCCTTTTGTTGATTTCGTTTATGCTAAGCTTCGTAATTCCGAAAATCTCTCGAATCTTCGATCAGATGAACCAGCAGCTGCCGCCGGTTACCGTTTTTGTGATCGAAACCGGCGATTTTTTCAGGGAAAACTGGCCGTTTTTGGGGTTTTCTCTGGTTGCGGCAATTATGCTTTTTATCTTTTTGAACAGACGTTCGAAGATATTTAGATACGCTAAGGACAAAGCGATACTGTACATGCCGTTTGTGGGAGATATGGCTATGGCTTCGGATCTAGGCAGATTTTCCTATTTGATGTACGTTCTCTCAAACTCCGGGGTGAATTTCGTCCACGCCTCGAAACTGGCTTCTGAATCGTTACAGAACGAGGTTCTAAAAAGCTATTTCAAACGCGCCTCTTCGGATATAGTGGAAGGCAAGCGCCTCTCTGCCGCTCTGGCCTCTTTGGGGTTCGATTACGACAGATCCTTCGTGCAGTCCGTGGCTCTGGCCGAAGAGACCAGCGAAATAACGAAGATATTCGAGAATCTATCTAAATATTACAAAGAGAAAAACGAAGCCAAAATAGAGCTATTTCTATCAATGCTGGAACCGGTGATGATATTGATAGTCGGAGCATTGGTGGGTTTTGTTGTTACGGCGATGCTGTTGCCGATATTCAGCATGAACGCCGGAATATAAATTTTTTTTAATAAAAACTCAATATAATCTGATAATCCCTAAAAATCGGAGACGGGTATGCCAAAAACGATCAGATCGAAATTCATTTTTATGCTTCTTTCTTCGTTGCTACTTATTTTTACGCTGCTGTTTATATATCTTTTTAGCAGTTTTAATCATATTGTCAAAACCGGAATGAGAGAGAATATCTCCACTCTGAGCGACTCCATATTTCTCTCCATCAGAACCAGTATGAACTTCGGTAGCAGCCAGGAGGTGGACAAGGCGGTGGCGGCCGTCAAGAAGATAAAAGGAATAGAGGATCTGGAAATCGCCAAATCTAAAAAGGTCATAGAACTTTTTAATCTAAACGAAAATTTCGATTCCTACGGAGCCGAAATCAAAAGGACATTCGCCACGAAAGAGTCCAGATATATAGAAAACGGCGACAGACTCAGGCTCTTGCGCCCTATAGAGGCCACGAAAGAGTGTCTGGGATGTCACGTGAACGCAAAAGAAGGCGAAGTGCTCGGCGTGATGAGAGTCGATATCTCCACAAAGGAGATAGAGTCGAAAATATCCTCTTTGAGGCTCTATCTCGTCAGCGGTATACTCTTGAGCATCGTGGTGCTTGTTTTTCTGTTTTTGCACTTTTTCAATAAAAACGTTTTCAAACCTCTGAGGGTTCTAAAAAACAGGGCCGCCGATCTGGCTCAGGGCGAGGGCGATCTGACTAAAAGGCTAAATTTCGTCAAAAAGGACGAAATTGGCGAGGCCGGTAGATGGATAGACGCCTTTATCGAAAAGATCAAAGAGGTGGTGGAAAAGGCTAAAGAGGCCGGTTCCAGCAATCTCGAGATCGCTAAAATGCTGGAGGGGAAATCGGAGGAGATCGTATCGAAACTCAATGAAGGTATAGCCAAAATCCAACGGGGCGTCTCAAAAGGTGAGAAAGTTCACGTGTCCCTCAGAGAGAGTCTCGGAGCTATAGAAAGATCCAAAAAAAGCGTTGAAAACGCGCGAGAGAGGATAAAAAGCGTGGAGGAAGAGCTGGAGAAGCTTTTTGAGATGATCGAAACCCAGTCAAAAGAGGGGGTTGAGCTCTCTATGAGACTTCAAAAGCTCTCTCAAAGGGCCGATTCCGTAAAAGAGGTTTTAAACGTTATAGCCGAGATAGCAGACAGAACCAATCTTTTGGCTCTAAACGCCGCCATTGAGGCCGCCAGAAGCGGAGAGCACGGCAAAGGTTTCGCGGTAGTGGCCGAAGAGGTAAGACGACTGGCCGAGCAATCGAGGGCCTCTTTGGAGGATATCAACGAAACGATAAACGAGATAGTCGACGAGATAGTGATCAGCGCCAAAATCATGGCCGAAAACTCAAAAGAGCTTACATCCTTGAAAGAGCTGGCCACCCACGGCAAAGAGAGTGTCGAAAAAAGCGCCGAATTGATGGAGGAGATGCGCATAGCCAGCGAAGGTTCCTCGAAAATATCCCAGATGCTGGCCTCGGAAGTGGAGGATATTTTAAAAGAGATATCCAAAATCGAGGAGTTTTCGCGGGAGAACATCGACAACGTTCAGCAGATGAAGGATATGATAGTAAAACTCTCAAAGAGCGCCGAAAATCTCGATTCGATACTCGAGAGATTCAAAACCTGATCCACGATTTCTCCCCGATTTTTATCTACCATCTAAAAAAAAGGAGGTGGTAGATGAAAAAGCTGATTTTCGGTTTGACGCTTTTCGGTATTGTCGCGGTTAGCGGATTGCGTTCTGCTACCTTCAGCTATACCGAATATATAGAGGTGGCAAGAAGCGAGCCGGTCTACAGAACGGTTACCAAAAGGATACCTTATCAGGAGTGCTGGGACGAGGAGGTGCCCGTAACCTACCAAGAGGGCCCTTCCGATAATTTAGGAGCTCTAATAGGGGGCGTTGCCGGCGGTATTTTGGGGCATCAGATCGGAGAAGGGGGCGGAAAAACGGCCGCTACGGTAGGAGGAGCCATTATAGGTACGCTGGTGGGAAAGAATCTCTCCTCAAGAGAAGCCCATTCCAATGGAGGCTACAAGATCGTAAAAAGATGTAGAACCAGGTACGAAGAGCATCGAGAACAGGTTACGAGAGGGTATAAAAACGTAGCCTACTATCAAGGCAGAGAGATTGTCAAATACAGTCCGCGGCCTCTGGAGCGTATAAGAGTCAGAATTACCGTCTCCTATTGATGAATGGGCTGTTTTTAAGGAAATTTTCGGCGGCAATATTATAAGATAGGGTTAAACAAAACTTTCGGGAAGCGAGGATGCGCAAAATTTCCATCAAAGAGGCCGCCAAAATATTGGGGATTTCCGAACAGGCCGTCAGAAAGAGGATCAGTCGAGGCACTCTCGACTCGGTCAAAGAGAACGGCCATATATACGTATTGATAGAGGAACAGAGCAAAAGCAAAATGGAGCGGGAAGATTATGAGCTCTTTTTTGACTTTTTTATTCAGGAGCTGGAGAAAAAAGAGCGGCAAATAGAGGAACTCGGCAAAATCATAGAGAGAAAAGATCAAAAGATAGAGCAGCTGCATCAAGAGATCAAAGAGTCCCTGAAGGAGAACGCAAAGCTCTCTCAAGGGGTCCATATCGAGGCTCGAAAACTGATAGAGACCTTTTTGCCTATGCTCGAAGAGATAAAAGAGAAGCCAAAAAAGAGAAAGAAAAAAAAGAGATAGATCCCGATTTGGACAATCCTTCAAAAAGTGGTATAATGTGCTACTTCTTGAAATTTGGATTTCCCGTCTAAATCTCTTGAAGCGCATTTTATTTCAAAGGGACAACGCGATGAAGCAAATCTATGTAGGCAATCTGCCTTACAGATCGGGCGAAGAGGATGTGAGAGATCTTTTCTCACAATACGGAGAGGTAACTTCTGTTAAACTGATTACCGACAGAGAGACCGGCAGACCCAGAGGTTTCGGTTTTGTTGAAATGGAAGACGAAGGAGCCTTGAAGGCTATAGACGCTCTAGACGGCAAAGAATTCGAAGGAAGAACTCTCAGAGTCAACGAAGCAAGACCGAGAGAAAACAGACCCAGAAGAGAATTTAACTAACCACTTTCAAAAAGAGGGTTAAACCCTCTTTTTGATCCGCACTAATTTCAAAATCCCAAAAAAGTAACAATGAGCAGAGGCGGACCGAGGTCCACCGCCGCATCAATCTTCATCATCCTCTTCGTACTCGTCTCCGTAGGGACCGTTATGGCAGTCGTAACAGCTGACTTTGTGCCCTGCCGGAAAGGTTTTTGTCTCGCCATCTTCTATGTAGAAGGTTCGCACCGTAAAGGTCTTGGATAGATCGCTGCCTCTATAGTCGCCGCCATGACAGGCGCTACAGCTTTGAAGGTTGTTCTTGGCCGCGTCTTCGTGCTCCTGGACCCAGTTTTGACCTATCGTATGTATACCGTGCGGTCCTTTGTCCGCCGTTAACGGAACGCTAGTATGGCATACCGAACAATCCGATACCGTTCCCGCGTATCCTTGCAACGAGATGCTCTGGATGTTGTCTTCGGCTCTTATGGATGGATAGATCGCGTGCGTAGAGCCGTGGCATGCCGAACACTGTAATCCGCCGTGCCCTTTGCTGAATCTATATAGTCTTTTGCCGGGCAGCGGAGTGTCAGGCGAAGTTGCGAATCTGGTATCGAGAGCCTCTTTGAGTGTGCCGCTTTGATAGTCCGTAACCGCGCTCGTATATCTCTGTCCGTTTTGGTGACAGCTTTGGCAGTTTGGCTCGTCGAACCAGCCTTCTCTTGTAGGACTGCCTACCGCGCTCATAGAGCCGTGACAGTCTTGGCACTGGATCAGCGAGAGACCGTTTGAGTCTTTCGCTTTGCCCATAGCGCCTCTTAGGCATTGGGTCTGAGCGCCGGGATGACAGGAATAGCAGGCGTTTCTATTGGTTGAGTCGTTTAATGTCAGATTCGTGTCATAGGGATCTTTGACATCGGCGTGTTTTGAGTGCATCGCTCTGGTTAGCGGCGAGATTCCCTCTATGCCGCTTCCCGGTAGGGCGTTACTGCCGTGGCAGGAGGCGCACAGTATTGATTTGCCGTTTTGGGCTGTGGCAACCAAACCGGTGGTATTATAGTCGTAACCCTTCGCCAAAAGGGTATCGTAGTTGTTCGAAACGGCGTCGGGAAACTTCTCGTCATGCAGTTTTAGAATATTATATTTGTAATCCTGTTTTGGATCGCTCATATATACCCATCCATCGGTCGGTCTGGCGTCGAGATAGCCCGAGTCTGAAGCGTGGCACTTTTTGCAGTCCATTTCGTCACTGACGGGCAAGACGGTGGTGGTTTCGGCCAAAACGTTGCCGTTGGAGTCTTTTGCCACAACTTTTACCAGCGGATAATGGTTTGTAGTGTTGTCGTCGTTATAGGGAACGGTGGGAATTCCTTCCGCGGCAAACCAGTTGTAGGCGGGGTTGAACTCCATCTCCTTTGGTTCGTAGCTTTGAACCTCGTAGCCTTTTAATCCCACGTCCACTGCCGGTTCGATGCCGAAAAGATCGAGAACATAGTCCCAAAAGTTCGTTTTTGTGTAACTTGTGGTATTGTATTTTCCCTCCAGTGAAGGCG
>JAMONM010000019.1 GCA_027065825.1 Campylobacterales bacterium | reverse complement strand
TGAAAAAAGCGAGGCGGTAATGGTAGGAGACGATATAGATAGCGATATAATCGGGGCAAAAAGCTGCTGGCTAAAAACGGTTATGGTAAAAACCGGCAAGTTTAAAAATAGCGATCTTCAAAGGGGGAGGCCGGACTTTTTGATTGAATCGATTGCCGATCTTCCCGAATTGTTGGAGGAAATGGATGGTTGAGATTTACGGAATAAAAAACTGCGACAGCGTTAAAAAGGCGCTGAGATTTTTGGAAAAAAATTCGATAGAGTACAGATTTGTTGATTTGCGAGACTCTTTTGAATGCGAAAATATCGGACGCTGGTTAACCAAGGTGGATATAACGACCCTTTTTAACAGGCGCGGCAGAAAATATAGGGAGTTGAATCTATCAAAAGAGTCGTTGAACGATTCACAGATGGCCAAGCTTTTATGCAAAGAGCCGCTACTGATAAAAAGACCTGTGGCGGTTTTGGAAAACGGAGATCTTATCGTAGGATTCGAAGAGACTAAATATAAAGAGAGGTTTTTATGAATCTAAATACTCATCTGCTTTTGGATGGCGAGTTGTGTGGAGAGGTTGTCGAGCTAAAAGAAAATATGGCACGGGTAGTTTTGAAAACCGCAAAAAGGATGGCGGCTGACGAAAACGGTCTGATTCACGGCGGTTTTACCTTTTCGGCCGCCGATTTTGCCGCAATGGCCGCGATAAACGATCCAAACGTTGTTCTAATCGAAGCTAAGGTAAAGTTTACGGCTCCGGTCAAGCTTTCCGATACGGTGCAATTTATCGCAAAAGTGGTCGAACGTTCCGGCAAAAGAGCCCTTGTGGAAGTAAAAGGGGTCGTAGATGAGCATGAGGTGTTTTTAGGGGAGTTTCATACCTATACGCCCTCAAAACATATATTGCAAAAGTAGTTTATATTGCGTTTAACCAGTAATCGACGTATCGCTGTTCCTCTTTGACAGTGGTGGCCGGACCGTGTCCCGGATATACCGGTTTATCGTAATTTACGGCGGAGAATTTTTTAAGACTTCTTTTCATCTCTTCGGGATCGGAGTAGGGAAAATCGACTCTACCGATACTGCCTCTAAAAATGAAATCTCCGCTGAACCAGGCCTCTTCGAACTCGATTACGCAGCATCCCGGCGTATGGCCAGGAAAATGTAAAAATCTAAACTCTATTTCTTCTATCGTGATCGTTTTTTCATCTTTTATCAAAATGTCTGGTTCGCATGGCGGGATTGCCATGCCGAACTGATTTTTTTTCAAAAAAAAGGCATCCTTCTCGTGAATAATCACCGGAAGGTTTAAATCCTCTTTTAGTTGAGCGTCGCTCCACACGTGATCGAAATGTCCGTGGGTATTTAAAATTGCGATAGGATTTTTTGCGTTTTCTTTTACCCATTCGGCGGCGCCTATTCCCGGATCGATTATTAAGCTTTTGTCGTTTATGGTGACTATATAGCAGTTTGTTTGATATTCTCCCATGGGTTTTGATACTATTTTCATAAATTTTTCCTTGTGGCGGAGTTATTGGATGTTTTTTTCAACATTAGAGGAGATAATTCTAACATCAAATCCCTATGAGAAGATTGAAAAATTTGAAAAATTTTACGATCGTATCGAAATTGAAAGCGTAAATTTCGATGAGGCAGCCGCTCCCAGGATATTCGAAAGAGCCTCTTTCGAAGATTACTGTTTCGTGGTAGATCCCAAAGACGTTCCAAGAAGAGGAGCCCTGCATACCGATTACGGTAGAGCCGTAACGCTGCACGCCATAGCCCATATCGAATATAGCGCGATAGATTTGGCGCTGGATGCGGCCTATAGATTTAGAAGTATGCCAAAGGATTTCTATATCGACTGGCTGGAGGTGGCCAAGGATGAGTGCAGGCACTTTTTGATGATAGAGGAGCTGCTGATCGCCGTGGGCTACAAATACGGCGACTTTCCCGTGCACAAAGCGCTTTTTGAAGCGGGTCGCAAAACCGATACCCTGATAGAGAGAATGGCTATCGTTCCCAGGTTTCTGGAGGCTAACGGACTGGACGCGAATCCTAAAATAGTAAAAAAGTTGGCCAGATTTGAGGATATTTTTGCCCAAAAGATCATAAAGGCGCTTGATATTATCTTATATGAAGAGATAGATCACGTAAAAAAGGGCGATCGCTGGTTTAAGTATGCCTGTGAGCTCGAAAACTGCGGGGACTACGTAAAGCGATATCTCAAAATCGTTGAAAAACACTATCCGGGGGCACTGGGCAGTAAAGTGTTTATGAATCTCGAAGCCAGAGAGCAGGCCGGTTTTAGTTGTGAGGAACTAAATAGTTTATCGAAAAAAAATATCTGTTGAAAATCTTTTGTTTAAAAAATAGCTCTAAATATAGAAGTGTTATTTAAGTTTTGTTTTAGTATAATTTTGATTAAGCAAACTACCAAGGAGAGATATCATGAAAAGAGAGATCCCTTTTTACAAACCGGATATCGGTGAAAGGGAGCTGGAGGAGATAAAGGACGTATTATCGCTATCGTCTGAGAGTAAAGTCGAAAAACTGGAGAAAGATTTTGCCGAATATACAGGCTGCGAGTTTGCTCTCACCACTTCCAGCGGTACAGGGGCGTTACACCTGGCAATGACGGCTATAGACCTAAAACGGGGAGACAAGATCATATGTTCTGTAAACGCCTTCCCAAACGTTCCGGAGGTTGTCAGACATTTTGACGCCGAGCCCATTTTTGCCGATATAGATAGCGAAGATTTCAATATCGATCTGGACGCGTTGGAAGATATACTCTCAAAAAACAGGAGCAAAAAGCTAAAAGGAGCCATTATAAACCACGTCGGGGGTCAGCCCACCGATCTAAACAGGCTTTACGATATTGCCCAAAAATATAATATTTTGATCATAGAAGACGCCAGCGAGGCCATGGGGGCCACTTACGAGGGAAAAAGGATCGGGTCGACCGGTGCCGATATCACAACTTTTAGTTTCAACCCACATCTGAGAAAATCGGTTAGCAACGGCGGTATTCTCGCGACTGACAACGAGGAGTTGAGCGAAAGGGCGGCATTGCTAAGGAATCACGCGCTGGTATCTCAGGAGTGGAATAAAGAGGGGGGACTTGGTTACATATACGATGTGGTAGATATCGGATTGAAGTACGACATGAGCGAACTGGAAGCTGCTTTTAACCACGCCAAGCTGCAAAGGGTGGACAAAGCTATCAAGAGAAGACAGGAGATAGCGCAAATCTACGACAGAGAGCTAAAAGGCACGCCCCATCTATCTTTGCCGATTAAAAAACGGGACCACACCTATGAGCTTTATATATTGAAGATCGATAAAAACAGAGACTCTTTTGCCAGAGAGCTGGTAAAAAGAGGAGTATACGTCGGACTACACTATATTCCTTTACATCTGCTCAGCTACTACAAACAAAAGTATAGTCTTAGAGTGAACGATTATCCCAATGCGCTCAGAAACTATCAGCAGATCCTCTCTATACCAATACATTCCAAAATGAGCGACGAAGATGTCTATTACGTAATAGAACAGATAAAAGAGGTAGCCAAAAGCAGAGTCTAAAATTGAAAAGTGTTATCGCTTTTTTCGAGGAGAGTTTCTACTCTCCCAAAGCCATCCATAAAGCTGTTTCC
>JAMONM010000018.1 GCA_027065825.1 Campylobacterales bacterium | reverse complement strand
ATTAACCCCCCCCGCAAGATTTTCTTTTTTATTTTCATCCTCATAAAAACCGATCCGTTTTGATTTTTCGGACTACGAAATATCTTCGTAAACAATACTTTTATTAAATAACTTGACAATACTATACTCAATGTTATATAATTACATCAGCAAATTAAGCCATAGAGTGCTAAAGAGTAGAGATGAAGGGAAAAAGAGAGCTGATCTTGCAGACCATTATCAAAGAGTATATAAAAAATCCGGTTCCGGTCAGTTCTAAATATCTACAGTCGAGACTGGATATTTCGATATCCTCCGCTACCATTAGAAACTATTTTAAAAAGATGGTAGAAGAGGGTGAACTAGAACAAGAGCATATAAGCAGCGGCAGAATACCTGCCGTTGCGACCTTGAAAAAGTATTGGCGCGGTAGACTTTCCCCTCAGAAACCGATTTCGATAGGAAAGCGGGAAAAGATCAAAGAGCTTAGCGGCGAGTATCACATATTTTGCGAATACAAGTTTTTTGAATCTAGCCGGTTAAAAGAGGTGATAAACTATAACGACAGATTTTTGGTGCTGGTTTTTGAAAGAGGGGAGTTTATCCTCGAATACAGCGAGCCTTTGTACAGATTTTTCAACGAGTTTAGCGGAAGCGACCTTTCCGATCTGGTCAACGTGTGCAGGCAGATCGGACTTACCACCTTGGCTAAAAAGCTTAACGCCGTTTCCAACGAGGATATAAACGTTACCGGAACACACGAGCTTTTGGAGATGGTGTCGGAAAACAGAGATTGGGGAAACAGACATATAAAGGAGATTCTAGACGGTACGATTTTGGACGGTCTGGAACCGGGTCTCTATTTTGAGGAGTTCCTGCCGAAAGGATATTTGGCGTATAACTCCAAAGCCCGCATAGAGGAGCGAGAGGCGAAGCTGTTGTGCATCGGCGCGCTATATAGAGATTACGAGACATTTTTCGAAAAACTGACCAAGGAGTAGGAGATGAGCGAAAAAGAGATAAAAGAGAATCCCAAACAAGAGTCTGCCGAGTCGGTAGAGGAGGAGAAAGAGGAGCAACAGGGCGAAAACGCTCAAGATGCTCACAAGGCTGATTCGCTCGAGGAGCTGCAGCAGAGGCTCCAAGAGTGCGAAGATAAATATATTAGAGTTCATGCCGATTTTGAAAATACGAAAAAGCGTCTCGAAAGAGAGAAGATTCAGGCTATAGAGTATGCGCTGGAGAAGTTCGCCCAAGATCTCCTGCCGGCTCTTGACAGCCTGGATATGGCGCTGGCGGCTGTAAGTCAAGAGAATCTAAAGGCCGAAGAGGCGGTACAACAGCTAAAAGAGGGAATAAAACTGACGATCGATCAGTTTGTCAAAGCTTTCGGCAAACACGGTATCGAGATTATAGAGATCGAGGAGGGGTCCGAATTCAATCCCCACCTGCACGAAGCTCTTTTGCAGGTGGAGGATGCGGAGAGAAAAGCCGGCGAAATCGTTCAGGTGATTCAAAAAGGGTACAAATACAAAGAGAGAGTACTCAGACCGGCCAAAGTCAGCGTGGCCAAATAGAAGTGCTACTTGCGTAGCTGACAAGGTTTTTCGAAAGAACTAAAATAAAAGAAATTAACAAAAAGGAGTCAAAATGGCAAAAGTGTTGGGAATAGATTTGGGAACCACCAACTCATGTATGGCGATATACGAAGGTAAAGAGGCGAAAGTAATACCAAACAAAGAGGGTAAGAACACAACCCCGTCAGTAGTCGCTTTTACGGACAAAGGCGAGGTTTTGGTTGGAGACCCCGCAAAGAGACAGATGGTCACCAACCCTACCAGGACCATATATTCCGTAAAAAGAATAATGGGTTTGATGTGTAACGAGGACAAAGCCCAGGAGGCAAAAAAGAGACTGCCCTATAAAATCGTGGACAGAAACGGCGCGTGCGCGGTGGAGGTAGAGGGCAAGGTCTACACTCCGCAAGAAATTAGCGCCAAAATTTTGATGAAACTAAAAGAGGATGCCGAGAGCTATTTAGGAGAGGAGATAACAGAGGCCGTTATTACCGTTCCTGCTTATTTCAACGACGCTCAGAGAAAGGCTACTAAAGAGGCCGGAGTTATAGCGGGACTGAACGTTTTGAGAATAATCAACGAACCAACTTCGGCGGCTCTGGCTTACGGTCTGGATAAAAAAGAGGCCGAAAAAATAGTGGTATACGATCTGGGGGGCGGAACGTTCGACGTTACTATTCTCGAAACCGGCGATAACGTCGTAGAGGTGCTGGCCACTGGCGGAGACGCCTTTTTGGGCGGAGACGACTTTGACAACAGAATCATAGATTGGCTTGTGGAGGAGTTCAAGAGCGAAACCGGAATCGATCTTAAACAGGACGTTATGGCTCTGCAAAGGCTAAAAGAGGCGGCCGAAAACGCCAAAAAAGAGCTCAGCAGCGCTACGGAAACCGAAATCAACCTTCCCTTTATAACCGCCGATCAGACCGGTCCGAAACATTTGGTCAAGAAATTGACCAGAGCCAAATTTGAATCGATGATCGAAGATCTGATCGATCAGACCATCAAAAAGTGCGAAGAGGTTCTAAAAGATTCCGGTCTCGGCAAAGATGAGATCAACGAAGTGGTAATGGTGGGAGGTTCTACCAGAATTCCGCTCGTTCAGCAGAAAGTCAAGGAGTTCTTTAACAAAGAGCTGAATAAATCGGTCAATCCCGACGAAGTTGTGGCCGTAGGCGCAGCTATTCAAGGCGCAGTTCTCAAAGGGGACGTAAAAGACGTTCTGCTACTGGACGTTGTGCCTTTGAGCCTTGGAATAGAGACTCTGGGCGGAGTTATGACGAAACTGATCGAAAAGGGAACCACCCTGCCGGTTAAAAAGACTCAGATATTCAGCACCGCCGAAGATAATCAGCCGGCCGTTACGATTCACGTTCTGCAGGGAGAAAGAGAGCTGGCCAAAGACAACAAGTCGCTGGGACAGTTCACTCTCGAGGGAATTCCGCCTGCTCCAAGGGGAGTACCTCAGATAGAGGTTACTTTCGATATAGATGCCAACGGTATATTGACCGTTACGGCCAAAGACAAGGCTACAGGCAAGGCTCAAGAGATCAAAATTACCGGCTCCAGCGGTCTTAGCGAGGAGGAGATAGAGAGAATGATCAAAGACGCCGAGCTCCACAAAGAGGAGGATAGAAAGAGAAAAGAGCTCATCGAGACCAAAAACCAGGCCGACGCTCTGGCGTATCAGACCGAAAAGAGTCTAAAAGAGGTGGGTGATCAGATTGGAGCCGAAGATAAGGAAGCCATCGAAAAAGCTCTGAACGAGCTAAAAGAGACTCTAAAAGACGACAACGCCACAAAAGAGCAGATAGAGGCCAAAGTTCAGGCTCTGACCCAAGTTAGCCACAAGTTGGCGGAAGCTATGTACAAAAAAGAGCAGGGCGGAGCCCAGGGCGCCAAGAGCGAGGACTCTCAGAGCAAAAAGAGCGGAGGCGACGACGAAGTTATAGACGCTGAAGTCGAATAGACAAAGAGGGGGTTGAAAGCCCTCTCTTTTTTATGATAAAATTGAATAAATCGCCTAAAAAGAGGGAAAGATGACCGTCTCTTCTCTTTCAACCGTCGACTACTCTCAAAATGTAGGATCTTACTTTGGCAACACCTCCAAAAAAGAGAGCGACAACTCTTTGGCGCAAAATCAAGAAGAGCAAAAGACGATCTCCAAACTCAAAGAGATAGACCAAAAGGTAAGAGCCCACGAAATGGCCCATCTCTCGGCGGGCGCAGGTGTTACCAAAGGAGGAGCCTCATACTCTTTTAAAAGAGGTCCGGACGGTCGAAACTATGCCGTGGCGGGAGAGGTTCCAATCGATCTATCGCCGGGAAAGACTCCGCAGGAGACGATCTCGAAGATGCAGCGCGTTCAGGCGGCCGCACTGGCTCCCGCCGATCCGAGTCCACAGGATCTAAAGGTTGCCTCAAAAGCCGCCCAGATCGAGGCCGAAGCGAGAGCCGAACTTTATAAAAACGATCAACAAACCTCTACGATATCCATTTGGGCCTAATGAGAGAATCCCACCCCTTTTCGCCTATTATAGACGAAAACAGCAAAGTTCTTATTTTAGGAACGTTTCCCAGTTTTAAATCTTTGGAGAGAGGTTTTTACTATTCGCATCCCCAAAACGTTTTTTGGAGACTCCTAAGCGACGTGTTTAAAGAACCTCAACCAAACAGCGTCGAGGAGAAGATCTCATTTTTGAAAAGGAACAAAATCGCGCTGTGGGATATGGTTGCCACATGTAGCAGAGAGAGTTCGCTCGATAGCTCTCTAAGCGGCGTGGAGCCGAACGACATCGAAGATCTTCTAAAGAGATATCCCAATATCGAGAGACTCTTTTTTACCGGACGCAAAGCCCAGAGTATATTCGAAAAGTTTTTCGGTCATCTCGATATTACGCGGCACTATCTGCCTTCGCCGTCTCCGGCGAACAGAAAGATATCCTATCAAGAGAAGCTAAAAGCCTATAGATCAATCAAATTCCCAGACGGCCAGACCTGCCGCAAAGAACAGAGCTATCGAAACTAACGGCAAAAAAACGGGCCAGATCCGCTCTGTTTTGTTTATCAGAAAATAAAACAGAGCGGCCCATCCCAAAAGCAGAAATATAATATGCAAAATCAGAATCGGAATATAAATGTAAAGATATCTTAGAAAAACCGTAGCGAAATTCAAAAAAAACAGGGCTCCGGCGGCTTTTAGCCCTCGAGCTCTATTTTCCCCTAATCTTATATATATCAGATAAAGCGCCGCCAGATCCAAAACTGCGACGAAAACTGCGAATTTGATCATCCTCTCTTGCCCACCGTTTTATGGAACTTCTCTATTTTCGGTTCAATAACCGCTCTGCAATAGCCGTGCCCTTTGTTGTTGTCGTAAAAGTTTTGATGGTAATCTTCCGCCGGCCAGAATCTATCAAACGGTTCTATCGTAGTGACTATAGCGTTCCCAAAGAGGGGGTTTAATCTGTTTATGGTCTCTTTTGCGATCCGTTCTTGGGTTTGATCCACGGGAAAAATGACGCTTCTGTACTGGGTGCCGATATCGGCTCCCTGTCTGTTTAGAGTTGTGGGATCGTGTATGGAGAAAAATATCTCCAAAATTTCCCGGTAGCCTATAATTCGCGGATCGAATTCAATTTTAACCACTTCGGCGTGTCCCGTTGCGCCGCTGCATACCTGTTCGTACGTGGGATTTTTACGTTTTCCGCCGCAGTATCCGCATACTACGTTTTTTACTCCGTCCACTCTCCTGTAGATGGCGTCCAGACACCAAAAACATCCGCCTCCGATTATCGCCGTTTCACTCATTTTAATTCCTCTATTCTTTTTAGTATCGATTCGCATCCCTTTTGGTGTTCGAAACATTTTGAACGGCTGCACAGCTGCAATTGGGAGCCTTTTTCGCTCTTTAAAAGAATAAAGGGGTAATAGAAATCGATTTTGCCTATACACTCCACCAGATCGCCTTCGTCCCCCTTTATGATCATATCTTCGAACAAAAATCTTATTATATCCTCCACAAAAGAGGCGCAATAGGGCAGGTGTCTATAGATTTTTTCGCTGTAGAACTCTATGGTCAAATATGCGAACCTCCTATATTTTTCCTCGAACAAAGAACCCAAGCTCAACATATTTGATACCATTATAGCCGCGCTACTGGGATAGGTGGCGTCTGTATGATCCGATTCCGTTCTTATCTCTTTTTTGCTGAAATACCATCTGCCCTCTTCCCAAAACTCCACAAGAGCGTCGTTTGTCAGTTTGACTCCCATTGCCAGATACTCTTCGTTCAGTGTGGATTTGTACCCTTCCAGAAGAGCTCTGATTAAATAGGCGTAATCTTCCAAAAAGGCTTCCACATCCGGTTTTCTGTCGTCGATAGTGACGTGATACAGTCTTTCGTTTATATACATCTTTTGAAGAAGGGTTTTTAAAGACTCTTCGGCGGCTTCGAAGTATCTGGCGTCGATTCTGCTGGCCTTGTACAGAGAGGCTATCATCATGGCGTTCCATGAGGTGATTATTTTTCTGTCTATAAAGGGATAGCTCTTTTTTGATCGCAACTCCTTTAACGATTTTATAATCTTGTCGCTGTTTTTGAAATCCTCTTCGATCCGCAGAATGTTTTTGCCTTCGAAATTGCCTTTTTTAGATACTCCCAATCTTTTTAGAATCTCATCGATCTCCTTTTGGTTAAATCCATCTTGAAGCAGTTTCTCTTTTATCTCCTCGTAATCGAAAAGAAAGTAGCCTCCCTCCCTTCCTTCGCTGTCGGCGTCGCTGGAACTGAAATATAGAGAGTCGTTTAACATTTTCTCTCCCATGAAGTCCAGGGTTTCAAAGGCTATCTTTTTAAATTCCTTCTCTTTCGTTACCAAATAGGCCTCCAGATAGCTTTCGGCCAAAAGGGCGTTGTCGTAGGTCATCTTTTCAAAATGGGGAACAAACCATTTTTCGTCTACGCTGTATCGACAAAATCCTCCGTCGACCAGATCTCTGAGTCCTCCTTTGGCCATATTTTTCAGAGTCGACAGCGCCATCTGCTTTGCCTCTTGGTCGCCGGTTAGCTGGGCGATTTTCAACAGCGTGTTAATGATCGATGTTTGAGGAAATTTCGGTTTGTCACCAAAACCTCCGTTTTTTTGGTCATAAATATTTTTTACGGAGTCTATAAATTTTTTGATAATATTTTTATCGAACCTTACGGCTTTTTTGGGATTTTGTAAACTGTTAAGATATTTGCCTAGGCCTTTTGCGTGGTTTATTATCTCTTTTGGGTTTTTGCTCCAGATTTCGTGAATATTTTTTATTAGCTGTAAAAAACCGACCATATCGTATTTGGGCTGGGGCGGAATATAGGTTCCGGCAAAAAAGGGCTCCTTCTGGGGAGTCATAAAGATCGACAGAGGCCATCCGCCGGCCTTTTGATTGAGCAGTCTGTACGCCTCTTGATAATATTTGTCGATGTCCGGCCGCTCCTCTTTGTCCACTTTTATGGATACGAAATTTCTGTTTAAAAACTCGGCGATCTCTTCGTTTTCGAAAACCTCTTTTTCCATCACGTGACACCAGTGACAAGAGCTGTACCCGATAGATAGAAATACTATTTTGTTCTCTTTGCGCGCCTTTTCGAACGCCTCCTCGCACCACGGAAACCACTCTACGGGGTTGTTCGCGTGCTGTCTTAGGTAGGGCGAAGCTTCGTTTGCCAATCTGCCTTTCATTTTTGTCCTTTTTTTGTTTATATGATAGACTAAAGCAAAATAAGTTAAAATATCATTAACTCGCGGCAATAGTTGGTATGGACTCTTTTCGGCTGCGACCACCATTTTGTAAAGGAGCTGTTGTGCTCTTGAGAGTTGCGCTTTTTTTTTCGCTTTTTGTTACCGCCTTGTGGTCTTTTACTCCGTCTGGATTTCAAGAACAGAAGATCTTGGAGCCGGAAGAGGCGTTTAAAGTATCGCTGATTGACAAAAACGGAACCGCCGCCGTAAAGATTGAGATGGCAAAAGGGATCTATCTATATAAGGAGAGTTTGAGTCTCAAGACTCTTTCCGATCCTCCGCGTGAGCTTGAAATAAAACTGCCCGAGCCGACTCTTTTGCATGATGATGAGGTTTATAAAAATAGCCTGATAATTCCGCTTTTTGGTCTAAAAGCGGGAGATAGGGTGGAAATTAAGTTTCAAGGATGCTCCCAGGCCGGCCTTTGTTATCCGCCCATAACCAAAACTCTAACCATAAAAGGCGGCGAAGTCAAAAAAAGCGCCAGCGCCAAAAACGAAGAGGAAAAGATCGCCGACGTGCTCAAAAAGGAGAGCTTTTTGGCTATAGCGGCCACCTTTTTCGGTTTCGGCCTTTTGCTGGCTCTTACCCCTTGCGTTTTTCCTATGATTCCTATTTTATCGTCGATTATAGTCGGGACCAAAAACATTACTACGAAAAAGGCGTTTTTGTACTCTTTGGTTTATGTTTTGGCCATGTCTTTGACATATACCGTCGCCGGCGTTTTTGCGGGGCTTTTTGGAGCCAATATCCAGGCGGCGTTTCAAAATCCGTGGATAATAGCCATTTTCGCTTCGGTATTTGTCGCGCTGGCCTTTAGTATGTTCGGTTTTTACGAAATAGGCCTGCCCTCTTCGATTCAGACCGCTTTGGCCAAGAAAAGCGACGAGGCTGGTAGCAAAGGCGGTATAGTCGGCGTTGCTATAATGGGTTTTTTATCCGCCCTGATAGTCGGTCCGTGCGTGGCGCCCCCTTTGGCCGGAGCGTTGATATACATAGGCCAGACGGGCGATGCGTTGCTGGGCGCTGTGGCGCTGTTTGCTATGAGTATGGGTATGGGGGTGCCTCTGCTTTTAATAGGAACGGGAGCCGGAAAGTTTATGCCCAGGCCCGGACCCTGGATGAACGCCGTTTCCAGGGTTTTTGGCGTAGTTATGCTCGCTGTGGCCATATGGCTTCTGGAGAGAGTTGTTCCGGCTCAGATCGCTTTGTTGATGTGGTCCGCGCTATTTTTGGGTAGCGCCGTATATTTGAGAAGTTTCGAAAATATCGGTGAAGATGCACATTGGTTTGTCTATTTGAAAAAGAGTTTGGGACTTTTGCTGGCCGTTTATTCTGTTTTTTTGCTTTTTGGAGCCTTTAGCGGAGCAAAAAGTCCACTGGATCCGCTTTCTTCCCTAAAAAGAGAGCCTCTTTATGCTCCAAGGAGCGAGGCTGAAAAAGTTACGGTTGAGTCGTGGGATCAGTTAAAAAGTATACTCCAAAAGAACGATTTGGTAATGGTGGATTTTTATGCCGACTGGTGCGTAAGCTGCAAGGAGCTCGAAGAGATAACTTTTGCGGATCCAGCCGTAAAAGAGAGGCTAAGAAGGTTTTATTTCGTCAAGGCAGACGTGACGAAAAACTCCGCCCAAAACAGAGATCTTATGAAGAGATTCGGCATTTACGGTCCTCCGGCAATTTTGTTTTTCAAGAAAGGGGAG
Source organism: Campylobacterales bacterium (assembly GCA_027065825.1). Taxonomy (GTDB): domain Bacteria; phylum Campylobacterota; class Campylobacteria; order Campylobacterales; family Nitratiruptoraceae; genus Nitrosophilus_A. Next base: position 7,425 of record JAMONM010000018.1, on the reverse strand, counting down.
GAGCTTAAAGAGTTTAGGGTGGTGGGCTACAAAAGCCCCAAGGAGTTTTTGAGTATTTTAGATAGGGTGGAGGAGAGACTATGAGAAGCGTTGTTTTTATATTGCTGTTTTTTTTCTCTCTACATGGAGCGGATTTTGATTGGATCGGCTCTTTGCAAAAGGGGTTCGGAATAGCCAAAAAGGAGAAAAAACCGCTGATGGTGATGATAGAGCAAAAGGGGTGCGAGGCCTGCGAATATATGGACGAGGTCGCCTTTGAAAACAGCGAAGCGGCCGAATTTATAGAGAACTTTTTCGTTCCGGTGAAACTCGATCTCGATTCGGCAAAATCGGAAGGACTCAAGGCTTTCGGCACTCCGACTTTCTATTTTTTTACCTACGACAAAAAACAGATCGGTCGTCAACTGGTGGGGGCCGCGACAGCGGAAAATTTTTTGAAAGTATTGAAAAAATATAAAAAATCTGCCGAAAAGAGGTGAAAATGGTTTTAAATGGGGTAATGGTCGTCGACTCTGCCGGCGAAAGATGTTGCGACGTAGAGATACGAAACGGAAAAATAGTCGATATTACTCCTCTGGCCGATTCGCAAACCGAATGTCGCGGATATTTGATGCGTCCGTTGTGCGATCTAAACGTCAAGCCTGTAGACGACAGAATAGGGGTCGAAACTCTAAAAGATCTGGCCGACAAGGCCCTAAAAGGCGGCGTGGGCACCATTATGCTTAATCCGGATCTGTCTCCAGCGATAGATAACGAGATAGTTTTGGAGTTTGTCAGATCTCAGGGAGAACTGATAAACAGGGTTTCGTTAATGACTCCGGTGATGGCGGTAGACTCGAGAGAGGGCGCCGCTCTTAGCGAGATCGCGACTCTCTTGAAAAAAGGAGCCTCTTCAATCTTTTTCTATTCCGATATGGACTCTTTTTTGATCTGCAGGGTATTTGAGTATGCCAAGATGTACGGAGTGACCCTGGAATGTAGAGCGAAAAACGGTTCTATCAGAGGCAGGGGAGTTATGCACGAGGGAGAGGTGTCGGCTAAACTGGGACTTGCCGGAATCAATGAACTTGAAGAGGTTAGCGAGGTGGCCAAAATAGTAGAGTTTGCGGCTCATTACCGGGTACCGGTTCTATTTAAATCCGTATCCTGCTACAGAAGCGTAGAGTTGATCTCAAAAGCTAAAAGTGAAGGGATCGATCTGATGTGCGAAGTCTCGATCCATCATCTGTTAAAGACCGATCGGGAATGCGACAACTACAATACGGCGGCGAAAATAGATCCGCCTCTTAGAGACGAGAAAAACAGGGTCAAACTGATAGAAGCGCTAAAATCGGGAGAAATAGATATTTTAACCTCTTTGCACTCTCCCAAATCCAACGTCAGGAAAGATATCAGTTTCGACGAGGCCGATTTCGGGGCGGAGGGACTTGAACAGTATCTCTCCGCCGTCTATGAAAATCTTGTGGTAAAAGAGAAAATACCCTTTTTCACGATCTACAAAGCAACGGTTGAAAATCCGGCAAAGATCGCGGGATATTCGGTAGAGGAACTAAAACCTGGCAGCGAGGGAGATTTTATTCTCTTTGACGGTAAAAGCATACAATGGCTTTGAAGGAGCGCGATATGGATTTGGATGAAAATATGCTCAAGGAGCTGCACGAAGGATGCAGAGCCAGAGGATGCGATCTGTACAGTTATCTAAAAGAGAGATTTCCGGCCAGCGATACGCAACAAAGACTCAAATATCTTGCCGCGGTGCTAAACGAGTTTCTCGAAGATTACGAATACGATAAAGAAGATAGAATCAAAGAGGACGGCTATTTGATAGTCAGATTCTTTCCTAAAGACTCATAATATCCGTCTTCGTTTAAAAAGGCCACTCCGATAGCGGAGGATAGCAACGTTATCAAAAAGAACATGAAACTAAACGCGACTCCCTGCGCCGGTTCGGAGCCGATTAGGGACAAGCCGTACAAAAACGTAAACTCTCTGGCCCCAACTCCTCCTACGGTTAGCGGTAAAACCGCTACGATGCTGGAAACTAGAAAAAGAAAAAGAAAATCTATTATCGACGAAGGTTCCACGTTTAGAGCCAATATGATAAAGAATGCGCTCAATAGCTGTAAAAGCTGTACGGCCATGCCCAAAAAAGTGGTTTTCGATAGTGAAGGATCGAACTGTTTAAAGAACCTTTTATGACTCCAAATAAAGAGGGGATAAGACAATAAAACCGTCAAAAACGCAATGGACTTATAATTTGAGAATCTGGCCGAAAAATCCGAAAAGAAAAATAAAATGGCCGCCAGTACGATTAACGCCGTTACGCCGCTGACTCTGTCTATAAAAAGAGCGCTTAGGAGATCTTTTGCGCTAGTTGCAAATCTCTTTTTTAGCAAAAAGATTTTATATCCGTCTCCGCCTATTCCTCCGGGTAGAAACATGTTGTAAAACATTCCGAGATAATAGAGCTTTAGCGCCCTTGTTTCTTCAAGATATACGCCTATATCCCTAAAATATAGATTTAGTCTAAAAGAGCTGACTATTTTTGAAAGGTTATAAAAGATAAAGGCCGCCGCCAGCCAGGCTATGTTGGCCTCTTTGAGAATCTGAGACAGTTTTTTTAATTCAATCTGCGAAATTACCAGATAGAGCAGTCCTATCGACAGCAGCGCTTTTATTAGAAATTTGATTTTACTTTTCAATCCTCTCTTTTCCCGTAAAAATCTCTTTGATTACATAAGGCTTTTTATTTTGGGACTCGTAGTAGGTTCGCATCATAATCTCCGCTAAAAAACCGGTGGTTATTAGCTGGATACCTCCCAGGGTAAGCATCACCCCAAGCAGCAGAAGCGGTCTACCGCCTATGTCGGCGCCGAAGAGTTTCAACAAAAATAGGTACATATCGATCAAAATTCCTATACCCAACATTCCAAATCCCAGCGTACCGAAAAGATGCATCGGTTTGGTGCCGTATTTTTGAAAAAAGAGCATTAGCATAAGATCGCTGATTACTTTGAAAGTTCTGCCGATGCCGTATTTGCTGACTCCGTGTATGCGAGGGTGGTGTCTCACGGGCATTTCGGTCATTTTGGCCCCGTATAACCGCGCCAGTACCGGAATAAATCGATGCAGCTCTCCGTAAAGTCCAAGATTCTTGGCCACGTCCTTTTTGAACAGTTTTAGCGTACAGCCGTAGTCGCTGATATAGACTCCGGTACTTTTTCGTATGATCCAGTTGGCTATTTTACTGGGTATTTTTCTAAACACCAGACCGTCTTGGCGGTTTGCTCTTATCCCCGCGACTACGTCCCAGCCCTCTTTTTCCAGTTTTTCCATCATTAGAGGGATATCTTCCGGATCGTTTTGCAAATCCCCGTCGATGGTGGCTATCAGCTCCCCTTCGGCAGCGTCTATACCGGCGGCCATGGCCGTGGTCTGTCCGAAGTTTCTGTTAAACACTATCAGTTTGGTTCTTTCGTCGGCCAGTGATTTTATTCTGTCGACGGTTTTATCGCTCGATCCGTCGTCTACGAAGATCAGTTCGTAATCGATTCCCTCCAGAGCTTTTCTGATGGCTTTGAAGAGCGGCTCTATGTTATCCTCTTCGTTCATGACCGGAACAACTACGGAGAGTTTTCTCATTTTGTGACCTTTATCAGCAAAATTCCGTTTTTTTCATAAATGGTTTCGTAAGCCTTTATGTTTTTAAGTGCGCTCTTTTTGGTAAGCACAATATCGCCGGCTTTTGGTTTTCTTTTTTCTACGAGCCTTTTTGAATAGACCATGAAACTGGGCGTATCGAGGCCGTACATCACTATCTTTTCAAAACCGCTTTTTTTGACTATTAACGCGGCCTCTTTTATAGGTCGTTGGGCTATCTCGCCGTAGGTTTTGATGACGAAAAAGTTAATACCTACAGTAAACATAAAACCGACCGCTATTACAAGACTCATTTTATCGAAAAGTTCTTTAAAAGCTCCAATTAGCAAAATCGCCAAAAACAGTACGAAATAGAGTCTGTAGTAGATATCGAAATATGGTTTTGACAGCTCTATAACCTCTTTGGCGAAGGGATCTTTTATCGAATCTTTTATAGCCAGAGCAATTTCGGGCAAAAATAGTAAAATCGTAGCAAAAATCAAAGAGGGGACAATAAAAAGAGTCTTTTTAAATTCCATACCGTAAATCGACATCAAAATAAAAAGCGGGGTATATCCGTATATAACATAGTGCGGCAGTTTCGTTCCGGAAAAGGAGAAAAATAAAAAGACGAACAAAAACCAGATTCCCAAAAAACGTTTTAGATCATCCTCGAACCACTCTTTTACTCTTTTTAACGATTTAAAAACTAGCCAGGTGTATGGCATCGTGCCGATTAAAACCACTGGAACGTAATATAGCAAAGATCCTCCGTGTCCTTCGAATGCGGTTTGGAATCTGGAAATGTTGTGTTTTAAGAAAAAACCTTCGATAAATTTCGATCCTTGCTGCATATATTCGGCCACGTACCACGGCAGAGCCACGATTGAGAAGATAACTATCCCTTTGATGTCGAATATCGATCTGAAAAAGAACCTCAACTCTTTTTTGAACAGAGAGTCGATAAAAAACACCGCCAAAGGAATCAAAATCGCCACCGGTCCTTTTGTCAAAGCGCCAAACCCTATAAACGCGAAAGTGAAATAGAGATATCTTTTTTCCTTTTTCGTCATATAAAGATATAAATTGAACATACTAAGAGCTATGAACATATTCAAAAGAGCGTCTGCGATAGCCGCTTTGGCGATGATCGTGATCTGTAAAGAGGTACTCATCATAAAAGAGGCCAAAAAAGCTTTTTGGGTTCCCAACAGATTTTTTGTAAATTTATATACGGCCAAAACCCAAACCGTGGCCGCCAGGGCGGATGGTAGCCTAAACGCGAATTCGTTTTCGCCAAAAATCGTCACGCTCAGAGCCTGGAGCCAGTAGATCAAAATAGGTTTGTCAAATCTCAGTTCCCCGTTTAGATAAGTGGTTATATAATCTCCTCTAAGGAGCATCTCCCGCGTCGCTTCGCTGAAAGCCCCCTCGTCCAGATCGAAAAGCGGCGCCAGTGATAAAGTGGCGAAAAAACTGAGAAAGATGGCTCCAAAGAGAATATAGGTTCCGTATCTGTCGATTAAACGTTCCATTATCCTCTCCACACAGCTCTATGCGATATATAAGCGCACCATGAACCCAAAACGGCTCCGGCTATTACGTCTGATGGATAATGCGCGCCCAAAACCACTCTGCTGAAGCCTATTAGCAAGGCTATACTCCATAACAACAGAGCGTATTTTCTGTATACCAGAGCCAAATAGACAAAGACCGCAAAAGCGGTGGTGGTATGTCCTGAAGGGAACGAGGCTACGGAGTATCCTATATCGAACCAGTTAAAACCGTATAGGTTCTCCTCTATCAACATTTTTGGCCTATATCTGGCAAATATGCTTTTTAGTGTCAAAACCGCGATACCGGAAAGCGCGATACTCAAAAAGAGTCCCTTCGCGGTTTTGGCCTTTTTGGGATCTTTTTTTCTAAATACCAAATAGACGATCACGGAAAAGATCAAAAAAATATCCGCTCTGCCGAAAAAGGTTACTATTTCGAAAAAGGGTCTTAGTTGAGTATGTTCGTTGAAGTAAAGGGCCACTTTTATGTCCGCCGTATATATCATCGTCAAAGCGGCTGCCAAAGCCAAAACCGTAAATAGAATCGCTTTTTTCATTCTTCCCTCTTTAGTATTAGAAAATAGAAGGCTCTTGCCGTGAAATAGACAATAAAGGCGCTAAAGATCGTGTCGCTCAAAAAGTGTCCTCCCTGTACGATCCTGACTGCCGAGACTACGCCTCCCCACGTTAAAGCGGCGGCCGCCGCGACGATTTTGTGCGATTTTTTTCTAAACAGCGGCACCAAAGCCAGAAAATAGAAGGCCGCCGCCGAATGGCCGCTGGTAAAGGAGCAGTTTCTTTCGCACTGATCCGAAATTAAGAAGGCTGGAGAGAATTTGGCTTTGCCTCCGAACTCTTCGCACTGTATAGGTCTGGCTCTATCCCAATGGTTTTTTAGAACGAGATTGACCACTATTCCGGGTCCCGTTATCAAAACGGCCAAAAGATAGACCAAAACCCTTTTTTTTATTCCTAAGAACTCTCTTTTGAACACTGTTTGGGCTAAAAGCAGCACAAGCGTACCAAGAGCGAATAGAGCCGTTACGTATACGGTGGCTTTGTAGATTGCTTTGGCCCACCATCTGTCGGCCAGATAGAAACCATCCTCGTAGAACAGGGCCGAAAAAGCTATGTCGATCTGCGGATAGAGAATAAAAAGAGCCGCCGAAACGATAAAAAGGAAAAATATAAACAGATCTAAATAGCGGCCCATCAGTACCCTTTGAAATTTTCAAGAGCGTAGAGGTGATAGACGCGTACATAATCTTTGTAGAGCCTGATCTTGATCGTTCCCAGCTTTTTTACGCTTTCGAATTTGGAGGCTATATCTCCTATCGAGGATCTTTTGGTTACCAAGATGAAATTTTCTCCCACCTTTTCGTTCATATCTATAGTCAGCTCGTAGTGGTTTGACAAAGAGCCGTCCATATTCCAGTAACCGGCGTCGAAAGGGTGGGGTTTTATATAATATACCAGCTGAGCCATGATCTCTCTGTCGTCGCATAGAAGCTTGTATCCCGGATGGGCTTTTAAAATCTTTTCTACTTCCTGAGCGAGACTGCTCCATCCAAGAACCCGTTTATAAGGATCGGTTTTGGAGGTCAGCTCCACATCAAGAATCTTCGCGATCGAATGGTAGTGGTAAAACATCACGGCAATACCGATATTGATAGCGATAGCCGCTTTTAAAAGAGTACGTTTTTCTCGATATAGATAAGAGGCCACCAAAACGGTAGCCGCCACGTAGGAGGGGGCGGCCCAGTTGGCGAAAGCTCTACTCAGTAGTGCCTGTAGGGTGATAAGCCCCAAAAAGGTGAAGGTAAAAACATATAGCAGTTTGTAGTTTTCGTATCTGTAGAGGGATCTTTTGAACAGTAGATATATCAACGCTCCGAAGGTTACGGGTCCAAATACCGCAAACTGGGCGGCCAAAAACTCAATCATTTTTTCGGGGTGGAACAGATCCCTCTCTATTTCGCTGATCTCTTTGGTGTGCATGAAACTGACAAAATGGTGGTTATAGTTCCAGATTAGATTAGGGATATATATCAAAGCGGCAATTATAAGAGTTAAATATAGCTTAGGATTTTTCAAAACCGCTCTATGTCTATTTGAAAAAGCCAAATACAAAAATACGCTCGGGAGGAAAATTATCATCGTATATTTACTCAAAAGACCGCAACCGGCCGCAAGAGCCGCACCAAACCAGTATATGTTCTTGTCTGTTTTG
>JAMONM010000017.1 GCA_027065825.1 Campylobacterales bacterium | reverse complement strand
GCCGTTATTACGTCGTTCATAGAGAGAAAAAAGTTATCGAGAGCTCCGGCGAATCCGGTGCCGGAAATATCGTTGAACACCTGCTCCATCGAGGAGAGTGAAGAGCTGTACGATTCGTAATAGGATTTGTTTTGGTTGGTTTGAATGTATCTATCGAGCAGTCTGTCGTCGTATACTCTTTTGGCTGCGGCAAAGTCCACTCCCTGCGTAGGGAAATTGGAAAATACCGGCACTTCCCGTTTATAACCTTCGGTATATACGTTGGTCATATTTTTATTGGCGACGTCGATACCCTTTTGGAAACTCATCAGCGCCTGGGAACCGATCGAGAGGTTACTAAAAAGAGACATTTCGCGGCCCTTTGATTCTTTTTTTTATTATCGGAAACTAAGCCTTTTTGTTTAGTATTGTATCCCGTTTCGTTTCTATGTTTCCCTCTTTTGTATACTGCTTCGTGGAGCTCTCTTCGAAAATCGATTCGAATAACTCGTTTATGAACTCAATATTGGAATTGGCTAACATTTTGTTTCTTTGAGTCATCTCCTCTATCCGATAGAGCAGCTCCTCAAAAGGCTCCACGTCCTCCTTTTCGAGGGCTAGAATTTGAGATAGAGTATGCTCTTTTTCCTTTAACAGTTCGGTAAGTTCCTCAGAGGCCTCCTTTTTTGCTAGGGCCTCTATTAAAAGTCTGTTCTCTTTTTCGAGCTGGTTTAAGAACAGCTCAAGAAGCTCTTTGGCATTTTTCATAACTACTCCACGGTAACGCTTTTTGCGAGGTTTCTCGGCATATCCACGTCGTTGCCTAACCTGATCGCGATTTCCAGGGCCAACAGCTGAACGACGAGCATCATTTCAAAATACTCCATCATATAGTGATCGTGGCTCTCTATTTTTATAAAGTCGTCGGCTATTTCAAATGGTTCCGGGCTTATGGCAAGGATTGTGGAGTCTCTGGCGCTTAGCTCTTCCACGTTCGATTTAATCTTTTCATACAGAAGATTTTTGGGCATGAGAGCGATAGTGAAAAGTTCGGGATCGGCCAGCGCAATAGGTCCGTGTTTCATTTCGCCGGCCGGATATCCTTCGGCGTGAAGATAGCTGATCTCTTTCAGTTTTAACGCCCCCTCAAGAGCCAGAGGATAGAATATGTCCCGTCCAATAAAGAAAAAGCCGTGACCGTGTAGATATCTTTTGGAGAGCCTTTTTATCTTTTCGTGCAGGCCGGCTTTTACCTGGAGCAGTTTGGGAATGTGGAGTATCGCGTCTATCTCCTTTGAGAGAGTCTGCGGATTTATGCCTCTTTTTTGCGCCAGATAAAGAGCGAATATCCATAGAACCATCATTTGAGTAGCGAAGGCTTTTGTGCTGGCCACCCCTTTTTCTATTCCGGCTCTGGTCAGTAGAGTGATATCGGCCTCTCTCACTATGGAGGAGTTGTCCACGTTGCAAATGGCCAGAGTTTTCAAGCCGGATCTTTTTGCCATCTTCAATGCTTCTAACGTATCGGCCGTTTCGCCGCTTTGGCTGATTACCACAAACAGCGTCTTATCGCTAAGGACAGGATCTTTATATCTAAATTCGCTGGCGATCTCCACATGGGCAGGAATCCTTGATAGCCTCTCGATCAGATAGGCTCCCGATAGACCCGCGTGATAGCTGGTGCCGCAGGCGCAAATCTTTATCGACTCTATTCCATCCAAAAACTCCCGATTTAGCTCTTCCAGCTCTACGCCGTCGCTTTTGACCCTTCCCATAATGGTTTCGGAAATGACGCGCGACTGCTCGTAGATCTCCTTTTCCATAAAGAATCTAAATCCACCCTTTTGGGCCAGCTCTTTATCGGCAGTCAACGGTTTGAAATCTGGCTTTATGTTTTTGCCCGATTCGTCGAAAATAGATATTTGCTCTTTTTTGCAATAACCTCTCGTTTTGTCCTCCAGGTAAGTTACCTCTGAGGCGTGACCTATTAACGGGGCGTCGGAGGAGGCGAAAAATATCTCCTCTTTCTCGTTTTTGCCAATGATCAACGGGGAGCCGTTTTTGGCGAAAAAGACGGTATCGGGCGCCGCTTTGGTTATCAGGAGTATGGCGTATGCCCCTTCGAGTCTGGAGACGCTTTTGTCAAAGGCTCTAAAGGGATCGTTGAGCTCTTTTAGATAGTGTTCGAACAGATGGACAACCGTTTCTGTGTCGGTTTGACTCACGAAACGGTGTCCGGCTTTTTCCAGCTCTTTTTTTAGCTCCTTGTAGTTTTCGATAATACCGTTATGCACTACGTAGCTGAACTCTCCTAGATGCGGATGGGCGTTCAGTTCGGTAGGTTTTCCGTGTGTGGCCCATCTGGTATGGGCTATTCCTACCCCCTCTCCGGAGGGACTGAAATCCTTTATCTTCTCTTCTAGATTCCTTATTTTCCCAACCGCCTTGAAAACCCGCATATCTTCGTCGGTTATCACTGCCATTCCGGCGCTGTCGTAGCCTCTGTACTCGAGCTCTTTTAACCCCTCTATCAAAAACTCTTTTATATCATTCGAACCTATATAGCCTACTATTCCGCACATCTATTCGGTACCGTCCATCGTCAATAGTTTTATAATCTCATCCTTATTATTGCAAAAGTTTCCGTTTTTTTCTATTAAAAACAGATCTCTGGCCCTGTTTTTTATCGTATGCACCTTCGCGGTCGCGATATCTATTCCGAACCTGTCAAAGAGTGACGCTATATAGGCCAGAAGGCCTCTTTGGTTTTTTACGTTCAAAAACAGCGAAGCGTAGGTTTTTGAGTGTTCGCACTCTATATGGATCTCTTGCGGCAGAATTTGCGGCTTTTTAAGCCTGGTTTTTCTGTTCATGTCGAAGGAGTCCTCTATAATCTGTCTGATGAACGAGATATTCTCCTCCTCTATGCTTTTTATAAATTCGATTTTAAAATATTTGATTTCGTCAAACAGTTTGAAAACCTCCATCGATGCCACGTCCAAGGAGGATAGCTTCCCAAGAAGATACCCCAGATTCAGAGGAACTTTTCGGATAATCTCTATGGATAGAAAGTCGCTGTTTTTGATTTCGTAGATATAATCGGCTGTTTTTGAGGCCTTTACGGATATATCTATGATCTCCTCTACGCTATGTTTTATAAAAAAGAGGTTCGATTCGATGGAGAGAATCTTTTTTTGCAGAGCTTTGGACAAGGATGAGAATTTTTGATTCCGTTTCAGGGCAGACTCTTTTTTTAATCTTTTTGCGGTTTCGTCGAGGATCTCTTTTTTGTCGAAAGTCTCTTTGGATAGGTGATATAGCTCTTTGAGCAGTCTTGCGCTATGGGTATTGTATACCTCTTTTCCGACAGCTTTTATATCCGCGTAGGTCAAAATATAGAGCATGTCCAAAACGATCGGTTTTTTCAACTTTGCGGTAAAGGCGAATAGACTTTTTTCGTTATGTATGTCCTCCCTGTAGGCCGTGTTGCTCATTAGGGTATGGTATCTAATCAGTATCCGCCCGATCTCTACCAGCTCTTGGGAAAAGCCGAGTTTAGCCGCGTACGTTTTAAACAGTTTCGCTCCTACCTCGCTGTGATCTTGATTTCTGCCTTTTCCGCAGTCATGGAGTAAAACGACCAGTTTCAAAAGGGCCTTATGGTGCCTGGGGAGATTGTCGTACAAGGAGCGGATAAACTCGTCCTCGATATTTTCAA
>JAMONM010000016.1 GCA_027065825.1 Campylobacterales bacterium | reverse complement strand
ACTCTCTGGATTGATTTATGTAGTCTTTGACGAACTCTAAAACGCTTTCCGGTTCGAGCCCCAGCTCTTTGGATGCTTCGGTTGGATCGAAAGAGACGCTCGGCTGTAAATCGGCGTCCGCATCGGAGCTTTCGGTGGATAAAGAGGACGCCGAGCCGCCGCCAATCTCTTTTTCGAATCTCTCAAGAAAGAGATAGAATCTGTCCATTATGCTCTCTAGAACCAAAGGGCTATCCTCTTTGGCCGTTGGCGAGAGTATTTCCGAGGCATCTTTGATTCTCAGGTTGGCGGCCGCGCCTTTTATTTTGTGTATCAAGGCGTGGGTCTCTTTTAAATTGCCCGTTCTTATCGAGTCGTAAATAGGTTCTTTTAGCTCTTTTGCCTGTTCGACGAACTCGTTTAGCAGCTCCTCGATCAGCGATCTGTCTATTCCCAGTTCGCCGGCGACCTTGTCTATATCGTATTCGCTTTTTGGAGCTTTCTCCTCCTCGTCTATCTTTAGCAGGTCCGTATAGATTTCATCTGTGTTCTCTATATCGATCGACGGCGCGAAAACCGCCTCATCGCTCGATTCCGGATGGATCTGGACATCATCCAAAACGGTCTGGATCGGCGTTTCTTGGTTCGCGACGGAGATATCTTGCGGTTGCGAAATCTCCTGAGGCGTTTCGAGATCTATATCTAGACTCTCTACCGGTTCCCGATCTATTCTCTCTTCGAAGTACTCTTGAGGTTTAGGAGTTTCGCTGATCGCCGAATCTATATTTACCGATAGCGCTTCGGTTGGCGTTTTCGACGCCATGCCCTCTTGGGCCAGAAGCTCCACGCAGTAAAAGGATCCCTCTCCTTCGATCTTTTTTAGCTCTTTTAGTTTGATCAGAAGCTCTATCTCTCTTTCGTCTATTTTCAGTAGGCATTTGTGAGAGTTGAGCGGATTGTTTTTTATGAAATCTATCCATGAGAAACTGGCAAAGTTATATACGTATCCCGGTCTGTTTTCGAACAGTTCCGCTATGTCTTCGTGGTTTTTTGCGAACTCCTCTATATTCGAAAAACCCAGAAAATCCAGGGTTTCGTCGCTGATGGCCACCATCTTTTTTTGAGGGTCGTAGAGTATCAACTTCTTTCCTTTTCCAGCAGTTTCCTGTATTTCTCCTCCGCCTCTATGACCGCCTCTTTGCTGGCGGGTTTTCTGGCCGCTATGTACCCGACCTTTTCCCCGTTTTTAAAAACCGGCTTAATATACGCTTTTACCCAGTAGTATCGACCGTCTTTTCTCAAATTTTTTACCAGGCCGATCCACTCTCTGTTTTGTTGGATTGTATCCCACATCTCTTTAAAAGCCGCTTTGGGCATGTCTGGATGTCTCAATATATTGTGAGGTTTGCCGATCAATTCCTCTTTGTCGTAACCGGAAATTTCGCAAAATTTTCGGTTTGCGTACGTGATTACGCCCCTAAGATCGGTTTCGCTCACTATGATACCGTCAGCGAAGAGGTACTCTTCGTCGATACATTTGGGTTTTTCCATAGGAACACTCTCTTGATTATTATAATAAAATTTAATAACAACGAGTTGTGAAAACGATTACAAAAATATAACATATTTTGTTTAATAAAATCTTAGGAAATTGTGGATTTTAGGCTTTTTGCGGTTTTGGGACCGAGAATTTCGCACAACTCTTCCAGGGAGGCGTTTTTGATGTTTTCGAAACTGCCAAAATAGTCCAGAGCCCGTTTCAGTTTCGCCTCGCCTATTCCCTTGGCCTTTAAAAGAGAGATCTCCTTTTCGATCTTGAGACGCTGTTTTTTGTGGAATTCCAGAGCGAAACGGTGCGCTTCGTCTCTAAGCTTTTGCAGAAGATTCAGTCGCTCGTCGAAAGGAGAGAGAGAAAGGGGGCCGAATTTGGTATGTATCGTGTCTGAGGCTTTGCCTTTTGATCTGTATGTTTTGTTGCTCTTTTTCTCTTTGGATATGGCTATTACCTCAAGAACGACACCGTATTTTGACAGTATATCCTCGGCCAGGACCCTGAGCGCTTCGCCTCCGTCTATAACCCAAAGATCCGGAGGAGGGGATTTTATGAAACTTTCGCATCGTCTGCTTAGAAGCTCTCTCATCTGGGAGTATTCATCTTTTGAAGCCAGGTTGAAATGTCTGTAGTCGCTTTTTAGGAATCGGCCGTTTTCCCAAACCACCATAGCCCCTACCGGCGCTTTGCCGCGCAGATGAGAGTTGTCGAAAATCTCTATTCTATAGGGGGTAGATTCGAGTTTAAGGAGCTCTTTTAGTCTTTTTGGCAACTGTTGCGATTTGCCCTCTTTTCTGAGAATCTCCTTGGCGTTCAATAGGGCCAGTTCCGTAACTCTTTTACCTTCGCCTCTTTTTGGTGATCGGATCGAGAGAGGCTTTTTGAATCTCTCTTTTAGCACGGATACCACCTCTTGGCTCTCTTCGAAGGGGTGAGCAGTGTATATCTTTTTCGCCGTCAGGGGAGAGTCCTGACCGTAAAACTCCAAAACGGCTCTTTTGTAGGCCTCTTCGATATCGAACCCTCTCTCTTCGTCGAATCTGAATATTTTGGAGCTACTGGATATCACTTTGCCGTTTCTCATGAACATTCTAACCAGCGCGGCTCTGCTCTTTTCGGCGTAAACGGCTATTATATCTATATCTTCCAGTTTCGCCAGATCCATGTCGCTGTGAATTTGACTCTGCTGTATTCTTTTGATTCTGTCTCTGATTTGGGCCGCCTCTTCGAATCTGAGTTCCTCCGATAGAGACTCCATACGCTCGGAGAGCTTTTGGATTATTCTGTTTTTGTCAACGATATATTCGATGGAGTCGTTTAATATTTTCAAGTACTCTTTTTGCGTGATTTTTCCTTCGCATGGGGCGGGACATCTTTTTAGCTGATAAAAAAGGCAGGCCTTTTTTTGCGAGAGGCACCCATCCTTTTGTACCAGCGGAAAGAGCTCGTATATAGAATCGAGTATATCTTTGGCCGCCGTGGAAAATGGGCCGAAGTATCTGACTTTTTTACCCTTTATAACTTTTCTGGTTATTTTTGGTCTCGCAAATGGCTCATCGAAGTCGATATAGATATAAGGAAACGTCTTGTCGTCTCTTAGTAGAATGTTATATTTCGGTTTTAGCTGTTTTATTAGAGAGTTTTCCAATATTAATGCGTCGTTTTCGCTATTGACGACTATATACTCTATTTTTTTGGTTTCGTGAACCATTTTGTAGATTCTGGGAGAGAGATTAGGAGCCGGAGCGAAAGAGGGCGTGAATCTAAAATAGCTTTTGACCCTGTTTTTGAGACTTTTGGCCTTGCCGACGTATAAAAGCCTGCCCAATTCGTCGAAATACTGGTATACCCCAGGAGAGTCGGGCAGCGACTTTATCTGCTCAATTAGAGAGTCCATGTAGATTTCTCTTTATGTTCTCTTTTATTCGCCGAAAGATCTCCTGCAGCTCCTTATCCTCGCAATAGACCGGAAACTCTCCGGTAGCCGGCTCCTTGTAGTTTTTTAAGTGACTTTTTCCCTTCTCTTTCGGGGTTTTGGATCTTTTGTTGGATACGAAACAGACAAAGGTTTTCCCTTTTAAAAAGGAGCACTCCCTGAGATTTTCGGCTATCATGTTTAATAGATCATTTATCACTTTTTGATTATAATTGAACTCCATTTTTATAGCCGGATGGTCGACGACGAAATAGACCGTATCCCCTTTGAGATAGCTAAAGAGGATATGCTCTTTGAGTCTTAATGGAAGCAGCGACACCAGTCTGTTCAGACATCCGTGCTCGATCAACTTCTGTTTTTTGGGAAAAAGATGAGAAAGAATGTTTTTTACGTTTTTCATGCCGTTATTATATCAATTTTGATTCTTGCGGTATCGGGCTGCGGTTACAAGGCTCCTCCCTATTATCCTTCTAGCGAGAGCTCTAAATGAGGTACGATTTCGTAATCGTCGGGGCCGGCATCGCCGGACTTTACGCCGCTTTGAACATCCCAAAAAACAAAAAAGTGTTGATACTTTCAAAAGAGCCGCTATGGGAGTGCAACACCTTTTACGCTCAGGGAGGGATCTCTACGGCTAAAGGGGCTGAAGATATTCCCGTTCATATCGAAGACACCCTAAAAGCCGGTGCCGGACTTTGCGACAAAGAGGCGGTGGAGATTCTCAGCAGAAACAGCATAGCGGTGATCAACGATCTGATTCAAAGGGGTTTTCAGTTCGACTGCGACGATACGGGAGAGCTTTTGTATACCAAAGAGGCCGCCCACTCCACCGCAAGGATACTTCACGCTGGAGGAGACGCTACCGGAAGGAGAATGCATCTGTTTTTGATCTCCTCCTTGCCCCACAAGATCGTGGAGGGGGCCGAAGTTACCGATCTGCTTTGCGATGATGGGGTCTGTTACGGCGTATGCGTACGATACGGCGGCATGATGGAGAACATCTATGCCGACAACGTAATTTTAGCCAGCGGCGGAATCGGCTCTTTGTACGAGTACCATACGAACGCCAAAACCATTAGCGCCGATATCCACGGGATCGCGCTGGAGAAGGGTATAGAGCTGAGAGATATGGAGTTTACCCAGTTTCATCCCACCGTGTTTATAAAGAGCAAGAGCGCCCGAAAACTGCTGTTGACGGAGGCGCTCAGAGGAGAAGGCGCCACGGTGGTGGACGAAAACAACAGAAGATTTCTTTTCGATTACGACTCAAGAGGTGAGTTGGCTCCCAGGGATATAGTCAGTAGAGCGATTTTCAAGCATAAGCAAAAAGGCCATTTGGTATATTTGTCCTTCGAGAATTTCGAAGAGGAGTTTTTCAGACATAGGTTCCCCACCATATATAAAAATTTCAGAGAACTGGGATATATGGTTCCGGCTCAAAAGGTTCCAATCTCTCCCGCGTTTCATTTTATGATGGGCGGTATAAAAACAGACACCTACTCCAGAGTCGCGGGCTATTTAAATCTATATGCCATAGGAGAGGTGGCCTGTACCGGAGTGCACGGAGCGAACAGACTCGCCAGCAACTCCTTGCTGGAGGGGCTGGTATTTTCCAAAAGAGCGGTGGAGGAGGCTCTGGGCAAAGATAGGGGCCCTCTGCCGAAAAAGGAGTTTAAGCCCTACAGGGGAGCGTTGGTTAAAAACGGAGACAAGGAGCTAAAGAATCTACTCAGAAAGACCATGTGGGAGAAGGTTGGCATTATCAGAAAAAGGGATGGACTCAAAGAGGCTCTGGAGACGATAGAGGAGATTTCTCGAAAAGATGTGGGTAGATTCTTGAGACTTAGAATCAACAGCGCCAGATCCGTGGTGGAGGCGGCGTTAAAAAGAGAGCGTTCCGTGGGGGCCCACTATATTGAAGATTAAGAAAAATAGTAGTTTAATAGTCTAAATCAAACTTTAGGAGACGGCATGCACGGAATGGATCTTACCCATACCTGGGTGGGTTATTTGTGTCTGGTTATATTCGTAATCGGTTACTACTTTATAGCGGCCGAAGAGAAGTTCCATATGAACAAAGCAAAACCGGCTCTGCTGATCGGTACGCTGATGTTCATGATAATAGGGATCTACTACTCGATAAACGGTCTTGATCCAGATCCCCTTCACGACGAGATGGAGAAGCTGATTTTAGAGATCGCCGAGATATTTTTCTTCCTCTTTGTGGCGATGACCTATATCGAGACGCTTATCGAGCGACACGTCTTTGACGTTTTGAAATATAAATTGACCTCCAAAGGATACAGTTACAAAAAACTGTTTTGGATAACCGGACTTTTGGCGTTTTTCATTTCTCCTGTGGCCGACAACCTGACTACGGCACTGATTTTGTCGACGGTACTGTTTACTATAGACAAGACGAAAAACGAGTTTTTGGTTCCTGGCGCCATAAACATAGTTGTGGCCGCAAACGCCGGAGGCGCATGGAGTCCCTTTGGGGACATTACCACGCTGATGGCGTGGACCGCCGGAAAAGGGGAGTTCGTAGATTTTTTGTATCTGTTTCCCCCTTCGATAGCAGGATGGCTGTTGACGGCATGGCTGTTGAGCAGAGTGGTACCAGAGGGTGAACCCCATTTTGACGCTTCGGTTCCGAAAGCCGAGCTTAAACCCGGAGCCAAAGTGGTGATATGGTTGGGAATTTTTACCATAGTTTTCGCCGTTACGGGTCATCAGTTCTTCCACTTCCCGGCTATGTGGGGTATGATGTTCGGACTGGCGCTTTTGAAGATCTATTCCTATCTGCACAAAAGAAAAAATCAGTCCGATAAATTCGACGTTTTTGTCAACATGAAACATGTTGAGAACGATACGCTTTTGTTCTTTTTCGGTATACTCTCGGCAGTAGGAGCCCTGCACTATCTGGGTTATTTGGAGTATATCGTCAAACTGTACGATATTATAGGTCCGACGGCCGGCAATATCGGAGTAGGCGTTATTTCCGCCATAGTCGACAACGTACCGGTTATGAGCGCCATATTAAAAGCCGATCCCGAAATGGGTATTGATCAGTGGCTGCTTGTTACTCTCACCGCCGGTATCGGCGGCAGTCTGATCAGTTTCGGTAGCGCGGCCGGCGTGGGCGTCATGGGCAGACTGAGAGGAATATATACTTTCGGGGCCCATATGAGACACGCTTGGACCGTAATGTTGGGGTATATCCTCTCTTTGATAGTTTGGTATATTCAGTTCGAAATTTTCGGGTTATATTAAATAAAGGATTTGAATGCAGAACGTGCCGATAGTTGTTTTGGATTTCGGTTCCCAGTATACTCAGCTCATAGCCAGGAGGCTGAGAGAAGAGGGCGTATATTGTGAAATCTATCCGTATTTTACGGATATTGAGGATATCAAGGCCAAAAATCCAAAGGGAATCGTTCTTAGCGGCGGTCCGGCCAGCGTTTACGACAAAGAGGCTCCTAGGGTCGATAAGAGAATCTATGAGCTGGGAGTGCCGGTTTTGGGGATATGTTACGGAATGCAGCTGATAACTGTGGATTTCAACGGAGAGGTTGTCAGGGCTGATCACCACGAATACGGCAAGGCCAGATTGATCTTTGATGAGCTGCACGGCAAAGTCTCTCCTCTTTTTAAAGACACTTCAGACGGCCAGGTGGTCTGGATGAGTCACGCTGACAAAGTGGAGAGAATGCCTTACGGTTTTGTTAGAATCGCCCATACTTCCAACTCCTCGTATGCGGCTATAGCGAACGAAGAGAAAAGGATCTACGCGCTACAGTTTCATCCCGAGGTTTCGCATTCTCAAGAGGGAAGCAAAATTTTGTCCAATTTCGCCAAACATATATGCGGCGTTACGGACAAGTGGGATATGGGCCACTTTGCCAAGGAGCAGATAGAAAAGATCAGGAAAGAGGTGGGAGACGACAAAGTATTGTGCGCGCTCAGCGGAGGCGTGGACAGCTCCGTGGTTACGGCTCTGCTCTATGAGGCCATAGGCGATAGGTTGATCCCAGTTTTTGTGGATAACGGCCTATTAAGAGCCGGCGAGAGAGAGAAGGTGGAGCATGTATTTAAAAATATGCTCAAAGTTCCTCTTGTAGTAGTCGACGCCTCAGATAGATTTTTAAACGCGCTGGCCGGAGTTACCGATCCGGAGCAAAAGAGAAAGATTATCGGGCATACGTTCATCGAAGTGTTCGAAGAGGAGGCCAAAAAATACAGTGACGTAAAATATCTGGCTCAGGGGACGCTGTATCCCGACGTTATAGAGTCTGTTTCGGTAAAAGGTCCCAGCGAAACGATAAAATCCCATCACAACGTGGGCGGACTGCCCGAGTGGATGAAGTTCGAACTTATCGAGCCTCTACGGGAGCTGTTCAAAGACGAGGTAAGAAAACTGGGCCTTGAGCTGGGACTTCCCAGGGAGATGGTTATTAGACATCCCTTTCCCGGGCCGGGTCTGGCCATTAGAATTATGGGAGAGGTTACAAAAGAGAGCCTGGATCTATTAAGAAAAGCGGATACCATTTTGCTCGACGAGATAAAGGCGGCCGGATATTACGATAGATTGTGGCAGGCTTTTGCCGTATTGCTGAACGTAAGCAGCGTAGGCGTTATGGGAGACAAAAGAACCTATGAAAACAGCGTAGCGATAAGATGCGTCGAGAGCAGCGACGGCATGACAGCAACGTTTGCGCATCTGCCTCACGATCTGTTGGAGAATATCAGCAACAGAATAATCAACGAGGTAGACGGCATCAACCGAGTAGTGTTTGATATTACCTCCAAACCGCCGGGGACCATAGAGTGGGAGTAAAACCTAAAATATACATACTCTCGGATACGGACGTTCAGGGAGCGCGAAAGCTCCCCGTGATCAGGCAGAGATTCTTTAAAATAGAGAAAGATCCCCAATATTACGACTATCTCCTTTTTACTTCGAAAAACGGCGTAAGAGCTCTTTTGAGATCGATGCAAGGCCCCTTTCCCAAAGTTCTGGCGATAGGAAAGGCGACGGCCAAAGAGGCAGAAAATGCCCAAATGGAGATAGCCTTTGTCTCCAAAGAGTCCTATTCCGAAAAGATGTGCGAGGAGCTTTGCGGATTTTTACCGGCCGGCTCCAGAATCCTTTACGTCAGAGGCAAAAGAACTCTATTTGATACGGCTTCGGCGCTGAGAGAGTGCAAAGCGGAGGTGGATGAGGTTGTCGGATACGAAACCGTTTGCGTCGAATGCGACTCTCTAAGAGCGCCCGAGCCCGGTTCCGTAATAGTTTTTTCCTCCCCTTCCACGGTGAGATGTTTCTTTTCCTGTTTCAAATGGAAAAAGGACTACAAAGCGGTAGCCTTAGGTAAAAAAACAGCCTCGTATATTCCTGCAGGCATAGAGGTTCATCTCTCTCCGGGCCGCACGTTTAAAGAGTGCCTCGAGTATATCGAGAATATCTACTTTTAAGCAATTTTTTCCTATAATATATTAAAACCTGAGCGGTGCGCTACCCGCGATATGGGGGTCCGACAATCGCACTTTTGAGGGACGGCGTAGGGTCGCGGTGTGTCGGTGACCTCGTTTGAGTCCGCTTTGCGGACGAGAGGCTGCCGCCTAAAGCGGCACTCCCTCCCTCCACTTTGGTCATTTGGGACCATTGCATAGCGTGAACGCCCGCTCGGGTTTTTTTATTGTCCCTTTTTGAATCCTGACCAAAGGCTTTAAAAAGAGACAATACAGACAAAGGAATCGGATGAGAGTACTGGTAGTCGGAAGCGGAGGTAGGGAGTATTCTATAGGTTTGGCCCTTAAAAGGGACAAAAACGTAGAGGAGATCTTTTTTGCGCCCGGCAACGGCGCGACTATGGAGCTGGGGAAGAACGTGGAAACCGCCGATTGGGAAGATCTGGCCGATTTCGCAATAGAAAGGGGGATCGATCTGACCGTCGTCGGTCCTGAGGCTCCGCTGGTCGACGGGATAGTGGACATATTCAGAAAAAAAGGGTTGATTATCTTCGGTCCTACTCAAAAGGCAGCGATGCTGGAAGGCTCAAAAATTTACATGAAAAACTTTCTAAAGCGTCACGATATTCCGACGGCAGCCTTTTTGGAGACCGAAGATTTCGAAGAGGCCGCCGCCTTCATAGAGGACATGAAAGAGCCCATAGTGGTCAAAGCGGACGGCCTTTGCGCCGGCAAGGGCGTCATTATAGCCAAAGAGAAAAGCGAGGCTAAAAAAGCCGTTATGGAGATGCTCAGCGGCGAAGCTTTCGGAGATGCGGGCAAAAGAGTGGTAATCGAAGAGTATCTCGATGGATATGAGCTGTCCGTTTTTGCGATTAGCGACGGTGAAAATTACGTAATTCTTCCCGCGGCGCAAGATCACAAAAGGTTGATGGACAACGACGAGGGGCCCAATACCGGGGGTATGGGCGCTTACGCTCCCACGCCGTTGATAGACCGTGAGCTCTACGCGAAGATAGAAAATCGTATTGTAGCGCCTACAATTAAAGCTATGAGGGAGGAGGGCAATCCTTTCGAGGGCGTGCTTTTTGTTGGGCTTATGATAGTGGATTCGGAGCCTTACGTTCTGGAGTACAACGTTAGATTCGGCGATCCTGAATGCGAAGTTCTTATGCCTCTGCTGAAGACGCCGGCTTCTGAACTCTTTTTCAAAGCGGCGACCGGAGATCTAAAATCGGTAAATATCGAGTTTTACGACAAATACGCCGTGGGCGTTGTCCTGGCCAGCGAAAACTATCCCTATTCAAAAAGCAAGCCGGCCGAAATCATTATCGACGAGATCGTCCATAAAGATCTGGCCGAGCATGCCCATATCTCCTTTGCCGGCGTCTCCTTGATAGAGGGCAAGCTGTACGCCACCGGAGGGAGGGTACTGGTTTGCGTTGGAACTGGTAAAACTTTGCAAGAGGCCAGGGATTACGCCTACTTGTTGACCGGGCAGGTCCATTTTGCGGGCAAAAAATATAGAAGCGATATAGCCTATCAGGCTCTAAAGAGCAGATAATGAGCTCCGATCGGCTCTCTTTCGCTTCGCTGCAAAAAAGAGGCGGCGCCTTTGTTGTGGACGAGGTGATAGTATCGGTCATATTTTTGGCGGTAGTGTGGGATATTTTGCCTCGACAGGCCGATTTTGTCGAGATATCTATGGTAATGAACAGATTCGTAATCTATCTGGTTACGATCAAAATCGCCTATCATACGTTTTTCGTATGGAAATATGGCGCCACTTTGGGCAAGCAGCTCTTTAAAATCGCGGTGGTGGACGCAAACGGCAAAGAGGGCGTAAGGCTCTCTCAGTCCTTTAACAGGGCCGTATTTAGAGTCGTTAGCGAGATGGCTTTTTATCTAGGGTTTTTGTTGGCGTTTGTGGATCCTAAAAGGCAGGCCTTCCATGACAAAACAGCCTCTACTTTGGTGGTCGATGTTTAGATCGATTTTGCTTTTGACTCTGATTTCGAGTCTTTCGCTTTTTGGGGCTACGACGGTGGCCGATATGTTTGCCGACAGCGTTCAAAGTTTCGAAAACAGAGCGCATGCCAGGGGCGACGTGGTAATCGTTTACAAAGACTACTACATTGAAGCCAAAGAGGCGATATACGATAAAAAGAGTTCAACGATAGAGCTCAAAGGGGACGTTTCGGTAACCAAGGGTGTCTCGTATACGATTTTGGGAGATTACGCGATTTTCGATCTAAAAAACGAGAAGTTCTACTCCAAACCCTTTTTCTTCATCGATCTCTCGGACGGTCTTTGGATCAGTTCCTGCGAGTCCGAAGGCCAAAGAGGCTTTTTCGAGCTCAATAAGGCTCTTGTTTCCAGTTGCGATCCCAGCGATCCCGATTGGAAACTGGAGTTTACCTTCGGGGATTTCAACGAAAAGAGAAAATGGATAAATCTCTATAACGTGAGGCTCTATGCCGGCTCTATTCCGATCCTGTATACTCCCTATCTAGGCTTTTCCACCTCCAAACAGCGCAGAAGCGGGCTGTTGATTCCAAAGTTTTCGATATCGAACAAAGACGGTTTCGTATATATTCAGCCTATCTATTTGGCGATAGATCCACAATGGGATCTGCAGATCGATCCGCAGATAAGAACCATGAGGGGAAACGGTCTGTACGCCACGTTTAGATTCGTAGATTCGCCCTATTCCGAGGGGTATTTCAGAGCCGGGTTTTTCAAGGAGAAGTCATCTTATGTGCAAGAGCAGAATTTAAACGTGGCCCGACATAAGGGTTACGAGATATTTTATAAAAGAGAAAAGCTTTTTAGCGATAAAAAAAGCGGCGAAGACGGCCTTTATCTGGATTTTAAATATTTAAGCGACATAGATTATCTAAATCTGCAACAGAGTACGTTAGAAAAGAGTTACAAATCTCTCGTTACTTCCAGATTTAACTACTATTACAATTTGAGCGAGCACTATTTCGGACTGTATGCGAAATATTTCATCGATACCAAAAAGCTGAACAACGAAGATACGCTTCAGATTCTGCCAAAAATGCAGTATCACCGTTATACCTCCTCTTTTATGTTTTTGGAGAATCTGATCTATTCGATAGATTACAAATACAGCAATTTTCATAGAAACGTGGGAATAACCGCGCAGCAGCACGAAATAAACGTACCGGTGGGACTCTATTTTTCGCTGTTGGGCGATTATTTGGGATTTGGAGTTTCGGAAAACTTCTATATTAGCTACGTAGACTATTCCAACACTCCCAGTTGGACCGAGAACGCCACCATTATTCGCAACTATCACAAGTTTTCGATATTTAGCGATCTTATAAAAGGGTACGACTCCTTTTTGCACACTCTGCATCTAAATGGATCTTTGATAGTTCCCAGTTACGAAAAGGATCGTGGCGAGATCGTGGATTTCGTAACCGTTAACAGCGAAACGAAAAGACTGGAGCTCTCGCTAAAGGAGTACTTTTACGATTACGATGGAAAGGAGCTGCTCTATCACAGAATGATTCAGCCCATCTTTTACGACAGGGAGTATAAATACGGAGATCTGGAAAACGAAATAGGAATAAAGCTTTTACCGGGCGTGAACTTCGTTACCGATCTGTTTCACTCTCACGAATACTCATCTTTGAGTTCTATAACATCCTCGTTAAGGTATGCCGACTCCCTATCGGCCCTCTCCATATCCCACTTTTACAAAAACGGATTCGAGGGCAAGAGCGATTCGAACTTTTTGACCTTCTATTTTCAGAGAAATTTATCAAAAAAATATAAACTATTTGGTAGAATTGATTACGATATTAACAACGCCTATACCAGAAAATGGGAGAGCGGTTGGTTCTTTTCGAAAAAATGCTGGAAGTATAGGGTTAGTTACAAAGAGGAGATTATACCGATTTTGACTTCAGCCGGTAGCTCTTCCATAAAGAACAGGGCGCTGATGTTCAAGATCGAACTGGTGCCTCTAGGCGGTATAGAGTATGCCTTTAGGCAAAGAGACGAAATAACAATTAACGAATAAGGAAATTTGTATGAAAACCGAAGCTAAAGTCGGTATTTTCGTAGCGCTGGGACTGCTATTTATGTTTTTGCTCAGCACCCAGGTAAACAGATTCGCCCATCTGGGCAAGGAGGGGTACGTGGTGTACGCCCTTTTGGACGACGTTGACGGCCTGGAAAGAAACGTAAAGGTGAAAATTAAGGGCGTCGAAGCAGGATACGTAAAGGATTTTGCACTCGAAGGGGATAAAGTCAAGACCGAGCTGTTTATTTACAAAGGGATTAAAATTCCCAAAGACTCCATCGTTCAAGTAAATCAAGAGAGTATGCTGGGAACCAGATATCTGGCGGTAATACCGGGAAAATCGAAAGAGTATCTATCCGAAAACGGAACTTTAACCAAACAGAGGATACTTCCCACTTTTGACGAAACCGCGCAGAGTATAGACGAAGCCGCAAAAGAGTTCAAAGAGTTCATAAAAGAGCTCAGAGATGATATGAAGGGGGAAAAAGGAGACGATCTTAAAAAGAGCGTGGCCAATTTGAGGCAGATTACCGAATCTATAAAGAGGCTGATCGAAGACAACAGAGAAAACATATCCTCTTCCATAGCCAATCTCAACAAGATGGCCATCGAATTGGCCGCGGCGGGCAGAAAGTTTGGAGCTATGTCGGACAAATTCGGATATACGGCCGATACTATCAACGAAAAGCTGCCGGATATTATGAAAAAAGTGGATAAGCTGGCCGACGATCTGGCTAACGTGGGCGAGAGCGCGCGGGAGAAACTTCCAGAGATTCTTGATAGATTCTCCTCTTTGGAAGAGGATCTTCAGGAGATATTGAAAGAGAACAAAGAGCCCCTAAACAGCGCTATAAAATCTGCCGACAGGTTTTTCAGCTCAGGTGGAGACACTTTCGAAAAGTTCGACAACTATCTGGAAAAGATAGCCAACTCCCAAATCGAGATAGCCTTTAGAAGCGAGTATATGTTCGATGACGCCTATGCGAAGAATTACGCCTCTTTGTACTACCTGCCTTCGCCTGACAAATACTATATGTTGGATGTGGTTTCCGGTGACGACTATAGCCGTATCGGTCCGGATGGGAACGTTATGGAACCAGGCGACCACGAGGATTCAAAACTGTACGTTTCGGCTCAGTACGGAAAAAGATATGCCGATTTTCTTTTTAGGATCGGAATTATAGAGAGTACGGGCGGCGTCGGCGTTGACTACTTTATGTTCAACGATCGTGCCAAACTCTCTCTCGAAGCCTTTGACTTCAACGCCGTTAACGATTTGAGGGGTACCAATCCTCATCTGAAGTTTTTGGCCAGATATAGGTTCTTAAAACATCTGGATACCTATTTCGGGATCGACAACTTTCTCAACGACAGGGCCACCAATTTGCTCTTTGGTGTCGGCTTCGATTTTGTCGACAACGATCTAAAATCGATACTCGGAGCCGCCAGCGGAGCCGGTACGTTTATAAAGTGAGAGGGTTTTGAGAGAGGATATAGTCAAAAGGCTGCATGAGGCGCTGGATACGATGGGGCTCCCTCCGCTGAGTTCGATGAGAGATCTCAAAAGGAGATACAGGACTCTGGCGCGAAGATATCATCCAGACGGAGGCGGAGACGAGGAGGAGATGGAGAGGATAAACCGGGCCTACGAACTGTTAAAAGAGTATATGGAAAACTATAGATTTAGTTTTACCGAAGATGAGATACTAAAGCAGTTTCCGTGGGAAAATCACACAAAAAGATTTAGATTTTAAAGGATAGGGAATGAATTGCGTGTTTGAATTCGAGATGAACAACCTCAAAGAGAGATACGAAATAGGCAAGGTTGCTAAACAGGCAAACGGCGCCGTTTTGTTACAAAGCGGCAAGAGCGTATTGCTGGCGACGGTGGTTATGGAGAACGAGCCGGTAGAGGAGGATTTTCTACCGCTGACCGTTCAGTATATAGAAAAATCCTACGCCGCGGGAAAGATTCCCGGCGGATTTGTCAAAAGAGAGCAAAAACCAGGCGATTTCGAAACTCTGACCGCGAGGATTGTGGATAGGGCCATCAGGCCTCTTTTCCCGAAAGGTTTTTTGAATCCCGTAGTGATTACCGTTATGGTTCTCAGTGCCGACGAGGAGTCCGATTTGCAGGTTTTGGCGCTCAATGCCGCCTCCGCCGCTTTGTACGTATCCGATATTCCCATCAGAACGGCCGTAGCCGGGCTGAGGGTTGCCAAAATAGACGGTAAAATAGTAATTAATCCGAAACTTTCGGAGCTTTCGGAGAGCACTCTCGATCTCTATCTGGCAGGAACCAAAGAGGATCTGATGATGATCGAGATGAGGTCGATAGGCAGTTACGAGAGCGAGGTGATACCTCCGGTGGCCGCCGATCCGATGATGGATCCGGCTCTTGCCGAGGAGGTGGTTTTGGTCAAAAAGCCGAACGCCCTTTCTGAAGAGGAGCTGGCGCAGATTATCTTAGAGGGCAAAGAGGCGCTGAAAGTCTCGTGCGGCGAGTACGAAAAATACTTTATCGAAGCTGCGAAAGAGATGCAAAAAGTCGAAATAAAGCCGGAGGAGATCGATCCGGATATCTGGGTTTACGTAGAGGAGTTCTACAAAGACGAGATTTACGAGGCTATAAACAAAATGGCCAAAAGCGAAAGAGCGGAAGGTTTAAAAGAGATCGCGCTCAAAATCGCCTCTGACGAGACGGCCCAGAAAGAGGGCTGGGAGCTGGAGACTATTTTGAAAGTCGTTGACAAATATAAAAGAAAAATAGTTCGCCATATGGTTCTAAAGGAGAAAAGACGCGCCGACGGAAGAGGTCTAAAAGATGTAAGACCTATCTCCATAGAGACTAATATTCTGCCTTCGGCCCACGGATCGTGTCTATTTACCAGAGGGCAGACTCAGGCCCTGGTAGTTTGTACGATTGGCGAGAAGAGCTCCGCTCAGATGTACGAACTCCTGACCAGCAGCGGACCGGAATATGAGCATTTTATGGTTCATTACAACTTTCCCCCCTTTAGCGTAGGAGAGGCCAGACCGATAGGAGCTCCGGGCAGAAGAGAGCTGGGACACGGCAATCTGGCCAAGAGAGCGCTAGAACCTGTACTTGATGTTCCCGACGATAAAACGATACGGCTGGTATCCGAGATACTCGAATCCAACGGCTCTTCTTCCATGGCTACGGTATGCGGCGGAGCGCTGGCCTTGCGAGCCGCCAATATAGAGTTGGCCGACCTGGTAGCGGGAGTGGCCATGGGATTGGTGGTAGAGGATGGAGAATACGCCATTTTGACCGATATTATGGGCCTTGAGGATTTTGACGGAGATATGGATTTCAAGGTTGCCGGAACGAAAGACGGAATAACGGCGTTGCAGATGGATATCAAACTCGGAGGTATAGATCCTCGGATCCTCAAGGAGGCTCTCCTGCAGGCGAAAGAGGCCAGAGAGGAGATTTTAAAAATAATGGAAGAGGCGGAAAAAGAGATAAAGATAAACGAGGAGAATCTCCCTTCTACCGAGACGGTTACGGTTCATCCGAGCAAAATAGCGCAAATTATAGGTCAAGCCGGCAAAACTATAAAGGAGATTATCGAGAAGTTCGAGGTTAGCATCGATATAGAGCGCGACAAGGGAAAGGTGAAGGTCACCGGCAAGAACAGACCCAAAGTGGTGGCCGCCTGCGAACATATCTTGAATATTGCAAAAAAAGAGGAGGAGAGCTTTCCGAAATTCAAAGAGCACGAAGTCGTAAAAGGGAGAGTCAAGAGAATCGCCAATTTCGGAGCTTTTGTCGAGTTGCCGGGCGGCGTGGACGGTTTAATCCACATCTCCAAACTCTCAGACGGCAGAGTTAATCGAGTTGAGGATGTGGTACGAGAGGGAGACGAAGTTGAGGTTGAGGTTCTCTCTCAAAAAGGGCACAAAATCGAGTTGGCTCTAAAAAGGGTTTTTTGATTTATCTTGGTTTAA
>JAMONM010000015.1 GCA_027065825.1 Campylobacterales bacterium | reverse complement strand
AGTTAGACTCAGAGCGATCGGCAAAAAGGGGATTGAGTATTTCAAGTTCCAAGGCGCCCAGATGGAGGATCAGGTTGTCGGTCTGAGCTCTTCGCCCGATTACGCCAAGGCCGCCGAATTTATATCCACTTCCGTTGAGGATTTTCTTGCGGGTAAGATAGACGGAGTAGTTTTGGTGCATAACGGATACAAATCGATGATAGCCCAAGAGCTAAAAGTCGACCATATCTTGCCCGTGGACATTTCGAAAATCGAGATGAAGGAAGAGGATGTGGCCTCTATGATGGAACTTGAGCCCGAAGACGGAGAAAAGGTACTCGAGTCCTTGGTCAAAAAGTATATCGAATACAATATGTATTACGCCTTGATCGACTCTCTCGCTGCGGAGCACAGCGCCAGAATGCAGGCGATGGACGCGGCTACCAATAACGCGAAAGAGATGGTTGAGCAGCTGACGATCTCGTACAACAAAGCAAGACAAGAGTCAATTACTACCGAACTGATAGAGATTATCAGCGGTATGGAAGCAATGAAATAAGAAAGCTAAGGAGATATGAATGTCTGAAATGAAAGGAAGAATCGTTCAGGTAATGGGTCCTGTCGTCGACGTGGATTTTGAATCCTATCTTCCGGCGATTAACGAAGCGCTTCATGTCAATTTCGACGTTGAAGGCGAGAAAAAAAGCTTGGTTTTGGAGGTTGCCGCCCACTTGGGAGACAACAGGGTCAGAACTATTGCGATGGATATGACCGAAGGCCTCGTGAGAGGATTGGAGGTTGAGGCGACCGGCGGACCGATAAAAGTTCCCGTCGGTGAAGAGGTTCTCGGCAGAATCTTCAACGTTATAGGCGAGACTATCGACGAGGGAGAGCCTCTCGAGGCGAAAACGTACTGGTCTATTCACAGAAGCGCTCCCGCCTTTGAAGATCAGAGCACGAAACAGGAGATATTCGAAACCGGTATTAAAGTCGTCGACCTGCTGGCTCCATACGCCAAAGGCGGTAAGGTAGGTCTCTTCGGCGGTGCCGGAGTCGGAAAAACCGTTATTATTATGGAGCTGATTCACAACGTTGCGTTTAAACACTCCGGTTATTCCGTGTTTGCGGGTGTCGGTGAGAGAACTAGAGAGGGTAACGACCTCTACAACGAGATGAAAGAGTCCAACGTTTTGGATAAAGTCGCCCTATGCTACGGTCAGATGAACGAGCCTCCGGGAGCGAGAAACAGAATCGCGCTGACAGGTTTGACTATGGCCGAATATTTCAGAGACGAGATGGGTCTGGACGTTTTGATGTTTATCGACAACATATTCAGATTCGCTCAGGCGGGCGCCGAAATGTCGGCATTGCTGGGAAGAATTCCTTCCGCGGTGGGTTATCAGCCTACATTGGCCAGTGAAATGGGTAAACTGCAAGAGAGAATCACCTCTACCAAAAAAGGCTCAATAACCTCCGTTCAGGCGGTATACGTTCCTGCGGACGACTTGACAGACCCGGCTCCGGCTTCTGTTTTCGCGCACCTTGACGCCACTACCGTTCTCAACAGAAGAATAGCCGAAAAAGGTATCTATCCCGCAGTCGACCCGCTGGATTCCACATCTAGAATGCTCGATCCGAACATCATAGGCGAAGAGCACTATCAGGTTGCCAGGGGAGTCCAGGCCGTACTGCAAAAATATAAAGACCTGCAGGATATCATCGCGATATTGGGTATGGACGAACTGAGCGAAGAGGATAAACTGATCGTCGAAAGAGCCAGAAAGATAGAGAGGTTCCTCTCTCAACCGTTCTTCGTCGCCGAAGTATTTACCGGAGCCCCCGGCAAGTACGTAACTTTGGATGAGACCATTGCAGGATTTAAAGGGCTGCTTGAGGGCAAATACGACGATATTCCTGAGGCGGCTTTCTATATGGTAGGCAATATCGACGAGGCCCTTGAAAAAGCTGAAAAGCTCAAAGCAAAATCTTAACGGAGCATCCGTTAGCAAAGGATACAGATGGAGACGTTGAAACTGGAAATCGTGACTCCGCACGGATTGATTTTCGAAGGCGATGTGAAAAGCGTCACGTTTCCGGGAGAAGAGGGGGAGTTTGGCGTACTTCCCAGACACGCCTCGCTCCTTTCCCTTTTGAAACCCGGAGTTATCGAGTTTGAAAAGAACGACGGTCAAAAAGAGTCTATCGTCATAAACTGGGGACACGTAAAGGTAGACGAAAACAAGGCCACCGTTCTGGTCGATAGCGCCGTTCCGCTTGCTGGCGAAACCGAAAGCGAAGTTGCCAAGGCCATAAAAGAGGCGAAAGAGTTGATCGAAAAAGCCAGCGAAAACAAAGCCGCGTTGGCTACAGTCGAGGCTAGAATCGAGAAAGCCGCAAAGATACTCTGATGAGAACTTTTGAGATATTTCTTGATTATCTCACACGAAGCAGTTTTATAACGATAGCGGTTCTTAGCCTGCTATCGTTATACTTTATAGCCGTAAACTGGACCTTTATTTACAGATATCTGTATCTGAAAAGATGGATAAAGCGAGAGAGCGAATCTCTGCGACAGATTATGATGGGCTCTAAAAAACCAGCTATGGATTCGGCCTTGACCAAATGCTTCCATGAAGCTGGTCGCCAGAGCAAAGAGGCGGCCGAATTTTGCAAATATGCCGCTACTTCCGAGGCTACAAAGGGGCTGACCTTTCTTTCTGCGGCCGCTTCCACATCTCCTTTTATCGGACTTTTCGGTACAGTTATTTCGATACTAGAGGCTTTCGCTATGCTTGGTACCTCAAAAGCTTCTATTGGGGTGATAGCGCCGGCCATAGGAGAGGCTCTCGTCGCTACCGCCGCAGGAATATTTGTCGCCGTCTTTGCCTATACCTATCATCTCTTTTTGAAACGAAAGGGTTTTGAGCTGGTGTCGCTCATCCAGATGCAGAGCGATCTAATTGTGAATAGGTAGCGAAATGTTTGACTGGGAAGAGAAGCCTGAGCTAAATATCACCCCTTTGGTTGATGTTATGCTGGTGTTGCTGGCTATATTGATGGTAACCACTCCGGCTTTGATTTACGAAGAGCTGATAGAGTTGCCAAAAGGCTCCAAAACCAAAGTCCTACAAAAGAGCAGCTCGATAGAAATCAGAATAGATAAAAACAAAAAGGTCTATTTCAAAAAAGACACCTTTTCTCTTGGAGAGTTTCCCGATAATTTTGTTTTGATCTCCTCCGGCTACGACAAAAACTCCCCGGTATATATCAGAGCCGACAGGTCTCTATCTTACGGAGACGTGATGTTCGTTTTAAAAACCGTCAAAGAGGCGGGATTTACCAAGGTCTCTTTGGTGACAGATGGATAGAAAGAGACTCTTTTTTGTTTCGGGACTCCTTTCCATATCGATCTACCTTCTAATTTTTCTGTTTATGTTTTGGTACTTATATAACAAAAACGAAGAGCTGAAAAAATACGCTATACAATCAAAGAGCGTAGAGGTCTCTTTGGTTGAACCCCCAAAGCAGAAAAGATCGCAAAAAATTTCAAAAAGCTCGAAAAAATCGAAAGTCGAGAGAAAAAAAACCGAAAAACCGGTCAAAAAAGAGGGCTCTTCCAGCGCAAAGAGCGGAGTCGATATCGAAAAACTCTTCTCATCGGTCAAGACTCCCAGAAAAAGCGGGTCTACATCGCCTAAAAAGAGTTCTTCTCCCAGCAGGCTAAAGGGAGAGGGTTTTAAAAACAGAAAAAGCGCAGCCGAAATATTAAAAAGTATGAATATCAAGGATATAGGCAGAGAACTGGCCAACAGAAGCATACGTGCGGTCGAGGGTGAGAGCGATCCGTATCTGTCTAAAATTTACGAAATACTCTATAAATATTGGCTTCCTTCCCAGGAGAGCGCGGGCAATAGAGCAAAGGTTAAGATCAAAATAGGGCCCGAAGGGGATTTTGATTATACCGTTTTACTTTTTTCTGGTAGTGAAACTTTTAACAAAGAGTTGGTAGAATATCTGGAGTATTTAAAAACCAAAAAGTTTCCGCCCCCCAAAGAGGGGAGCAAAGATATAGTGGTCTACTTTGAGGCCAAAGAGTAAATAACGGAGGCGATATGAGAAAGCTCTTTTTTATGTTAATTCTATCCGTTTCGGTTTTTTCCGCCGATTTGACGTTGGAGATCGTAAAAGAGGTGGAAAAAAGACCTCTTATCAGCGTAGAGGACGCATCGGTGTCGTTTAGCGACGGCCTAAACAGAAAGTTTTTCAAGATGGTTTTGGCCGATCTGAAGGTTACCTCGCATTTTGATGTGGACGAGAGTTATAAAAGAGCCTCTTTCGACGAGGGGTTCGATTTGGCCTCTTATGCGAAAAACGATCTGATTTTGAGAGTAAAACTGGATTTTGACGAGTTCGGCAACCTCTATGCGGCCATAAAACTTTTTGATATGAAAAAGCGGGAGATGGCTTTTCAAAAGAGCTATAAAATCAGAGGAGCCGAAAGATATCCCTTTTTGGCCCATAAGATCGTATGCGACGTAAACGACTATACCGGCGCCGAACCGGTCGATTGGATGAGACGATACGTGATTTTCTCTAAATACACCACGGCCAAAAACGCGCAAATCGTAGTGAGCGATTACACCCTGACCTACCAAAAAACCGTTATCAGAGGCGGATTTAACGTCTTTCCGAAATGGGGAGACAAAAACCAAAAGACCTTCTATTACACCGCCTATGAGGACAAGCCCGTGCTTTACAGGGTCAATCTCTATACTGGAGAGCGAAAAAGGATTCTCTCCAGCGAGGGTATGGTCGTATGTTCGGACGTGAGCAGAGACGGTAAAAAGCTTTTAATAACTATGGCGCCGAGGTATCAGCCGGATATATATCTTTTCGACACAGTCAGCGGAGAACTTAAAAGGATTACGAAGTACCCTGGAATCGACGTTAACGGAAACTTTGTGGAGAACGGGTCCAAAGTGGTGTTTGTTTCCGACAGACTCGGATATCCCAATATTTTCGCTAAAAAAATAGGCTCAGTAGGAGTTGAAAGACTGGTCTATCACGGAAAAAACAACAGCTCGTGTACGGCGTTCGGAGAGTACGTGGTATACTCCAGCAGAGAGAGCGATAACGAATTCGGTAAAAACAGCTTTAATCTCTATCTGATATCGACGCGAAGCGACTACATCAGGCGGTTAACCGCTACCGGCGTCAATCAGTTTCCGAGATTCTCTATAGACGGCGAGAGCGTGCTTTATATTAAGCAGTTCCAAAATCAGAGCGCGTTGGGAATTATCCGCTTAAAATACAACAAAAACTATCTATATCCGTTAAAGGCGGGAAAGATTCAGTCGATAGACTGGTAAAGTGCAGGTTATGTTTAAGATAAAAATGTTAAAATAAAAAAAAGTTTACGGAAGGAGAAACGATGAGGAAATCTTTTGTTTTGGGACTTTTCGCGGCGGCGCTGATATTGGGGGGATGTGCCAAAAAAAGCGTCGAGATAGAGACTCCGCAGGAGGAGACTCAGACGACTCAGCAAGAGAGCGCTACT
Organism: Campylobacterales bacterium; assembly: GCA_027065825.1. Taxonomy (GTDB): domain Bacteria; phylum Campylobacterota; class Campylobacteria; order Campylobacterales; family Nitratiruptoraceae; genus Nitrosophilus_A. The sequence continues at coordinate 11,523 of JAMONM010000015.1, read as the reverse complement.
ACCGTGACGGAAGGTGAGGGAATAGCCGAGGTTACCCCCGAGAGTTCAATGATGAGCGAAGAGATGAAAATTCAGAAAATGAAGGCTATTCAGGCCAGGGCGAAAAAGATCTATTTCGATTTCGATAAATACAATATTAGACCGGATCAGGTGGAGAGAGTCGATTACGACGCCTCGTTGTTTAACGAAGAGGATGCCAAAGAGTTCAAGATCAGAGTGGAAGGAAACTGTGACGAGTGGGGAACCGACGAATATAACTACGCTCTTGGGCTAAAAAGAGCCAAAAGCGTCAAAGAGGCTCTCGCGGCCAGAGGCGTAGCTAGCGATAGAATGACGCTGATCAGCTACGGCGAGAGCAATCCGGTCTGTACGGAGCATACCAGAGAGTGCTGGCAAAAGAATAGACGGGTCGAATTTACGCTTTTGCCTTGATAAAGATCGGAGTATAACCGCATGAGAGTCGTTCTGCTGGCGCTGGTGGCGGCCTCCTTTCTCGCCGCCAGAGAGCCTTCGGCTTTTGAGGCCGGAAATCTTGACAGCCCAAATCCCTATGGATTGACCAGTGCCGAAAAGCATATTCTAAAAAATCGCCAGGAGATCGACAAACTAAAAAAAGAGTCCTTTTCCGTTTCGGAAAGGGTTAGAAATCTCGAAGAGAAGCTCGAGGGAATAAAAAGCGTGGTAGAGGGTCTCGAGGAGAGAGTCGGAGAGATCAAAAGAGAGCTATCTGAACTAAAGAGCTCAAAAGAGGACGAAACGCTAAGACTTGAAGAAAAGATTGAGAGACTCAAAGAGGATCTCAATACCACCGTATCCGTTCAGAGAGAGAACAACGAACAAATCAGAAGCGTTTTGCAAGAGCTAACCTCACTTATCGACAATATCAACAAAAACTACGTGAGCAAAAGCGAGTTAAAAGAGGAGTTCGAAAGACTCTACAACGAGCGCAAAAAACGCGAAAAAGCCTCGGCCAAAAGCGGAGCTCAGATATTCAAGGAGGCCAAAGCTCTTTATAAAAAGAAGGAGTATAAGCGTGCCAAAGAGCTATTTTTGCTCTCTATCAAAAAGAGATACAAACCGGCCACTTCGAACTTTTATATAGGCGAGATCTGCTATTATACGAAAGATTACGAGTGCGCTGTCGAACGTTACAAAAAGAGCGTATCGATCTATTCCAAATCCTCTTTTATGCCTACTTTGATGCTGCATACGGCCATATCTTTGGAGAGACTCGGACAAAAAGACGAGGCCAGACTCTTTTACGAGAACCTTATCAAAAAATTTCCAAAATCCAAATCGGCCCAGATCGCCAAAAAACGTCTCAAGAATCTGGATTGAGTCTCTAAAGCTTTGGATTAATTTAACTGAAAGAAAATTGTGTTAAAATCAAAAACCCAAATAATCACATGAAAGGTAAAAAATGGCAATTGCTGACAACAAAGTCGTATCGATGGAGTATGAAGTACGAGATGCGGCTACTAACGAGGTTATAGATTCCAACAAGGGACAGAAACCTTTGCAGTTCATCACAGGAAAAGGGCAGATAATTCCTGGTCTTGAAAACAAAATCAAGGAGATGAGCGAGAACGAAGAGGCGGACGTTTTGGTAAAGGCGGCCGAGGCATATGGCGAAAAGGACGAAAACGCAGTTCAGACGCTGCCGCGCGAGCAGTTTGCCGGTATCGATCTACAAGAGGGTATGACTCTCTACGGTCAGGGTGAGAACGGCGAAACGGTTCAGGTTACCGTAAAGTCTTTTGACAACAATCAGGTCGTTATCGATTTCAACCATCCTCTTGCCGGAAAAGATCTGCTCTTTACCGTAAAGATCGTAGGCGTCAGAGACGCTACTCCGGAAGAGGCCATGACCGGCCACGTAATCGATCCGAACGAATCTTGCGGATGTGGCACAGGTGGCTGCTGCTAACTTCATAGCTAATTCGAGAGCCTCGAAAGAGGCTCTCAAGTCCGCAAACATTTTAAAAAGTCTCAACATAAACGTAATAATAGAAGGTCCCGTCGGCGCGGGAAAAGAGACGCTCGCCAGATACATATCCCCCGAAGCCTCCACTATAGACGAAGATCTGGTAGAAAGCGGACGGGTCGAAGAGGAAAAGAGCGATCTTATCGTTTTAAACATAGACAGATGTAAAAATCTTCATTTTCTGGACTCTTTGGCAAAGCGATACAGAATCATAGCAACTTCGTCCACTCCCACAAAGAGCGATATTATAGAGAGGATTTTTCCTATTAGAATATTTTTGCCTCCTCTAAGCGAAAGAGAAGAGGATATATTGCCTTTGGCGGGAAAATTTCTACAGGAGCTCAAAGAGAGTTTTTCGGAAGAGATCGATATAGATCTGGAGAGTGTCGATTTTGACCTTTCGCAAAACGGCGACTCTTTGAAAAAATCGGTATATTTTCACTATTTCGCCGTCAACGCCGACGAGAAAAAGATCATGGCTTGTATGGAGAGTTTTCTCAAAGAGAGGATAGGTACCGGCAACGATTACAAAGAGTTTCTGTTTTTATACGAAAAACCGCTGATTAGAGCCGGATTTAAGCGGTTCAAGAGCCAGCTGAAGATGGCTCAGATGTTCGGACTCAACAGAAACACTCTTAGAAAAAAAATCAAGGAATACGAGGAGAAGGAATGAAAATAGTGGCTCTTTTCCCCGGTCAGGGTAGTCAAAGCGTAGGAATGGGAGAGGATTTTTATAACAGCTCCCAAAGAGCAAAAGAGATACTTCAAAGCGCCGAGGATAGACTCGGTTTGAATCTGAGGGATTTGATGTTCAAAGAGAACGATCTGCTCTCCAAGACCGAATATACGCAGCCGGCTATATTAACAGTATCCATGATGGCGTACGAGCTTTTTAAAGAGGCCGGAGCCGATATAGAGGTGACCATGGGCCACTCTTTGGGAGAGTTTGGTGCGGTTTGCGCCGCCGGAGGGATGGAGTCTATCGACGCGATCGAACTGGTTCGCCATAGAGGCAGACTGATGCAGAAGGCTTGCGAAGGGATAGATGCCGGCATGATGGCCGTTTTGGGACTGGATGACGAAACGGTAGAAAAGATATGTGCCGAGGCTGCCGAAGAGGGATTGAGGGTCTGGGCGGCCAATTACAACTCTCCGGGACAGATCGTTTTGGCCGGTATCAAACGGGATCTGGAAAAAATGGAGCCCAGGCTCAAGGAGGCCGGAGCCAAAAGAAGCATTTTGTTAAATATGTCTGTAGCCAGTCACTGTCCTCTTTTAAAGAGCGCCCAGGAGCCTTTGGCCGAGTATCTGGAGAGATTTTTAAAAGAGGATTTTCAAAAGAGCGTTATCTCCAACGTTACCGCCATGAAGTACTCAACCAAAAGAGAGGCTCTAGAACTTCTGGATCGGCAACTAATAGAGCCGGTTCTATATAAACAGTCGATAGCGGCCGCGGAGGGGGATTGTGATATATTTATAGAGTTTGGCGGCAGTGTGCTAAGAGGCCTCAACAGAAAAATAACCAAAAAAGAGACCGTTAGCATAACTGACATGAAGAGCCTCGAAAACGCTCTAAGCAGAATCGGAGCATAAAATGAAAATAGCTATCATGGGAGCGATGATAGAGGAGATCGAGCCTATTTTGTCAAAACTCGATCACCATCCAGAAAACAGCGAGCTAGATTATATTCTGTCCAATTTAAAAAATATCAAGCTGCACTATATCGCCGACAACAGATTTTTCGAAGCCAAATACAAAGGGATCGACGTAATAGTGGCGTACAGTAAAATCGGTAAAGTGTTCGCCTCTTTGACGGCGTCGGTTTTGATTGAACATTTCGGAGCGGAGAAGCTTCTTTTTAGCGGAGTGGCCGGAGCGATTAGAGAGGATCTCAAAATAGGCGATCTCGTTGCCGCAACGAAATTGTGCCAGCACGATCTGGACATAACCGCCTTTGGACACCCTTACGGCTACGTTCCCGAGGGCAAAATCTATATCCAGAGCGATCCTGAGCTTTTGGCTTTGGCAAAAGATGTGGCGCGTCGAAAAGGTATAGAGCTAAAAGAGGCCGTAATCGCCACCGGTGATCAGTTTATAGCCGATCCCGAAAGAAAAGAGTGGATTAAAAACAGTTTCGGCGCGGACGCCATAGAGATGGAAGGCGCGGCGGTGGCGGTGGTATGCGACGCTTTTGACGTTCCGTTTTTTATACTCAGGGCCATTAGCGACGCGGCCGATATGGATGCGGGATTCGATTTTGATACCTTTTTGAAAAGCTCCTCAAAAAGAAGCGCCGATTTCGTAATGAGTATGCTAGATCGAATGGTTTAGGAAACTAGATGGCAAAAAAGGCTTCGATCAGTAAAAAGCTTTTAAGAGTTGTGGGTAGAACCAACGCCCATTACGGATTGATAAAGGAGGGCGACAGGGTGCTCCTGGGCCTTAGCGGCGGCAAGGACTCCTTGACGCTAGCTCATATTTTAAAGCATATGCAAAGGAGCGCTCCTTTCGATTTTGAGTTCAAGGCGGTAACGGTAACCTACGGAATGGGAGAGAATCTCGAATATCTTCGCAGACACTGTATGGAGTATGATATACCTTTTGATGTCTATTCTACGGAGATTTTCGACATAGCCAAGGAGAAAATCAGAAAAAACTCATCTTTTTGCAGTTTCTTTTCCAGAATGAGAAGAGGCGCGCTCTATACCGCGGCACTTGAAGGAGGATTTAACAAACTGGCTCTTGGACACCATCTAGACGATGCGGTGGAGAGCTTTTTTATGAATATGTTCTATAACGGAACGTTGAGGAGCATGCCCCCTATTTACAAAACCTCCAAGGGGCTTTACGTTATTAGACCGCTAATCGAGGCGAGGGAGCGACAACTGGAGGCTTTCGTAAAAAGCAACCGATTCGAGGTAATAGGAGACGAGGCTTGCCCGTCGATGCGTTTCGATATAAAGATGCCTTACGCCAGAGAGGAGATGAAGACTCTTTTGGCGGAACTGGAATCGAAATACGATGATCTTTTCAAATATATAAAAAGCTCCTTTAAGCATATCCACGACGACACTTTTTTGGATAAGGAGCGACTAAGGCTCTGATCTTTTGTTATAATAAATTATGATACATTTTAAGCCCAACGCAGAACCTATAGAGTTTTTACTGTTAAACCGTCCGCTGGGCAAATCGATATCCTTCAAGGCGGGCGAGAGCGTAAAGGCCGAAGTTTTGGATATTCTGCCCAACGGGGCAGTAGTGGCTAGAATAAAGGGCCAAAAACTGGCTCTAAAGACCGAAATTCCCCTCGAAAAAAACTCCTCTTTGCTTTTAAAGGTGATGGAAGCGCCGACAGACGGCAGGTTGAAGCTGAAGCTTATAGACATTCAGTCTAGATCCTCGCCATTTGCGATACGCCAGGAGGATATTGCCAATATCGCAAAGGATCCGAAAACGGCACTGAAGCTTTTTGCGAAAGAGGAGCTGTCGCTTTTTTTTCTCAGAGAGTTCGGCTCTAGATTTTTCAAAGAGATCACGGGACAAGTTTCCAAGGATCTGACGCGATTTGCCGAGATTTTGAGCAACTCTCGGAACGAGAGGGTTTTTAAAAACAGATTGGAGTCTTTGTTGCTGAGTATAGATAGATTCGGAGCCGAAGAGCTAAAAAGCGCCGTAGAGCGAAGCGGCATATTTTTCGAGCAAAGACTCAAAAACGCCTATTTGGGAAAGAGGGAGCCTCCCTTTGACGATATGAAAGCGCTTTTATACGAAATAGCTGATTCGGTTAACGACAAAGAGATAAAAAAGGAGGCTTTGGCGCTATTGGACAAGATAGAGACCTATCAGGTGCTCTCCAGATTGAACGAAGCGATTTATACTTTTTTACCGCTGATATGGGATAGATTGAAAGAGGGAGAGATAGCGCTCAAAAAAAGAGAGGGCAAAAACCATTATCTATGCAAGATAGCTCTCGATTTTGAGGACATAGGAAACGTGGCGGCCGATATTTTGATGCTGGATTTTAGACTGAATATCTTTTTCAAAGTGGAAAACAGGGAGTTTGAAGCGATTTTAAAGAGCGATATAGACTCTTTGAAAGAGGATCTATTAAGCGGGCTTATAAAAGAGGTGGAGATAGGTTTTGACAGACTAAAGAGCGAGAGCTACAGATTCGAGGAGGGATTCAAATCTTTGGTGGATATAAAGGTTTAGCCGTGAGAGGGAAAAAGGCCGTAGCTTTAAAATATGAGATGGGCAGGGACAAGGCTCCAAAAATAGCCGCCAAGGGAAGCGGCGAAATAGCTAAAAACATTCTGGAGTTCGCGAAGGAGCACGGCATTCCCATAAAAGAGGATCCGCAGCTGGTCGAGCTGCTATCCGATCTGGAACTAAACAGCGAGATTCCCCCCGAACTTTACGAAGCGGTGGCAAAGATATTGTCCTATATTTATAAAAAAAAGGGAGACTTGACTTAGGACATGGGCGATTGAGGCTCTTTTGGCTATAATGTATGAAAAAAAGGAGCTCTTGAACATGAGAGTAACCCTATACGGCGAAGCCAGGATTTTTAAAATCTACGATCTGAGCAGACTCGAGGCGGAAGGATTGGATATATCCTCTTACGATCTGGAATCCAAAGAGGATATCAAGGAGCTGTTCGAGTCCGTCAACGAACTTGTGGAGAGCGGCGAAGCGGACGCTTACGGCGACTATACGGAAATAGAGGGCCTCGATCCGGAAAACTGCAGCATAAAAGCAGACTCCGCGCGGATCGTTTTGGACGAGGCGGTTTTGAAACCTGTTGAACCGGCCAGGCTTCTTGAGGATATAGGAGAGGGAAGACTGTTTTTGGTAAGAATTATGGAAGGTGAAGCGCTGTGGGATCTGGAAAACGAACTGGAACCAAAAAGGATCGATCCGCAAAAGCTCCAGATAGGCTATGCCGACTGCCTCGAAAGCGATAACTACGAATTGTTACAAAACAGTCTCGAAGCTCTGCTTTGCGATACGGTTTTGGCCGACAGGATATCTTATGAGGATCATGATTTGGAGAGGGTCGATTTCGTATTTAGGCCGTTGAGAATAGACTCTTGGCTATATCTAAAAAGAGAGACCCAAACAGGCACGATTCTGGAGAGAATCAATTACGGCGGCAGACGTCTTGCGGACGCCGATTTGGATCTGGAGGAGATGGAGGAGGATTAAAATCCCTCCAAGAGCAGACTCCAAAGATATTCGATCTCCTCTTCCTCCAAGAGGAGTGTCCTTTTGTTGGCAAAAAGAAACTCGGCCCCCTCTTTCGATATGGTCTCGGCGCCGGCGACGCATCGAGGATGGGCCGGTAGAAACGCCCTGATTAATGTCAGATCTTTGTCGATCTTCCCTTCGCATATGAAACATTTGTTCAGAGGATGGATCCTGCCCTCGTGATGCAGTAGTTTTACGTAAAACTGTATCGCGGTTCTTTTTGGGTTCTGTTTTCCCCACAAAGAGGCGGCGTTTTCCAGCATATCGAAGTAGAAGCCGTCCACCTCGTAAAGCTGTTCCAGATGGCGATGGAGTCTGGAGACGAACTGTTGCCATATCATCGTTCTGTTGCTCTCTTTTAGCCAGGAAAAGTTCAGATGCGTAATATGTCTGAGCCTGGGTAGATATGCTTTTGAGGAGTATTCGGTTTCGAAGTCGATTTTATATCCGAGATTCAAGATGCTGTGTCTGGCCCCGTAGAATCTATAGAGCGTAAATAGATGTCTTTTTGTCAAAACGGTGACTATCAGATCTTCGTTTTTGGCTCTGGCTGTTTTTAGAATGTATCCTTGCATCTCTCTCCGATTTACGAAAGTTAACAGTTTTATATCCGTACCACGTTGTAGCTCTTTCTAAGAGACGATTAACTAAAGATTAAGTAAAATATAACAATTTTTCTATATACAAAAATAGAGTTTAAATTCGGTTTAAACACTATCTGAAGGAAGGGGTAGATAGCATGGACATTCTCAGAAGTTACAAGGACAACTGCGGTTTCGGTCTATTGGCGGATATGTTCAACAGGCCCAGCCATAAAAACGTTTTGGACGCAATAAAATCGCTAGAAAGGATGATGCACCGCGGCGCTATCGCCGCCGACGGCAAGAGCGGCGACGGCAGCGGGCTGCTTTTTTCTCTGCCTAAAAAGTTTCTGGAGAAACAGGCCGCAAAGGCGGGTGTCTCCCTTCCGGACAGATACGCCGTGGCTATGGTTTTTTACAGGGACGAAAAGAGTATCAGACTGTTTGAGGAAAAGTGCGAAGCCAACGATCTGAGAGTTCTTTTTATCAGAGAGGTTCCCGTAAACGAGGAGGCTTTGGGAGAGCAGGCGTTAAAGAGTATGCCGAAAATCGTACAGATCTTCGTAGCCCCCGATTCCATAATGGCCACAAAGAGATTCGAGGCTCTTTTGTATTTGACGCGAAGAGAGATAGAGAACGAACTAAAAGATGACAAAGACTTTTACATTCCGACTTTTTCCGACCGAGTGATCGCTTACAAGGGGCTGGTTATGCCCACGTATATAAAGATGTTCTATCCCGATCTGGCGGACGAGGATTTCGAAGCCAGTTTTGCGCTGTTTCATCAAAGATTCTCTACGAACACTCTGCCTGAATGGAGACTCGCCCAGCCCTTTAGGGCGATCGCTCACAACGGCGAGATAAACTCGATCACCGCCAATAGATTTAACGTTTTGGCTAAATGCGAAGCTATAAAGAGCGAAGTCTTCAGCGAAGAGGAGATGCAAAAGATACTACCCGTTTTAGAGGAGGGGGCCAGCGACAGTAAAAGTTTGGACAACTTTTTCGAGTTTCTTATCGTAAACGGAATGGACTTTTTCAAAGCCGCCAGAGCGTTGATACCGGCTCCATGGCAGAACGCTCCGCATATGGACGCGGAGTTGAGGGCATATTACGAATATACCAGCACCTGCTACGAGGCCTGGGACGGTCCTGCGGCAGTGAGTATGACGGACGGCAGATATATAGGATGCGTACTGGATAGAAACGGACTAAGACCCGCTAAATATATAATAACTACCGACGATAGACTTATCATAGCCAGCGAATACGGTATTTTGCAGATTCCCGAAGAAGAGATAGTCGAAAGGGGCAGACTGCAAAGCGGCGAGATGATAGCCCTGGATATGAAATACGGCAAAGTTTTGAAAAACGAGGATATCAACGAGTATCTCAAAAATTCGAACCCTTACGCGAAATGGTTAAACGAGAATATGGTCTATCTGCAAGAACACGTAGATTCGCCATTTGGCAATCTGGAGGATTACAAAATAGAGGATATCGTCCATAAGCAGAGATTTTACAACATTACTCACGAGGTTATAGAGCAGGTAATAGAGCCGATGATAAAAGACGGCAAAGAGGCCGTAGGCTCCATGGGGGACGATACGCCTTTGGCGGCATTTAGCTCTCATCAAAGAAGCTTTACCGACTTTTTCAAACAGAAATTCGCCCAGGTAACGAATCCGCCTATCGATCCAATCAGAGAAAAGATCGTAATGAGTCTCAATACCGGTTTCGGAGAGATACACAATATTCTCGAGGAGAGCGAAGAGCACGCGCAGAGGCTCAAATCGGTCTCGCCGATATTGATAAAGGAGAAGTTCGAGGTTTTGCTATCTTACGGCGACGAGAAACATCCGAGATTCAAAAAGAACTACAAATACAAAAGCTTCTCCACCGCCTTTGACAAAGAGCTAAAGGCATCTTTGAACGATCTGGCGGACGAGGTTATCGAGGCCGTCAAAGACGAGGGCGTAAGGATAGTGGTTCTTGACGACAGAGATCTGAACGAATTTAAAAAAACCATACCGATGGCTATGGCCGTTGGTAAAATCAACCAAAGACTTCTCGAAGAGAAGATCAGACACCTTGTTTCGATCATAGCGGTTACGGGAGAGGTTTACGACAGCCACTCCGCGGCGGTTATGATCGGATACGGAGCGGCGGCGGTATATCCGTATCTGCTGTTTGCTACGGTATACGAGACTCTAAAAAAGAAAAAGGATCTGAGCGCCTACGAGATCAGAAACGAGTTCAAAAACGTTTACAAAGCCTTAAACGGCGGACTATTGAAAATTATGTCGAAAATGGGTATCAGTACTATAGCCTCCTATAGAAACAGCGCTCTTTTTGACGTTATAGGTCTGAGCAAAGAGATAGTCGAGGAGTGCTTTAAAGGCTCATATTGCCATCTGGACGGACTAGGCTACGAGGATATCGAAAAGAGACTGCAAGAGTATCACAAAAAAGCGTACGAGATCGATCTGACCCGCAGAATTTTTCCGCTGGAACTGGGAGGCTTTTACAAATATGTCGACAGAACCGAATATCACGACTTTTCACCGAATACGGTCAATCAGATACATACGGCTTCTATTACGGGAAAACGGGAGGATTTTGAGAAATTAAAAGGGATGGTGGATAAAAGAGGCTTTAAAATGATCAGGGATTTTCTAAGCCTCAATTCCGATAGAGAGCCGATCGATATTGACGAGGTGGAGCCGGTTCAAAACATTTTTAAACGGTTCGCCAGCGCTGCCATGAGCCTGGGTTCAATCAGTCCGGAGGCTCACGAGTGTATAGCGGAGGCCATGAATAAAATAGGAGGCCAGAGCAATTCGGGCGAAGGCGGAGAGGATCCGGCCAGATTCGGAACGATCAAAAACTCAAAAATAAAACAGATCGCTTCGGGTAGATTCGGAGTTACTCCTGCATATCTCAGAAGCGCCGAAGAGATACAGATAAAGATTGCGCAGGGAGCGAAACCGGGAGAGGGAGGACAGCTGCCGGGCCACAAGGTTACCGAGCTGATAGCCAAGCTCAGACATACCATACCAGGCGTAACTCTCATTTCTCCCCCTCCGCATCACGACATCTATTCCATCGAGGATCTGGCGCAGCTGATTTTCGATCTGAAGCAGATAAATCCCGATGCCCAGATAGCGGTCAAACTGGTATCAACCGCTGGTGTCGGAACGATAGCCACCGGGGTCGCGAAAGCATACGCGGACAAGATCATAATTTCCGGAGGCGAAGGGGGAACCGGAGCGGCTCCGCTGAGTTCCATAAAGTTTGCCGGCAACCCGTGGGAGCTTGGACTTGCGGAAGCCCACAACGCTTTGAAGGCAAATCACCTAAGAGGCTTTGTGCATCTGCAGACTGACGGGGGATTAAAGACCGGACTCGATATAGTCAAAGCGGCGCTTTTGGGAGCGGAGAGCTACGCTTTTGGAACCGGTGTTTTGACGATTTTGGGTTGCAAGATCCTAAGAGTGTGCCATCTAAACAGATGTACCGTGGGTATAGCTACCCAAAACGGCTTTTTGAGGGATCATTACGTTGGTACCGTTGAGAGGCTGATAAACTACTTTACTCTATTGGCCGAAGACGTTAGGGAGATACTGGCCTCGCTGGGGTATAGAAGTATGGATGAGATTATCGGACGAAGCGATCTTTTGAAGGTCGTCGACGACGAGTTTTCCAAAAAG
>JAMONM010000014.1 GCA_027065825.1 Campylobacterales bacterium | reverse complement strand
AGCAACGAACGAGGCAGCGGTAACAGAGAGTCGATCGCTCAGGGCGTAGGCAATACGGTATGCGGTTTGTTCGGCGCTATGCCGGGATGTGCGATGATAGGTCAATCGATGATAAATTATACCTCTGGAGGTACAGGTAGGCTTTCGGCTCTTGTAGCTTCGCTTTTACTGATAAGTTTCGTAGTACTTCTTTACGAGCAGATTTCGAAAATTCCTTTGGCCGCCTTAGTTGGGATCATGTTCGTAGTAAGTATAGCCACGTTTAGCTGGAGCTCTTTGGGTCATTTTCGCAGAATGCCGAAAGAAGATATTTTCGTTATGGTAACCGTGACAATAGTTACGGTGCTTTTTGATCTGGCGGTCGCCGTCATTGCAGGAGTCGTAATTTCCGCTCTCGTTTTTGCATGGAAACAGGCGAAAATTTATGCAAAGAGCCGCTTTGAAAACGAAACGAAAATCTACGAGCTGGAAGGTCCTCTATTTTTCGGATCGACTGCCTCTTTTATGGAACTGTTCGATCCGGAGGGAGATCCCGAAAAGGTGGTTATAGATTTTAAAAACACCAGAGTTATGGATCAAAGCGGTGTCGAAGCGATCGACAAAATGACAAAAAAATATAAACAAAGAGGTAAATCGATTTTGCTTAGGCATCTTAGCGACGAATGCAAAAAGCTGCTAAAAGAAGCCGGTCCATACTGTAGTTACGAAGAGGACGATCCAAACTATAGAGTAGCAATAGATTTTTGATATAATCGAAGCAAAAAAAGGCGGATAAATGGAACAGATGGCGCTGGAGATGCTTTTGCTCCAAAACGATCTGAACAATCAGACAAACGGAATAGAGTGGAGAAAAGGGTATACCACTGCAAACAAAAAGATAGACTGGAAAAGATGTATATATATGGAGTGTGCCGAACTGATCGATTCGTTCCCATGGAAACACTGGAAAAACGTCGACTCAAAGGCGGATATAGAAAATATCAAACTTGAGCTGGTAGATATTTGGCACTTTCTTATGAGTTATCTGCTAAAATTCGACTCTCCTGAAAATTTGGCCAAAGAGATCCAAAAGTATACAGATATCAAAAGCGAAATCCATCTTCCAAAAGAGTGGACGAAAGAGAGCGAAAAAGAGATGGAAAAATATATAGACATATTCGAAGAGCTGATGGCGCTGGCGCTGATCAAAAGCGACGAAGAGAATTATAGAGAGCTTTTAACGGAACAGTTCTTTAGAGCCTGCGACGCGGCCAATATGGATTTTAACGAGCTCTACGGCCTATATATCGGCAAAAACGCCCTAAACCGAATTAGACAAGAGTTCGGTTACAAACAGGGACAATATAAAAAGATCTGGGGAGAGGAGGAGGACAACAAAGTAATGCAAAGAGTGATTAAAAGGGAAAAACATACCTTCGACTCGCTTTACGAGAGGCTAAAGGAGATCTATCAATCTACTCCCTAGGCCCCTCCTCTTTGTATATTAACTCTCTTTGCTCTTTCGGTTTTTTGGCGTCCTGTTCGATTTTTTTGATTACGAATATGGGCGCGGCAAATACGAATATGATCGAGCCAACCAAAAAGGCTACGAGCAGATACATGGGAATATGTCTAAGATGAACTTTTTTCATTTTTCTCTCTCCCTGTCGACCATTTTTAGAGCCTCAATAGTATTTAAAAGTATCCTCTTTTTCGTTACGAGAGGCTTGGTAGCCAGGTTTTTGGCTCTTTTATCCATTTTTGGATCCTCCAAAATACGCATGAACTCCTCTTCAAGCCTTTTTATATATTCGTTGACGCACAGTTCGAACTTTTCCATTTTGCTATTTACCTTTCGGTCTGAACGCCTTAATTACATCTTCGTCGGTCTCTATATACGGCCCGCCTATTAGATCGATACAGTAAGGAACAGCCGGGAATACGGCGTCTAGACACTCTCTGATACTTTTTGGTTTGCCTGGTAGATTGATAATCAAAGACTTACCTCTAATTCCGGCAATCTGTCTGGATAGTATAGCCGTGGGAACATATTTTAGACTGACGGCTCTCATCTGTTCGGCGAACCCGGGCAAAAGCTTCTCGCAAACCTCCTGCGTGGCTTCCGGCGTAACGTCCCTCGGAGCCGGTCCTGTTCCGCCGGTAGTCACGACCAGCGCGCACTCTTTGTCGTCGCATAGTTCAACGAGAGCCTCTTTGATCTTTTCTAACTCGTCCGGCACGCATCTATAAAATATTTCGAATTCGTTTTTTAGATACTCTTTCATCGTATCCATTATAGCTTTGCCGCTTAGATCTTCGTATATACCGGCACTTGCCCTGTCGCTCGCCGTAACCACTCCGATTTTTACTATATCCATCAACAACCCCTTCTCAATAGATGTCCAGCGTCTTTTATCATATAGACTCTACAGACGCTTTTAAAAAAGTCGTATGCTTTTTGCGAATCGATAATTTTGTCAATGCCTCCCAAAAAGACCTCGATATCCACCCCTTTTTCTCTAACCGCTCTAAGTTTTTCCCTATCCCATTCGTAATATAACAGTCTATTTAGATTGGATATATCCTCTATTTTAGTAACTTCGTTCAGTTTTAGACACTCGGGATTTGCCGGGTATGAGACGTTTTTTAAAAATTTTTCGAAATATTTTTTAGGATCTCTCCTGTAAGCCGTCAGCTGCAGTCTTTTGAACTTTTCCCCTTTATCCTGAAAAAAGGCGGGAGAGATCAGCTGAAGCCTTTTATAGGGACGGTCGCTTCCGTAGACATATTCAAAGGCATCTACGGCTCCTTTGCTAAACCCAGCTACGGTAAACTGGTCGTCTATCAATATATCCTCGAACAAAATCTCTTCGTTTTTGAAACAAAAACCGCTATAAAACCTCATTGAGCAGCTCTTTAACTTCTTGATAGCTTACCGACTCCTTTTGCAGCAGAATCTCTTTTATCTTTACGATACTCTCCTCCTTTGCCAAAAGGAGCTCCTTGACTTCGGCAAGCTCTCTGTTCAAAATAATCTCCACATCTTCATGAGCCGGTATGAGTCTATTGCCCATTCCATAAACCTCTACCATCTCGGTAGCCAAAATCTTGGCCTGTTTCAAATCTTCGGCCACGTTCGAAAATCCCTCGCGCAAAAAGAGATCCATAGCGGCATAACCGGCTAGATAGAGTTTGATCTTGGCAAGAAATTCGTGTTCGGAAACTATTTCTTTATCTATCTCTTTAAAACCGTCACCCAAAAGAGCTATTTTGTCGAATTCAATCTCATACCAGTATGCGGCTACCGCTTTTGCGGCTCTATAGAGGGCCAGAACCTCTTTTTCCTTTTCGCTGTAGGAGAGAATTTTATGTTTTCCGTACAGAACCTTCTCTTTGACCTCTTCGAAATCTGTGAGTTCTACGATCTTTTTGCCCTTTTTCAAAGCGTTCAAAGCCGCCTCGTTCACCAAGCTGGCCAACGCCGCCCCGCTAAAGCCAACAGTCATTCTAGACAGCTTCTCTAAATCGACAAAGTTTGGAACCTTTTTAAGATGAACCTTTAAAATCTCTATTCTCTCTGAGGCGTTAGGCAGTGAGACGAAAATTCTCCTGTCGAATCTTCCGGGTCTCAGCAGAGCCTCATCAAGCATCTCTATTTTGTTGGTAGCTGCTATCACTATAACGCCGCCTGAGTTCTCGAATCCGTCCATTTCAGTCAGCAACTGATTCAACGTAGCCTCACGTTCGTCGTTCCTTAAATCGCCTCTTGATTTACCTACAGCGTCGATTTCGTCTATAAATATTATCGAGGGGGCCATTCTCTTTGCTTTTGCGAACAGCTCTCTGACTCTCAACGCCCCTACTCCTACGTAAATCTGAACGAAGGCGCTTCCGCTTTGATAGAAAAAAGGAACTCCCGCCTCACCGGCTACGGCTTTTGCTATCATCGTTTTGCCCACTCCGGGAG
>JAMONM010000013.1 GCA_027065825.1 Campylobacterales bacterium | reverse complement strand
ACTGCCTGGAGGAACGCCGCCACCCCGCTTTTCATATCCTGCGCACCTCTGGCGAAAACTCTGCCGTTTTTCACCACCGGATCGAAAGGGTCGCTCTCCCAACCCTCACCCGGCGGCACCACGTCCACATGTCCTCCGAAACAGAGATGTTCGCCCGGGGAAAACTTTTTGTATAAAAACAGATTCTTCACATCGTATCTGTTGATCCATATAGCTTCGAAATCTTTCAGATACTCTCTGATAAACTCCAAACTCCCGCCATCGTGCGGCGTCACCGAACGAAATCCAAGAAGCCTCTTAAACAGCTCAATCACATCCATCGCCGCCCTTTAAAAAATTCTCGATCATATCCAGATATTCGCATAGATTCTCGAATCTATGGTTTCCGCCGTATTCTACCACCACTTTTCCGCCCCAAAAGAGATTTAGACTCTCTCTATAATCCAGCAGCTCGTCTCCGCTTTGCAAAAGAACGAGGTAGTTTTCGCGGTCGATCTTTTCGCATTTTAGCTCTATTAGCTCTTTGATGTGCTCTTCGCTCCACTCGAACGGTTCTCCGTCACAGTAGCGCCTGTTCTCGCCCACAAAAGGCAAAAGGGTAATATAGGGTTTGAGAGAGGGATTTATCAGTACGCTCCTGATCGAGTACCTCTGCGACAGCGCAACGGCATAATATCCGCCTAAAGAGGAGCCTACGATTAGTTTCGGCTCTCTCTCCTCCACCGTTTCGCAAAGCAGCCTAAAAGCCTCTTTTGGAGAGGGCGGCAGATCTGGAGATACGACCTCTTTGAATCTGCGCCTTAAAATTTCGCTTTTGTTGCTTTTGGCGCAGCTTTTAAATCCGTGGATATATAGAATCATTCTTTTGGATTTTCGTAAAAGACGTAATTCGTGGAGTAGTCGCTAAATTCGAAATATACCTTTTTCTCTCCCGGATCAACGTGTAAATTGAAATTTTCGTCCAGATATCCGTAACCGTATCTGTAGGGTCTGGGTCTGCTGTCGCTGGTTCCGTAGGCGGTTGAGATCTTGTCGATCTTTATGAATCTCTTGACCAGTTTCCCGCCGCTATAAATATCCAAAACGCCGTTGGTGCCGGTCCAGTTCACTATGGCCCTGCCCAGTTTGTTCTGGGTTTCTTGAGTACATCCCCCCAAAAAGAAAATAGCTATCGCGCCCGCTAAAATAAGACTCTTTTTCATTATTAACCTCTTTTTAAGTTTTTGATATTATATCATAGTCCAAAAGATAAAAGGAGTTATATGAGCGGCTGGACATGTTCCCACCAGATAGGGGATATATGCGATCTTCTCAAAAAAAAGTGCGATCCCGGAGACAAAGGGTGCGTATTGTACGGAAAGGCTCTGTTTTCCGATCCAAAAACCCCGTCGAACGAGGCTCTCGCCAGAAGAGAGGAAATAGCGAAAAAGAGAAGGGAACGAGGTTACGACAAATTATGATAAAATTTCATCCATCTTATTAAAAAAATAACAAAGGATAATAATATGAGAGCTCTCTTATTAGGAACGTTACTATCGGCCGCGGTATTCGCGGGCCAGTTTATGCCAAACAGCGCCTGCAAAGAGTGCCATCCTCTGATCTACGAGGAGTTCCAATCGAGTATGCACGCCAACTCAACGATATTCAAAGACCCGATTCACAAAGCCGTCTGGAACATACATCCTCTAAAGAAAAAGGGTTCCTACGACTGCGCCGCATGCCACACCCCGGCGGCAGATAACCTGCAAAAGCTGATAGCTCCCGGAGACGTCGTGCCAGATGAGAACGACGAGAGCCAAAACCAGGGCGTATCATGCGCATACTGTCACAGAATCAAAGATATCAAAATCGGTTTAAAACAGAATATAAATATCCTAAACGAAAAACCCAAACTCTATTACGGAACCAAACAAGATCATATAAAATCGCCTTTTCACGAAATAGACACCTCAAACGCCAACTTTCTAAAAGGCAACGTCTGTATGGGATGCCATTCCCACAAAAAAAACAGATTCGGACTGAATCTATGCTCCACAAACGAAAATATGGAGATAGAAAAGAGCGAATGCGTCAGCTGCCATATGCCTAAAGTAGCGGGCAGCGTATCTACGCTGAAAGAGACTCAAAAACATTCGTTTCACGGTTTCGCCGGAGCCCACAGATATAACGAAATGCTCTCCAAATACGTTGACATCGAATTTCTGCCGCGACTGGAAGATTTCGAAATTGCAGTAAACTCCAAAGCGCCCCACGATCTGCTGTTGCATCCTCTGAGGGTATCCTTTTTAAAGGTAACCGTCATCAGAAACGGCAAGCAGGTATTTAATAAAAAAGAGATTTTCGTCAGAATAATAGGATCAGATGGCAAACCCACCCCTCCGTGGAAAGCCAAAGAGGTCGTCAAGGATACGATGATCAAAGCCAACGAAAAGCGGAGTGTTAAATTTGGTTTCAAACTGCAAAAGGGCGATAAAATCAAGGCCGTGCTGGGCTATAGGCTCGTTAAACCGCCGATGCTGAAAAAGCTGAATCTCCAAAACGACGAAACCGCCAAAAAGGTATACGTTTTGAAAAAAGCGGAGTTTACCCTCTAGCCCTCCCACTTGATGGCGGCCTTTACGGCCTCTTCGGGTCGGCCGCCTTTTTGAGCCGTTTCAATCTCTTTCGATTTGCGGTAAAATGTTAAACTCTTTTGATCTGACTCGTAAAAGGGCATATAATGGATTTTAGCGCGATCGAGGCATGGGGATATCTGGCTATAGCTCTATTTAGCTTCGGAGGCTCCATAGTCATTGTAGCCACTGCCGCGGTTTTCGCCTATTTGGGGCATATAGATCTCATCAGCGCTCTGGTCGTCGCCGCTTTGGCGAACTTTATGGGGGATAATTTTCTATTTTATCTTGGCAGGTATCAAAAAAAAGAGATCGCCAAATATCTGCACAAACACAAAAGAAAACTGGCCATTACCAGACTGCTTGCCAAAAAATACGGAACATTAGCCATCTTTATCCAAAAGTTCATCTACGGAGTCAAAACGTTGATTCCAATCGTCATGGCCCTCTCGAGATACGAGTTCAAAAAGTTCGTATTTTTTAACTTTTTCGCATCCTTTCTGTTCGTTTTTACGATAGGATTGATCAGCTTCTTTTTTAGCGAAATCATAATATCGTTTTTCGGATACGTCAAAGAAAGACCCTACATAGCGCCGATAATTTTGGCCACCGTAATAGGAGCGATCTTTATATACTTCCACAGAGTGGAAAAGAGCAGAAAAAGAACCTAAATCCATTTTAAATAAATCAGTTTCGAAACAACACAAAAAAAACGAAATATTTACGCCCTTTTATTTTTCCACTGCTCTTTTGAACCTACGTGTTAAAAACGTTTTGGCAACATGAATGGCACTATTTTTGAACCTTAGAAAAGCTTTATACAAAAATCGAATGCCATTCGGATTTATCGCCGAAGGCATCAAGGGTGAAGAGGCCGGCGAGAGGGGACTATATATCTCCCACCGAAACGGTTACATCGACAGTATGAAGATGCGCTCCAACATCGCAAAAGGTTTCGGGCGTCAGGAGGACGAGAAATATGCCGGCATGGGAGGAAAGGCGTTGGCTCAAGATAGCTCCGGCAGCCGCATTAGCGATAATGAATACTACAAAAACGCCAAAGCCGCGGCCCTGCTGGCTAAACTCCAGGCCGGAAACATCTCCAACGTGGTCAGCACCGACGGAGAGAGAACCTACAGCTTTAGAGTAGGAAACAACGTCTCGGAAATCAGCTCCAGAAAAACCGGACGGGACGAGGATCTCGAAGGGAAATTCTGGGAGCTGATGTCTGATACTTTCGGTGAGAACAACTTCGGAGAGGCTATGCTGGGAGCCGGTACCGCCGCCGGTGGTTATCTGCTGAATAAAAAGATGGGAGATCCAGTTGGGAAAACTGTAAA
>JAMONM010000012.1 GCA_027065825.1 Campylobacterales bacterium | reverse complement strand
CAGGCAGTAAAAGAGTGCAAGGAGTTTAGGGGAACGCTGTCCGTTTTGCTAACAAGCGACGAAGAGGGAGACGCCAAATACGGTACGGCCCTGGCGCTGGAGGAGCTAAAGAGAATCGGAATGGTGCCCGATTACGCCGTGGTAGCCGAACCGACATGCGAAAAGGTTTTCGGAGACGCGATCAAAATAGGTAGACGAGGATCGATCAACGGCGTGATAGAAAAAATAGGCAAGCAAGGACACGCAGCCTATCCGGAAAAGGCGATAAATCCGATTCATGAAATAGCCAAGGTTCTGCCCAGAATCGCAGGCGCAAAGCTGGACGAGGGGGACGAGTATTTCGCGCCGAGCAGATTCGTTATAACCGACATCAGAGCGGGTATGGAGGTCACGAACGTTACTCCAGGCAGACTCAAGATGATGTTCAACGTTAGAAATTCCACTAAAACTTCGATCGAAGATATAAAAAGGTTCGTGGAAAAAGAGTTTGCGAATATGAACTATACCCTAAAGCTCACGCAGAGCGCGAAGCCTTTTATGACCGATCCTGAGAGCAAAATAGTAAGGATAATGCAAGATTCCGTACATAGAATATGTTCCGTCGAACCAAAGCTTTCTACCGCCGGGGGAACCAGTGATGCCAGATTTTTCGGTGAATTCGGCGTCAAAACCGTGGAGTTCGGAGTGGTAAACGACAAGATTCACGCCCCTAACGAGAGCTGTCCCGTAGAGGAGGTGAAAAAGCTCTACGAGATATTCTCCGTGCTTTTAAAGAGATTCTAGATTTTTTGTGGAGTTGCCGTCCGAACCTACGCTACCGGAGGAGTTGGAATCGGCAGGCTCGGTAGCGCCTGGAATTTGAGTTTGCGTATCGGTTATGGTCGAGTTCGTTTCGGTAGTTTCGGCTCCGGATTCTGTCGTGGCCGCAGGCGCCGGAAGGTTTTGAGCCGAAGCCGCGCTTTTTTGTTCGCACTCTTTTAGCTTTTCTTTCAGCTCGTCGATACTATCTTCTAACTCCATAATTTTGTCGTCCAGTTTCGAGACCGCCTCCACGTTCGCTCCGAATTCGTAAACCAGCTCCCCGCCGTCCTTGCCCTGCTTTAGCGTAACGCCTATAAACGCCAGCAGCAAAACAGTAAATATTCCGGTTATCTCTCTTCTTTTAACCGCGATGGCCAGCAGTTTGAAAAGGAGCAAAATCGCCGATGTGTAAACCAGATACATTCCTATCTGTTTATGCAGCTTTAGCTCCTCCTGACCTTCGGGACTCAGCATAGCAAAAACGTGCGAACCGTCGGCTTTTCCAGCGAAAAACGCGGCGGTAAACACGAGCGTTATCATTACCAAAAAGAAGATGTTCATATAATCTATCGCTCTACGCTTGAAAAAGAGATTGGCCAGTTCGAGTATCAAAACGATTATCGGCAGAGAGATCGCAAAATGGACCGTAATAGGGTGAATTAACAGCGGAATTTCAAAGGGCAGTTTCACGGTATCCAAAATGTTCAAAAACTCCATTGTTTTCCTTTGATTAGGATTTGGGTAAATTTTATCATAAATTTTCGCCATTTAAAACGGAGATTTGTGGGTTGGGATAAATCCGTGCAGATCTTTGCGAAAGTGTATAACATATCGGAATCTCTTTTGAGGCTCTTTTCAAAGCTTTGAAAAGAGCTCTTTTTGAAAGTCTCTACGGCAGATTCGACCATCAAGAGACATTAAAGGCTTTATGGTGTTTCTTTGATAGAGGCGTGCGATGGATGGTGTCTTGCGATTGCGATTAGAATCATATCTTTGCAGACGGCCGGTAATGTTATGGACTTTTTGATTTTTTTTCAATGTTTTATATTTTATCGCCGCTGCTGTTTTAGCGATATTTGAGTCGGGAACGTTTGCCGGGGCGAAGCTGTCGATCGTTTCGCATCTTTATACGGCTGTTAGGGGCAGATATCTTTGGTTCTCTTTGTTGGAATATCTATTGTGGAGAGCAAAAGAGCTTTGAATAGCCGTAATTTTTAAACGGGACATAACCGTGCTTGTTAATTTTTGATAAAATTGCATAAAAAAAAGGAGATTCATGAAAGCGGTGACGACAAAGGAGGCTCCAGCCGCGATAGGACCGTATTCCCAGGCGATAGTTGTAGGAGATATGGTCTACACATCAGGGCAGATAGCGCTGACAGCGGACGGAAGCGAAGATATTTTAAAAAAGGGTGTTACGCAGCAGACGCAACAGGTGCTAAAAAATCTCGAAGCGGTTTTAAAAGCCGCAGGATCAGATCCGAGCAAGGTGATAAAAACGACCATATTTTTAGCGAATATGGATGATTTTCAAAAAGTGAACGAAGTTTACGACTCCTTTTTCAAAGGCCACAAACCTGCCAGAAGTACGGTTGCGGCCAAGAGCCTGCCGAAAGGGGCTCTGGTGGAGATCGAGGCTGTCGCTCTAATTTAAACAAAACTTAAACTATCTTTTGCTATTATTCGCCATCTATTATGGAAAGAACTAATCAACAAAGAGGGTCGAACGATGTATGCGATAATCAAAAACGGCGGCAAACAGTATAAAGTCAAAGAGGGCGATATAATCTGCTTCGACAAGATGGGTCTCGAGCCTAAAAGCAAAGTCGAGTTCAAAGAGGTTCTCGCGATCAACGACGGAGAGCTCAAAGTAGGAACCCCCTTCGTCGAAGGCGCGGTTGTCGAAGGCGAGGTTATAAACGAGGGCAGAGGCAAGAAAATTATCATTTTCAAAAAAAGAAGAAGAAAAGATTCAAAACTCAAAAGAGGTTTCAGAAGAGACTTCACCAGAGTCAGAATCACAAAAATAGCGTAAGGAGATCTCATGGCTCACAAGAAAGGTCAGGGTAGTACACAGAATAACCGCGACAGTGCGGGTAGAAGACTCGGCGTCAAAAAGTTCGGGGGCGAATTCGTTAGAGCCGGCAACATAATAATTAGACAAAGAGGCACCAAAATTCATCCCGGCAACAATGTGGGGATCGGCAAAGATCACACCATTTTCGCTCTGGTTGACGGTTACGTTAAATTTGAACGAAAAGACAAAAAAAGACAAAAAGTCTCTGTCTATCCCGCGTGACGGTTCCGGTTCCGTTACCGCGGAATCGGTATATTCTCCCTCTTCTTCTAAAATCGACATAACAAAGGCTAATCGATGTTTATAGACAGTGTCGAACTGACGGTCAGCTCCGGTAAAGGCGGACAGGGCGCCGTAAGTTTTAGACGGGAAAAGTTTATGCCAAAAGGCGGTCCCGACGGAGGCGACGGAGGAAAGGGAGGAGATGTCTATTTCCTCGTGGATAAGAACACCCATACTCTATCCCATTTCAAAGGCAAAAAAGTTCTAAAGGCCAAAAACGGCAGACCCGGCGAAGGTAGAAAAAAACACGGCAAAAGCGGTGAGCCTCTCGTTTTGGTGGTTCCGCCTGGAACTGAGGTCAGAGACGCCGAAACGAAAGAGCTGTTGCTGGATTTAACCAAAGACGGCGAGAGAGTGCTCTTTTTAGAGGGCGGTAAAGGCGGAAAGGGAAACTGGCACTTTAAAAGTCCCACAAATCAAAGACCCACGTACGCTCAGCCGGGATTGCCGGGGAAGACGGTCAAAATCAGACTGGAGTTAAAACTGATAGCCGACGTGGGTCTGGTTGGGTTTCCAAACGTGGGAAAATCGACTCTGATTTCGGTTTTGTCTAACGCGAAACCCGAAATAGCCGATTATGAGTTTACGACCCTAACTCCAAAACTGGGAGTAGTGAAAGTAGGCGAGTTTGAGAGTTTCGTTATGGCTGACATTCCCGGAATCATTGGAGGTGCCAGCGAAGGAAAGGGACTGGGGCTAAAGTTTTTAAAACATATAGAGCGTACCAAGTCTTTGCTGTTTATGATAGATATTGCCGGATTTAGAGATCCGCTGAGCCAGTTTAAAACGCTTAAAAAAGAGCTCAGGAAATTCAGTT
>JAMONM010000011.1 GCA_027065825.1 Campylobacterales bacterium | reverse complement strand
TGCTCTCGGGCCCGATTGAGGGCTCTTTTTGCCAAAGCTCTGGCGATATATCCTATCGTTTCGATTTTATGGTAGATTTGGTTTTTCGGATCGAAAATCCCGTGCGCGGTTGAAATTTTCCAATAGTAGATCCGTTGAGGAAAAAGGCTAAAAGCCTATAGGGAAAATGGCTCCGGATGCAGGATTCGAACCTGCGACCAACCGGTTAACAGCCGGTTGCTCTACCACTGAGCTAATCCGGAATATTTAGTAAGCTCTCTTTGAAAGACGAGTAGAATTATAAATGAAATTTCTCTATTTGTCAATACGAAGGCCGTAAAATATCAGATTTCCGACTCTTTTTTGGATAATCTCTCCCCGGTTTATCAGCTTTTTTAGTTTTTCTTTGCTGTTTCGGTCAAAGAGCGCCTCGATATCTTCGCTCTCTAGCGGTCTTCTTTTTAGCATCCGGAGGATTTCGCTGTAATCTAGCGATAGTTTGCGCGCTCTTTCTTTTTTTCTGTGGACGATCGAAACCGGAGCGGCTTCGATCAGTTCAGAGAGTTTCAAAAGTTTTTGGTAATCTACCCCGTTGATTTTGTAGGCCGGCGGTCTATCTACCGTTCCTACGTCGACCCTAAGAGGCGAAAGCTCTTTGATTATTTCGTTAAGCGCCTCAAACTCCTCGGGGGTGTCGTTGACGCCCTCTACCACCAGCACTTCTATATACAGCTCCTTTTGATAGTTTTTCGCGAAAATTTTCACGCCTTCGAGGGCTTTTTCGAAATCGAAGCCTTTTATAGGTCTGTCTATTTTTTTAAAACTCTTTGCCCTGGCCGCGTCAAGGGAGAGTTTAACCATATCGATCGAATAGAGAGAGTCTCTAACGCTTTCCTTCCACAGCGTGGAAGCGTTCGTTAATATGAGGCTTTTGGATCCTTTTTTGATTTTTTCGATCTTTTCAATCAGCTCCTTTAGATAGGGATATAGCGTTGGTTCTCCGTTTGCGGTGAGCGTGATAACCTCTATGTTTTCGAATCTCTTCAGCGCCATCTCTATCTCGGCCGCTATCGTTTTGGGAGGAGATGGGTTTGATATTTCCTGTTTCGGTTTTGCGCCTCCCAGTTCGCAGTAGAGACAGTCGAAATTGCAGCATTTCTCTTGCGGACTCAGGTCGACCCCCAGAGAGAGTCCGAATCTCCTGGAGTTGACCGGACCGAAAATATGTTTCATCTTTTAGTCAGATCGTGTACCAGCTCTACGAGATATTTGGCGTTTTCAACCGGTAGATCGGGCAGCATGCCGTGTCCGAGATTGAAAATGTGTCCCGGTTTGGCTCCCATAGTCTGAACGATTTTTTCCACACCTTCCCGGGTGGCCTCTTTGGAGTAGAGTCTAGTGGGTTCCATATTTCCCTGCAGTACGTACCTATCGGATAGATGCTTTTTAGCCAGCTCTATCGGAGTTCCCCAGTCTACGCCGAATACGTCGAATCTGCCGTAGATGGAGTCCAAATATCCGCCGATACCTTTTGGAAAGAGTATCACCGGTATATGCGGGTATCTCTCTTTTAAAAACTCCGCGATATCCACCATATAGTCCCAGCTGAATTCGAAAAACTTCTCTTTTTCCAAAGCGCTGGCCCAGCTATCAAATATCTGTACGGCGTTCACTCCAGATTCTATCTGTTTGATTAGGTATGCTTTGACGGCTTCGGTTATCTTTCTCATAAGATCGTGCATGAACTCCGGATCTGTATAGATCAGTTTTTTTATGTTGGCGTAGGTTTTTGAGCCGCCCCCTTCGACCATATACGTGGCTAGAGTCCACGGAGCTCCGCTAAAACCGATTAAAGCCTTCTCTTTGGGGAGTTTGTCTCTGACGAGTTTTATCGTTTCGTATACGTATCCGAGCCTCTCCTCGGGATATTCGTAAAGGGCGTTTAGATCCTCCTTTGTTCTGATCGGTTTGTCAAAAACCGGTCCCTCTCCCTTTTCGAACCTCAGTTCCATTCCCATCTCCAGAGGGATAACCAGTATGTCGCTGAACAAGATAGCGGCGTCCACGTTTAGGATCTCGACAGGCTGAAGAGTAACTTCTGCGGCCATTTCGGGATTTTTACAAAGGGTCAGAAAGTCTCCGGCTTTGTTTCTGACCTCCATATATTCGGGCAGATATCTGCCGGCCTGCCTCATCATCCATATAGGGGTGTATGGCGTTTCCTTTTTAAAGCATGCGTCTACGAAAATCATACCGTTCCTTTGAATTAGTGATTTGAACCTTTATGCAAAAAGTAGAGTCCGATGGCCAGCGCCAGTATGGAACCGGCGAAATATAGCATCTCTATTGGTCCGTTATATGAGGTGTTTAGCACTCTTTTAAAGAAGCTCACCACCAAAACCATTACGATTACTTTTGCCAGTTTGTCTTTTAGCTGATCCAAAGATCTGATTTCCAAAATCTTAGAGGATTCGCTCTTTTTGGCGGCGTCTATTTTGGAGATAAAAAGTTCGTACAGACCGAAACTAAACAGCATCATAACCACGGCGATCAGATACAGATCCACCGCTCCGATTATACCGCTGACGAGGACCTCGTGAAAGTGTTCGGGGTGGGCTCCCGTCGTGATTACTTTGTAGGCCTCGTGAGCCACGTGAAAGATATCGAGACTGGCTACGATGGTAAGTACCACGGCGCCGATCATTCCGAACACCACCGCCAATATTATAAACAGACGGCTGTTCCATAGTACCGATTCAAATATCTTTTCCAGCAGATTCATTTATACTCCATCTCTATCCATTTTTGAGCTATTCTGACCGCGTTAGTGGCGGCGCCTACTCTTAGGTTGTCGGCTACTACCCATAGATGCAAAACGTTGTCTTTGTATATATCCTTTCTGATACGTCCCACAAAGGTCTCGTCCCTATCCACGACGGTGATGGGCATAGGATATAGCGAATCTTTGGGATCGTCCACGACGACTATGTTTTTACCGTTATACAGCGCCTCTTTGGCGGCCTCGGCCGTAACGTCCCTTTCGAGCCATACGGTAACCGCCTCGCTGTGTCCTCTGAGAACCGGAACTCTAACGCACGTGGCGCTGACTTCGATGTTTTTATGCATGATCTTTTTGGTTTCGTTGACCATTTTCATCTCTTCTTTGGTGTAGCCGTTTTCCATGAATCTATCAATTTGAGGAATGACGTTTAGGGCTATCTGATGAGGAAACTTTTCGTGCGGACTCTCGTCCAGCTTAAAGGCGAAAAAGTCCTTCATCTGCATAACCATCTCTTCCATGGCGCTTTTTCCGGCTCCGCTGGTGGCCTGATAGGTAGCCACGTCGACCCTGACTACTCCGAAGATATCGTCAAGCGGCTTTAGAGCCTGAACCATCTGAATGGTAGAACAGTTGGGATTGGCTATGATTCCCCTGTTTCTCCATGCGGCGATATCCTGGGGGTTGACTTCGGGCACCACAAGAGGAATATCCTCCTCCATTCTAAAGTGGCTGGTATTGTCTATAACTACCGCGCCGGCTTCCGCCGCGAACGGCGCAAAATGGGCGGATACGCTTCCGCCGGCGCTAAATAGGGCTATTTCTATATCGTGCTCCTCGAAAACCGTTTCGGTCAGTTCGAGGACCGTATACTCTTTGGATTTAAAAGCAACTTTGCTTCCGGCTCCTCTGGCGCTGGCCAGGGGTAACAGATTGTTTACCGGAAAATCGCACTCTTGCATTACCCTCAATATCTCTTCGCCCACCGCTCCGGTGGCACCTACCACGGCAACGTTAAACTTTTTCAATCTCTTCTCCTTGTTGTTCCTCTTTGGGGCATTTGGCTATGCTGACCACTTTGTCGTTTTTGTCTACTCTGACGATCATCACTCCGCTGGTGTTTCTGCCGGCTTTTCTGATGGAGTCCATATCTACCCTGATCATTTTGCCCAGACCCGTAAGCACCATCAGGTCCTTGTCCTCTTCTACCGTTACCACCCCTACCACGTTGCCGGTTTTCGGGGTCAGTTTCATCGCTATTACGCCCTTGCCGCCTCTGCTTTGTTCGCGGTACTCTACTGCTTCGGTTCTTTTGCCTATGCCTTTTTCGCTAACGGTGAGCAGCTCCTGCGACTC
>JAMONM010000010.1 GCA_027065825.1 Campylobacterales bacterium | reverse complement strand
CGGCAACTCCATTTTGGTGGGCCTCGATACGGGATTTGGCGAACTCAATCTAAAAACCGCCGGATTTAGTCCTGGAGATCTGATTATAATAGCCGCCAGACCGTCGATGGGAAAGACCGCCTTTTCTTTGAATATCGCCCAGTCCGTTCTGGATCACAACAAGGGAGTAGCCATATTTTCCCTCGAGATGCCCGCCGAGCAGCTTCTGCTCAGAATGCTGAGCGCGAAGGCTTCGATACCATTACAACGACTGAGAGTTGGCAGTCTGAGCGATCAGGAGTGGAGCGAGATCAGCCGCGTAAGCGACTATATGGCTACCAGAAAGCTCTTTATAGACGACGAGGGACTTATAAACATCCATCAACTCAGAGCAAAGCTGAGAAAGCTAAAAAGCACGCATCCGGAGGTGGAGTTGGCCATAATTGACTACCTCCAGCTAATGAGCGGCGGCGGCAACAAAGAGCGCCATCTCGAGATCAGCGAAATCTCGAGAAGTCTCAAGCTTCTGGCCAGAGAGCTGGAGATACCGATAATCGCCCTTTCTCAGCTCAACAGATCTCTCGAGAGCAGAAACGACAAACGGCCCATGCTCAGTGATCTGAGAGAGTCTGGAGCTATAGAGCAGGACGCAGACGTGATTTTGTTCGTCTACAGAGATGACGTATATAAGCTAAAGGAGATGAGGGAAAAAGCCAAAGAGGCCGCCAAAGCCCAAAAAGAGATCGAGGCGGAATTTAAAGAAAAAAGGGTCGAAGAGGCGGAAATCATCATAGGAAAGCAAAGAAACGGTCCAACAGGAGTTGTTAAACTCTTTTTTCACAAAGATTACGTCAAATTTGCCGAAGAGGCTACAGAAACCATAAGGGAATTCGATATGAGAGAGTCCCATATAGAGATGCCGCAGCCTTTTGAGGGCTGAAAATGGACGGGCTAAAGGCCCCTCTGTTTATAAATTGGCGTGAGCGATTCATACTTTTGCTGATTTTGGCGCTTCTTTTTTTAGCCGGATTGGGTTATAGATACTACCTATATCTAAACTACTACGCAAAAAGCAAAATTTTTACGACTGTTACCGTTCTTGATCAGTACAAAAAGGGCGAAAAAACTCTCTTAAAACTCAAAAGCGAAGATGGTTTTGTATTTTATTCGGCGTCGAAAGAGGAGTTGAAAGATCTAAGAGGCCGCAAGGCGAAAGCGGTTATCTACGGCAAACCGCCCGGTTTTATAGAGTCTCTTTCGACCCATTTTAGAGGCTCCAATATCTATTATATTCTTCCTAAAAACGACTCTTTCAAGGAGAAGATCAAAAAGACGATAGCCTCACAGCACGGCGATGGGTTTTCAAAAGAGCTCTATAAGGCCATATTTTTAGGTATACCTTTGTCAAAAGAGTATAAAGAGCTGCTCTCATATTTGGGATTGAGTCATCTGGTGGCGATCAGCGGTTTCCATTTGGGAGTTCTGGCTACGGCCTTATATATTCCTTTTGCCCTGTTTTACTCACCTTTGCAAAAGAGGTTCTTCCCTTATCGAAACGGAACGAGAGATTATACGGTTTTTGTATTGTTGGTACTTTTTGGATATCTTCTGCTACTTGGAGAGATACCGAGTCTGGTGAGAGCGTTCGCTCTCAGCGTGGCCGCCTTTTTTTTGATGGAGAGAAATATAGAAA
Organism: Campylobacterales bacterium; assembly: GCA_027065825.1. Classification (GTDB taxonomy): domain Bacteria; phylum Campylobacterota; class Campylobacteria; order Campylobacterales; family Nitratiruptoraceae; genus Nitrosophilus_A. The sequence goes on along the minus strand of JAMONM010000010.1, from coordinate 16,486 downwards.
TTTTATCTTTTGAGACGCTTTTTTGGGTTGTGGCGATTTTGCTCTCCGTTTTTCCGGAATATCTGTTTTCTGTCGGGTTTTGGTTTTCGGTGGCGGGGGTTTTTTATATATATCTATTCTTGCACCACTTTTCGCATCTGTCGAAGCCGATCTTGGCGATTTTACTAAATCTTTGGGTTTTTATAGCTATGATTCCGCCGGTTCATTACTTTTTCGGTAACTTCTCGTATTTACAGTTTCTATCCCCGGCGATTACGATGATTTTTGCTCTCTTTTATCCTTTGGGGGCGCTTTTGCATCTGCTGGGTCTTGGGTTTTTGCTCGATCCGATTTTGGAAAGCGCGATAGAGTATGAATTTGAAAGATACTTTTTCAAGACCGGCGAGGTTTTTTTGGTTATATATTTGCTGCTTTCTCTTTTGTCAATCTATTATAAAAGGGTCTTCTGGCTTCTCCTCGCATCGGCGCTCGGTTTTTTGATTTATAACGTGGCACAGTTTTAGTCCGTATAAAAAAATGATCCACGAAATATAGATCCAGAGGAAAAAAAATAGTATAACGCTCGAAGAGCCGTATATTGTCAGATAGGTTTTGCTGTAAATTACGTAGTACACGAACAGAGATTTCCCCACATACCATACCAGCGAGGCGCTAAAAGAGGAGATGGCCGCGGCTTTTGGCGATATACGCGTGTTGGCCGAAATTATGTAGGTGATAAAAAAGAGCCCCCATATTATCAGATAGGGGAATATTGAGAGAAAATTTATCCAACTGGTATACGCGAAACTATCTAATAGATTCTGTACCGATTTCGATAGAAAAAAGGAGAGTGCCAGCGCGATAGGCCCCAGCGTAACGAGAGTCCAGTAGGTGGTTATCGACTGCCACACGGAGCGCTGTTTCGATCTGAAAATCTTATTGACTATGAATTCGAAGTTTTGAAAAAACATCAACGAGGCGAATATTACAAAGACAAACCCTATCAATCCGAGCTTTTCGCTGTTTTGCAAAAAACCCTCCAGATATTTCGTGGCGGTCTCCTGATGGGCCGGCATAAGATTAGAAAAGATAAACTCCTTTATTTTTCCGTAGTAGTTTTCGAAACTGGGCATCTTGGTAAAAATCGAAAAGGATACCAGCAGTAGAGGGATAATGGAAAAAATCGTATGAAAGCTCAAAGAGGAGGCGTACATCGTGATATTTTCGTCGTAAAGCAGTTTGAACCACTTTATGACTCTTTTGGCCGCCTCTCGCATCAAAGTCCCATCTTGCCCGGATTTAAAATGTTGTTGGGATCGAAAGCCCTCTTTATGGCCCGAAAGAGATTCATCTCCTCCGGAGTGAAGGCCATGCGCATAAAGGGCGCCTTGCTCAGCCCTATTCCGTGTTCTCCGCTTAGGGTTCCGCCTATTTTAACGGTGATTTCGAAAATCTCTTCGATTGCTTTGTAACCCTTTTCCACCTCTTTTGGATCGTCTTTGTTCACCATAACGTTCGTATGGACGTTACCGTCTCCGGTATGGCCGAAACACGGAATTTTCAATCCGTACTTTTTGGAGATTCTATCTACTTCCTCGAGATATCTGGGTAGTTCGCTTCTTGGAACCGTGACGTCTTCGTTTATCTTTTTGCTGCCGTATATGGTTATGCTCTGACTGGCGTTTCTTCGGGCGAACCATATGTCTGCCGCCTCCTTTTCGTCTTTGGCCACCTTGAACTGACTGCATCCGTTCTGTTTGAAAAACCTCTCCAGCAGACCTATTTGATAATCTATCTCCTCTTCCACGTTTCCGTCGATATCGCTAATCAGAATGGCTCCGGCCTCTGTGGGAAGCCCCTTTTTGAACTTCTCCTCGACCGCTTTGATGGTTAGATTGTCCAAAAACTCCATCGCAACTGGATTTGCTCCGCCAGCCAACGATCGATATACCGCGTTCATGGCCTCTTTGACCGTGGGGAAAACCCCCATAACGGTTTTGGTGAGTTTCGGTTTTGACAGAAGTTTTAGCGTTATCTCCGTAATAACGGCCAGGGTGCCCTCGCTGCCTATCAAAATTCCGGCCAGGTTGTATCCGGCCACGTCCTTGATCGTCTTTTTGCCGGCTCTAACTATATCGCCGTTTGGCAATACGGCCCTGATCCCCATTACGTAATCTTTGGTAATTCCGTATTTTGCGGCACGCATACCGCCGGCGTTTTCGGCAACGTTTCCTCCGATGGTGGAGTACTCCTGGCTAGCCGGATCGGGAGGATAAAAGAGACCTCTTTTTTCCACTTCTCTTTGAAGCTCTTTGTTGATGACTCCAGGCTGCACCACCGCGACCATGTTTTCCATATCTATTTCCAATATTTTGTTCATATGCTTTTCTACGGCTAAAACCGCGCCCCCTTTGGCCGGTAGTGCCCCGCCGGTAAAACCGCTTCCGGCACCTCTTGGAACTACGGGGATCGAGCGCTCGTTGCAAAATTTTAATATTTTGCTCACATCCTCTTCGTCTTTAGGAAACAAAACAACGTCTGGCTCGAACCGCTCTCTCGTGGCGTCGTAGGAGTAGGCCAGCAGGTGGGCCTTGTCGGTTTTTACGTTTTGAGAACCTATCAGCTCTTTTAGGGCTTCGATGTGCGAGTTTTCTATCATTTTAACTCCAGCAGTTTGGTATAGTAGTTGTAATAGTCCTCGATTTTAGACTTTCCGAAAAAATCGAACCAGCTGCTTTCGATCTTTTTTATTCTGCTGTAAAACGGCAGTTTCGTTTTTTGCGCTTTTGGGGAGATACTCTCTATATGAATAGGTTTTAGAGTCTGACAATCGGTCAAAACCCCTCTGTTTTTTAGTACGAAATAGACCACTCCAACCGAATAGTCGTTGCAAAATTTTTGGAAATCCTCTATCGTGGGCGCCGGATTTTGGTAGGCCGCGAGCTGTGCCGCGAAGAGATCGGGATGCATCCACTCTATTTCGGGATGGTTGGATAAGGCGTAGTTGTAGCTTTTTAGATCGGGCGCTATGATCACTCCTCTGTCGTAAAGATAGTTCAAAATTACCAGATCCCCTTTTTGCGGCAATATTTTGGGCGACGGGAGCGCTTCTTGTTCCAAAGCGCCGAACACTTTGAACTTGATTCTGTTTTTTCCGACAACCTCGGCTCCTGCCACTATGGTCGAATGTTCCTCGTCGAATCTGTGAACCACGATTGCGCTGCTGCCGATTGGTGCGGTTTCTGTGTTGAGGATGGCTTCGGTGCCGTGAACGGATTCGATGCTGCTTTTTATGTTGGGTTGAGGTCCGGCTATTAGTGAGATGGTTCCTATTAACGCTGCAAACAGTTTTTTCACTTGGGCTCCTGCCTGTTTAGAATTTTTAGTGATTATATCAAAAAACCACTTTTCGGTTCCAAAGAGTCCGCCAAATGCTACTTTTGTAACATACATTTAAGAGCTTTTTTGGTAAAATCCCACCATTTAATATCCTCAAGAGAGTTATTTATGAGATTTTTTCTGATCGCCCTTTTTTTGAGTGTCTGCGGCTGGAGCGCTATGCTCGAGGAGGCCAAATGGAAAAGCGGCGAGACGCTGTTGACCTTTTTCGAAAAGAACAATATTCCCCAAAAACTGTATTACGATCTCGATCGTGAGACCAAAGAGCTGGCGGACGAAATAATAGCCGGAGTTACCTACTATACTCTAAAGGACGAGGAGGGGGATCTAAGGCAGGTTTTGATTCCCATAAACGAAGAATTGCAAATTCATATTTACAAAAAAGGCGACCGTTACGCTCTGGATCTTTTGCCTATTGAGTACACGAAACGAAGAGGGAGTTTCGTAATCGAAATAGAGCGCTCCCCTTATCAGGATATCGTCGCCAAAACCGGCAGCGTCAAGCTGGCTAACGAGTTCGTGGCGGCTTTTAAAAACAGTATCGATTTTAGAACCTCTTTGAGAAAGGGCGATAAAATAGCCCTGGTTTACACCGAAAAGATAAGGATGGGCAAAGTTTTCGGCTCTCCGGTTATAGAGGCGGCTATGGTGGAAACTGGGGGTAAGAGACACTACGTATATCTATTCGACGGCAGATATTACGACGAAAAGGGAAGAGAGCTGGAGAGCTTCTTGTTAAAAAGACCGGTTCCTAACGCCAGGATAACTTCCAAATTTACCCTAAGACGCTACCATCCGGTTTTGAAACGATACAGAGCCCATTTGGGCGTGGATTTCGGCGCGAGAAAGGGGACGCCGGTCAGAGCGGCAGGTAGCGGCAGGGTGGTGTTTGCTGGGAGAAAGGGCGGATACGGCAACGTGGTCATTATAAGACACAAAGATGGATACAAGACTCTATACGCTCATCTTTCCAAGTTTAGACGCGGTATCAGAAGGGGTAAAAGGGTAAAACAGGGCCAAATAATCGGTTATGTGGGCAGTACCGGTCTAAGTTCCGGACCGCATCTGCATTTTGGTCTTTATAAAAACAACAGGCCCATCAACCCTCTCAAGGTAGTCAGAATCACCAAGAGCAGACTTTACGGAAAAAAGAGAAAGAAGTTTTTAAAACTCTCCAAAAGATACAAAGAGGAGATCGAAAGAACTATAATAGCCAAAAAAGAGCCTCCACGTTACGAGGAGTTCGATTTCGTCGTATCGTTGAAAAAGAGCGGCGTCTCCGAAACGGAGGGTAACGATGGATAAGATAAAGTTCAAGGAGATAGGAAACAAAATCAAAAAGATAATCAAAAACAAAAAAGATATAAAAGGCGTTGCTCCTTCGGAAATAGCGGCCTATCTCAAAAAGCTGAAAAAAGAGGACTCGGATAGATTTTTAGAGTATTTAAAAAAGTTGCCGCCCGAAGTTCTGGGAGAGGTGCTTCTGGAGCTGCCGGAATCTCTCAAAGAGGAGGCGATCAGGGAGCTTTCGGCGGAAAAGTTGGCGGTGGCGATAGAAGAGCTCGAATCGGACGACGCGACGGATCTGATTAAAGATATCGAAGAGGTAGACGAGAATTTAGAGAGAAAGATTTACGAAAATCTGGACGAAGAGCAGAAAGAGGAGATAGAAAAGCTTAGCGCCTACGAGGAGGATCAGGCGGGCGCCTATATGCAGCTGGAGGTTTTCGAGGCCAGACTCGACGAGACTATCCAGGAGGCTATAAGCAGGCTAAGAAGACTCAAAGAGGAGGGGGAGCTAGAAAATATCCAGCAGGTGTACGTGGTGGACGAGGATCGTCATCTAAAAGCCATTATACCTCTTGGGGATCTGATCACCTTCGATTTTAAAAAACGGTTCAAGGATATAGTAAAAGAGGGATCTTATGAGCCGATCAGCGTCAGGGCCACGGAACCCATCAAAGACGTCATAAAAAAGTTCGAGGATTATAATCTGCCTGTTTTGGCCGTGGTTGACGATAACGGCAGATTGCTGGGACGAATCACCTCTGACGATATCATCGATCTGATCGAAGAGCAGGCTACCGAACAGCTCTATAATCTCGCCGGGGTAGAAGAGGAAGCAGAAGAAGAGGACGATATAAAGATCGTCACGAAAAAAAGGGCTTGGTGGCTCTTTATCAACCTTTGGACGGCAATTTTCGCCTCGTTGGTGATAGGACTTTTTGACGAAACCATTCAAAAGTACGTTGCTCTTGCGGTTTTGATGCCGATCGTGGCTTCCATGGGAGGAAACGCCGGTACCCAGACTCTGACGGTAGTAGTTAGAAAACTGGCGCTGGGGGAGATAGATTGGGACAACGCAAAAGAGGCCCTATACAAAGAGACGCTGGTCTCCTTGTTCAACGGTCTGATTTTTGCGGTTGTGATGGGAGCTATCGCGTGGGTATGGTTTTCTGACTGGATGTTGGGAGCGGTGATAGCAATGGCCATGGTTATCAATCTGTTAGCCGCCGGCTTTTTTGGCGCGGTCATACCTCTTGTGCTGAAAAAGATCGGAGCGGATCCCGCTGTGGGTAGCAGCGTCGTATTGACGACGGTAACGGACGTAGTCGGCTTTTTCGCTTTTTTGGGACTTGCAAAGCTGTTGTTGGTGAAATAGATGGGGCGAATAAAACTTTTGGGCCTGGAACCGTTAAAAAGTCCTAAATTCGTAAAACCGTTTTTAATCCGTTACGAGATAGACGAAAAAGAGGGTTTTTGGGAGGCGGCCAAGGTTCACGACAGCGTAGCCGTATTGATATACCATCGGCAAAAGGAGGCTTTTGTGTTGGTTAAACAGTTTAGACCGCCTCTTTTTGTTAACCACTCTTTGGAGTTTTGTTACGAGCTTTGCGCCGGGATACTCGACAAAAACAAAACTGAGCGCGAAACTGCCGCCGAAGAGATTCTCGAGGAGACGGGGTACGCGGTGGATTCGGCAACTCTTCGACAGATAGCCTCCTTTTACACTTCGGTGGGTTTTGCCGGCAGCAAACAGTCCCTCTTTTATGCGGAGGTGAGCGAGGATATGAGGGTTTCGCAAGGCGGAGGAGTAGAGGAAGAGAGGATAGAGGTGGTATATCTGCCCATAGGGGAGGCCGAACGGTTTTTACGGGAGGATTCCGTTCCCAAAACTCCGGGATTGATGTACGCCCTGTGCTGGTGGTTTTCCAAAAACTCCTAGTCGTCGCAGAATCGCTTTAGAAGATCTTCGTACGCGTCGACTCTTCTATCTCTCAAAAAGGGCCAGATTCTTCTTTGATTCTCGGTTCTTTTCGGATCGATTTGGGCTATTAACAGCTCCTCTTCCAGACCGCCTCTGCATAGAATCTCTCCTTGAACCCCGGCTACGAAACTGTTGCCCCAGAATCTGATTCCGTTTAGACCGCCCGAAGGATCTTTTTCGAATCCCACTCTGTTTACGGTTATTACGGGTAAAGCGTTTGCTATGGCGTGAGAGCGCTGAATCGTTATCCACGATTCGAGTTGTCTTTCCTTCTCCTCTTGGCTATCCTCATCGAACCAGCCTATGGCCGTAGGATATATTAGTATCTGCGCCCCCTTTAGCGCCATTATTCTTGCGGCTTCTGGAAACCATTGATCCCAGCATATTAATACCCCGAGTCTTCCTATACTGGTATCTATCGGTTCAAATCCTCTATCCCCGGGAGCAAAATAGAATTTCTCGTAAAAGCCGGGATCGTCCGGAATATGCATTTTTCTGTAGAAACCGGCGCATCTACCTTTGTCGAATACGAAAGCGCTGTTGTGATAAAGACCGGGTGCTCGTCTTTCGAACAAAGAAGCTACAATTACGATACCGTATTCTTTGGATACATTTTGCCAAAACTCCCTATCCGTTTCGAAATCTTCGGCCAGATCGAAGAGGGCCGGATCCTCGTACTGGCAAAAATATGGCCCCTGATGGAGCTCTTGCAGTACTATCAAATCCGCACGTTGAGCGACTGCTTTCTCGATCTGCGCCAAGGTGTGTTCGACGGTCTCTTCTTTGGTATGGCGATATTTTTGCTGAATCAACGCTACTTTCATTCTCTCTTCCTGATCATCGATATCAAAAAGGCGGCGGCGCTCACCAAAATTATGGAGGCCGTCGCTGATATGTCGAAACTGTAAGAGATCAAAAGTCCCGCCAAGGAGAATATAAAAGAAAGAACTCCCGATAAGGGGATCATCGCTTTTAGAGAGTGAGTAAATCTTTCCGCGATAAACGGCGGGATACTAAAAAGCGCTATTACCAGTATCAGTCCCACGCTTCTGATGCTCATTACCACGGTCAAAGCTATGAGCAATAGGGTTGCGTAATGGAGGGCTTTTACGTTTATGCCTCTGAGTTTGGCGAAATCCTCCTCATAGGCAATAGCCAGCAGATGGTTGTAAAAGAGCGCAACGAATCCGATCAGTAAGAGATCCACCAAAGCCATATAGACTAGATCGCTTTTAGGCACCATGAGTATATCGCCAAACAGAAAGCTCATAAGATCGCTTCCGTATCCTCCCGACGCGTCTACGGCAATGATTCCCACGCTCATTCCGACCGCCCAGATCAGCCCTATTAAAAGATCGTTTCGCTCCTTGTTGCCATAAGTTATGGCGGCCAATACCAACGCCAGCGCCAGCGCAAACAACGTAGTGCCCAGCAGCATAGGAACGCCAAAGTATAGAGCCAGTCCTATACCGCCGTAACTGCCGTGGGCGATCGAGGCGGCGGTATAGGAGTATCTATTCAGCAACATTATAGATCCGATAGTGGCTACGGCGATGCTCAGCAATATAACCGCTATAAAGGAGTGGAAAAACAGCGAAAAAAAATCAGACATCGCACCCCTTTTTGAGATATTCAAAAAGTTCCATTTCGCAAAAATGTCCTTCGGAGTGTTCGATATTCAGATCGGGACTGTCGTGCATATAGAGGCGACGGTTGATATAGGCCACCCTGTCCACCCCCTCAAACAGAATCTTTATATCGTGGCTGACGACTATTTTAGTCATATTTAGATTTTTTAAAATTTCGTATATCTGTTTTTGACCCTCGATATCCACTGAGGCAGTGGGCTCGTCGAGAATCAATATTTTCGGATCGCAGGCCAAGGCTCTGGCCAATAGAATCTTTTGTCTTTCGCCTCCGGATAGTTCGGAAATTTTGGAATCTTTGTAGTTGGCTACTCCCAGATTTTCCATAATTCTCAGGGCCGTTTTTTTATCCTCTTCGTCGTAAAAGAGTTTGCTTCCAGAGAGTCTTCCTTGTAGGACCGCCTCGAAGGCGGTAATAGGCATATCCAGACCAAAATTTATTTTCTGAGGAAGGTATCCTATAACTCTTTTAGCTCTTTGGGGGGATTGTCCGTATATGGCTATCGATCCTTTCGTAGGTTTCAACAGACCCATAATCAGTCGCAAAAGAGTGCTTTTTCCGCCTCCGTTGGGACCTATGATGGCGATATATTCTCCATCTTCGATCTTTAAAGTTATATTTTCGAGAATATACTCTTTATGGTATCTAAAGTAGAGATTATCGCATTTAACGGCCGTTTTCATAGATGACTTCCGCAATTTTCAATATATTTTTGTCCCACTCGTACGCCAGCGGATCTATGACTCTAACGGCGGCGCCGATTTTTTGTGCGAGGAATTTGGCCTCTTTTTGGGAAAACTGGGGTTCTATGAAAATTGTTTTGATATTCAATCTTTTGGCTTCGCTTAGAATATTTTTTAGATATTTCGCGGGCGGCGTATTGCCACCTTTTTCTATGGCTATCTGTTTTAAGCCGTAAACTTTGGCGAAGTATCCGAAAGAGGGGTGATAGACTATGAAACTTCTTAGTCTGATCCCTTGCAGACGCTCAAATATCCGCATATCGATTTCGGTCAGCTCTTTTACGAAGTTGCGGTAGTTTTTTCTGTAAAAAATGGCGTTTTCGGGATCTAGTTCGCATAAGCCCTCTAAAATGGCTCTAGCTTGCAGTATTACCAAAGGGGGCGCCAGCCAGATATGTGGATCTTGCATGTTGTCTTCGTGATGGTGATCTTCGTGGTCGTGATCGTGAGACAGGAGCGGAAACTTTTTTACATATTTGCCGCAGTCGACGATTTTCATCGACGGATTTACGCTTTTGAATCTTTTTAGCCAGTGCCTCTCAAAAGGAACTCCCGTAGAGAAGTAGATAGCAACGCTCTTTAGCTTCTGTAGTTGGCTAGGTTTTACGTTGTAAGAGGCCGGCGAAGCGCCAGGAGGTATGGTTACCATCACCTCCACCTTGTCCGCGGCTATTTTTTCCACGAAAAACTTTTGCGGCAGTATCGATACCGCAACACGTTCCTTTGCGAGTAGGGCCGAGCAGAGTATAATTGCTGCTATTAACGCTCTTTTCATGATTTTCCTAACTCTTTTGGACGATATTATATCCAAAAAGATTCATACAGCTGCAGTGTATAGAGCCTCTTTGCGTGATAAGAACCGAAGCGTCCAGTCCTATGACCTCTCTATCTGGAAACAGATGTTCGAACAGGCCGAGCGCCTCCTTGTCCATCTCGTCGCCGTACAGGGGAACTATGACGGCGCCGTTGATTATGACGAAATTGGCATAACTGGCCGGCAGTCTTGAGCCTTCGTGATATTTTGGAGATGGCCACGGCAGCGCCACCGTCTCAAAACCGTAGGAATTTAGCTCCTCTTCCATCTTTTTCAGGGGCGTGTAATGGGAATCGCTCGCATCGTCGCAGAGAGTATATACCACCTTTTTCACATCCACAAAACGCGCCAACATATCTATGTGCGAGTCTGTGTCGTCGCCTTCCAAATAGCCGTTTTTAAGCCACACTACCCTATTTAGGTTAAAAAAACGCTTTAAGCGCCATTCTATCTCCTCTTTGGTTAGGTGCGGATTTCTGTTCGGCTCCAGCTGGGTGCGCTCCGTTGTCATCAAAACACCGGCTCCGTTACTCTCTATGGCGCCTCCCTCGAGGACGAAGGGCAGCTTTTTGGTTTTAAAAAGCTTTCGGTTTACTCTGTTGTCCAGATCGGCTCTGTATTTTAGTCCCCATCCGTTAAAGGTAAAATCGAGCAGTTCGGTTTCGTTGCCGTTTTTTAGGGATATGGGACCGTAGTCTCTGACCCACGTGTCGTTCGTCTCTATTTTCACTATCGAGACGTTGTCTATGTCCAGAGCGGGCGGCTCTTTGCATAAGAGCAGGACCCGCTGAAATTTCGATACGGTCCTTATAAATGAGTCGTAAAAGCGTTTGACCTCCTTATACAGCGGTTTCCAGTCGCCCTCGGGGGAAGGGTACGTTATCATCAGGGCGGTCTGGGGCTCCCATTCGGCCGGCAGTCTCATCAATTACCCTTTAGTTTAAAATGATAAAATTTTAGCATGGGTTGTATTAAAATCGACAAAAAAGCGCTTTTTCACAATCTGGATTTGATATGTAGCAGGGCCGGAGGATCGCATAGGGTTGCGGCGGTTCTTAAAGACAACGCCTACGGACACGGGTTGGAGGTGATAGCGCCTTTGATATCGGATTTCGGAATCAAAAAGGCGGTAGTCAGAAACCTCCAAGAGGCTGAAAGAATAGAGCGCTTTTTCGAATATATCCTAGTTTTGGCCGATATTCCAAAAAAGACCTCGAAATTTTCTTTTGCAATAAATTCGATCGAGAGTATCGAATCTTTTCCTAAAGGGTGCTTTGTAGAGCTCAAAGTGGATACCGGTATGCACAGAAGCGGTATTTCGCCTTTGGAGGTGGAGAGGGCCGTAGAGAAGATCGTAAAGAGAGGATTGATTTTAAAAGGGGTGTTTACCCATTTTAGAAGTGCCGACGAGATAAGTCCGGAGTTTTTTTGGCAAAAGAGAAATTTCGACGAGACGATAAAAAAGGTAGAGTCGTTACGTCAAGAGTTCTCTTTGCCCGATATTCTTTATCATTCGTATAACTCTTCGGCTCTTTTTAGAAGCGAAAACCTCCAGGGCGATTTCGCTAGAGTCGGAATAGCCGTTTACGGTTATCTGGAACTCGATCCCCTGTTTGGCGAGCCGGATCTTAAACCGGTATTGTCCTTGTGGGCCAGCAGAATTAGCTCGCGAACTCTAAAGCCTAAAGAGAGGGTAGGCTACGGCGGGGTTTTCGAGGCCAAAGGAGGCGAAACCGTCTCTACGTACGATATAGGTTATGCCGACGGAATTTTTAGGTCCGACGGTAAAAGAAGACTTTTGTTACCGGAGGGGGTGGAAATTGCGGGCAGGATATCCATGGACAGTTTCAGCGCCCTTAGCGACGCCGAGGAGATTTGCGTCATCAAAGACGCCAGAGAGTTTGCTCGTTTTTTCGGAACGATAAGCTACGAGGTTTTAGTTAAACTCTCCCCCTTTTTAAAAAGGAGGGTTGTTCAGTAATACTCCGTCGACTCCCAATAGAGCGGCTTTTTCTATCTCCCAGTCGAATACCGCTTTTTGGAGAATTTTCGTATCGAAAAGATATTCGTTGGCAATATTTTGAATTTGCGCCGCCTTATCTTTGGGAACCACGGCGTAGGTCGCGCCTAGTTCGTTAGCTATCACCGCCTCTTTTATAGAGACTGTTTTTACGGCGTATTCGAGTCCGTTCTCTTTGCAAAAAAGCATCGTTTCGATATCGAACTCGAACAGAGGCGTTTTGGTTGATCGTTTCAGCTCATCTATAGAGGAGATTTTTTCAAACTGTTTTAGATGTTTGATTATCACTTTTGACCTCCATTCGCGCACTCTTTCGAGCAGTAGAATCTGCCGTCTTTTATTATCGCCTCTTTGTTGGAGACATAGGTTTTGCACCTATGACACTCCAGCATGATCTCTTCGCCCAAGGATTCCTTTTTTTCGCTCTTTTTCGGTTTTTGTTTTATAAAAAAGATATAGACTATTCCAATTACCACGGCCAGTAGTAGAAGTTTAAGCAGCATCGGATTCCTTTGATTTTAAGATCAGATATCTTCTTTTGCCTCTTTCATGGATTTGCGCCTCAAAGCTTTCGAGCCCTTTTAGCTCATCCGGGAGACTCTCCCCTTTGTAAAGTAGCAAAACGGTATCTTTTTTTATCATATTTTTACATATTTTTACCAACTGTGAACTTTTTGTTACGGCTCTTGAGGTTATGAGGTCGAATTTTTCGGTTATCGTTTCCGCTCTTTTTCTCTCCACGGTTACGTTTGAAAGGTTTAGCAGAGATTTTATATAGTGCAAAAAGGCGGCTCTTTTGACTCTGGGCTCTATTAGAGTCCATGAGCACTCAGGCATGGCCATGGCCAAAATCAGTCCCGGAAACCCGCCTCCGGTTCCCACGTCGGCCGCTTTTTTAAAATCTGTTGCGATGAGGTTCATCTCCAACGGAGCCAGAGAGTCCTCTATATTTTTTATTATATCTTTTTCGTTTTTCGCTCCGGTTAGATTGTGCGTTCTGTTCCATTCAAGCAGTTTGGAGATAAAAATCTCCATTTTTTGTTGTTCGATCAAAGAAGATGCCCCATCTTCTCTTTTTTCGTTTTGAGATAGTGGAGATTATGCGGGTTGGGGTCGGCTTTTATAGGTATCCTCTCTATAATCTCCACTCCTTTTAGGCTCTCTATTTTTTTTGGATTGTTCGTAAGGAGTCTGATCTTTTTTATTCCGAAGTGTTCCAAAATTTTTTCAACCATTTCGTAGCTTCTCTCGTCGGCGGAAAAACCCAGTTGATGGTTGGCCTCGATCGTATCTAGACCCTCCTCCTGGAGAGCGTAGGCGTTTACTTTGTTAAAAAGGCCTATATTACGCCCCTCCTGGCGCAGATATATAATCATGCCCCCCTCTTTGGCGATCAGTTCCAGTGCGAATCTGAGCTGATCGCCGCAGTCGCATTTGAGACTGCCGAGCGTATCGCCGGTCAAACACTCAGAGTGTACTCTGACTATCGGAGTCGACGGAAGATTTTCCGTAAAGATCACCAGATGCTCTTTTTCGTTCTCTTTGAAGCACTGGATTTTGAACTTTCCGAATTTTGTCGGCAAGCCGGCGACTTGAGAAAACTTTAGCCCCATTTTCCTCTTCTTTTGGTAAAATATTGTGCAATTATATCAAAAATGGTTTTCGCCGACTATTTCAAGGATCGATCAATGTTTAAAAGATTTCGTAGAGTCAGATTAAATCCTGTTTTGAGGGATCTGTTGCAGGAGACGAGACTGAGCGTGGAGGATTTTATCTATCCTCTTTTCGTAAAAAGCGGAGAGGATTATAAAAAAGAGATAGATTCGATGCCGGGAGTTTACCAGATGAGCGTCGACAACATCATAAAAGAGTGCGAGGAGTTGAAACGTCTCGGTATTAGAGCAATAATCCTTTTTGGAATTCCCGAAACCAAAGACTCCATAGGCAGCGACGCTCTTTGCGAACACGGCGTTATCGCCACCGCTCTGAGGGAGATCAAAAAAGCTCATCCCGATATGTTCGTGGTTACCGATCTTTGCTTTTGCGAATATACCGATCACGGGCACTGCGGAATTTTGAATCCCAAACTAAAGAGCGTGGACAACGACGCCACGTTGGAGATATTGGGGGAGCAGGCGGTTATTCACGCCAAAGCCGGTTCGGATATGATAGCCCCCAGCGGAATGATGGACGGTATGATAACGGCTATCAGGGAGGCGCTCGACGGCGCTGGTTTTGAGTATCTGCCCATAATGAGCTACTCCACCAAATTTGCCAGTAGCTACTACGGCCCATTTAGGGATGTGGCCGAGTCTGCGCCCAGCTTCGGGGACAGACGCAGTTATCAGATGAATCCGGCCAACAGAAGAGAGGCGATAGCCGAAAGTCTGGAGGACGAACGCGAAGGAGCCGATATTTTGATGGTGAAACCGGCTCTTGCCTATATGGATATAATCAGGGATATCAAAGAGTCTACCTTGACCCCTTTGGCCGTCTACAACGTTAGCGGCGAATACTCCATGCTGAAAATGGCCGCTAGAGCCGGCGTGATAGATTATGAGAAGGTTATGATGGAGACTCTAGTCGGATTCAAAAGAGCGGGTGCGGATATAATAATAACCTATCACGCCAAGGAGGCCGCTTCTATTCTTAGAGGAGACGATAGGGTATAATAACTCCTTTTAAATTTCATAAAACTCAAAGGATACGGTTTTGCGACACTTTTTGACTCTGAGAGACTTTACCAAAGAGGAGATACTCGATATTTTAAAACTGGCCGCAAATATAAAAAAAGAGCTGAAAAAGGGGATAACGATTCCCTATTTGGAGGGCAAGAGTCTGGCTATGATATTTGAAAAGAGCTCCACCAGAACCAGAGTAAGTTTTGAGGTAGGTATTTATCAGCTAGGCGGCATCGGGCTGTTTTTGAGTAAAAACGATCTTCAACTGGGACGGGGTGAGCCCATGAAAGATACCGCCAGAGTTATTTCAAGAATGTGCGATATGGTTATGATAAGGACCTATGACCAAGCCGATATCGAGGAGTTCGCGAAATTCAGCCACGTTCCGGTTATCAACGGTTTGACCGACAGGTTTCATCCGGTACAGCTCATGGCGGACTATATGACGATGATGGAGTACGGCAAGGACAAGGATCCGGTGGTCGCCTACGTTGGAGACGGCAACAATATGGCCAACAGTTGGTTGATGCTGGCCTCCAAACTGGGATTCGAGCTGAGAATAGCCACGCCTTCGGGTTACGAGCCAGATTCCGAGGTTGTGGCTCAAGCTATGGAGTTCGCCAAAGAGAGCGGAGCCGAAATCGTTTTTTGCAACGATCCGGCCGAGGCGGTCAAAAATGCCGACGTAGTTACTACCGATACGTGGATATCGATGGGCCAGGAGGAGGAGAAGGAAAAGAGAATCGCCGATTTTAAAGGTTTTATGGTTGACGAAGAGCTCTTTTCGCTTGCAAAGAAAGATGCGATATTTTTGCACTGTCTTCCGGCATACAGAGGTTACGAAGTGAGTGAAGAGCTTTTCGAAAAGCACAGTAAAGAGATATTCGACGAGGCGGAAAACAGACTGCACGCCCAAAAGGGTATAATGGTCTGGTTGGATAGAGAGAGAAGTTAGGGGGCGGAAGTGGAGATAAAGAAGATAACCGGAGAGAATCTTTTGGACAATATCGGCAAGATGGCTCAGGAACTGGGTATAAACGCTCCGGAGGAGATTACCGTTGTCAAAATCAAGGAGACCGAGGATCCCGACAAAAAGATTTTGGAACTGATTCAGGGAGAGTGGGACTCAAAAGCCCCATGGTTCGTCATAGGAGACGACAACAGGGTATACGTGCTCTCCTCTTTGGAATCCATAATGGAGTTGATTAACTCCCTTCGAAAGACGAAATACGAAAACTTCAATCTCAAACTCGAAAAGGCCATTTTGGAAAATCTGCCGGTGGATTTTAACGACGTGTGGGTCGTCGCTATGCAGGAGATACAGAACAGACTCGCCAATACCCAGGATAAACAGCTGCTGGATATAGATATAAAAAGGCTGATCCAGGATATCAAAAAAAACCATCCAAATCTCTTTTTAAAACTGAAAGATCTCGGATTTAGCTCCAACGGCCGGGAGTAACCGGCTCTCTTATTACGTCCGCTTATCTACAGAATAACCTTTTTTTATCGATTTTCATCTATAAATCAAATTTATATTTTTAAGCGCCCGTTAAGTGCCGTAGGTTTATCATTTCATAAATTTTATTGAATGTTATCATCAATAAAACTTTTAAAATTCGGATTTTCGTTAAAAAAACCATATAAAGGATCAAAAATGGCTCTATCCAGAAGAGATCTGCTCAAATTCGGCGCGGTTTTGGCGGCTTCTAACCTTTTCGCCTCTCCTGAAAACGGCGTGAAATCTAGAACGACTGCGACTCACAAAAAAGAGAAAGCCAAAGTGGTGATCGTGGGCGGCGGTTGGTCCGGGCTCAGCGTGGCTAAACATCTAAAGAGACTTAGACCCGATTTAAAGGTTACTCTAATCGAAAAAAGGAGCCATTTCATCTCCTGCCCTTTGAGCAATCTATGGCTGATAGGCGTACTGGATCT
>JAMONM010000009.1 GCA_027065825.1 Campylobacterales bacterium | reverse complement strand
GAAGAGTTTTTCCTAAACCCCAAAGAGCGGCTATCAGAAGAGTATATAACCGGAAAATTCGGCTAAGCTACTTGGCGCGCTCGGTCAGGAAAGAGAGAATATCCTCTTTGCTGACGTTTTTGTTTACGCCTCCGAAAAAGTGTCTGTGCTTCTCTACCAACGCGCTCATAGTCTCGTAGTTGTTTCTCCACATTCCCAACCTCTTCTCTTTTGCATACATCATGGCCCTTTTAAGCCTCATCTCCAGCAGTCCCCACAGATAAGGATTCTGTCTATCAAGAAGAGCGTATCCGTTCTTGACCATCAGATAGTTCAGCTCCTGATCGCCGTCAACGATCGCCCATATCAGTGTAGGACCGGTCCCTTCGTTGTCGAGTCTGTAAAATTTTATCCTCTCGCCTGGAGAGAGCTTCTCCTGCAGATAGTCTATAGCGCCCTTTGCAAGTTTCTCTCTCTTGGCAAACTCAATTGTCTTGTTTTGCGCGTTCACGTTGGAAAACAGAGCTATACCGGCCAGCTGAACCCTCTTTGTCACGCCATTTTGCTCTATCAAAATCATATTTTCGCTCAATACCTCTTTTACCACCCCTTCGGCGGCAAAAGACAAAATCGCCAAAACCATACTCAACAGTAGCGCTCTCATGGCCTCTCCTCTTTTTTTTAAATTGTATCACTAATCGATTAAATTTATGTTAATCTCTTTCGGTTACTATTTGATCTACCAACTCCAAAGGCGTAACGTCAAAATATGGATTTCTCACCTTGAAACAGCCCGAAGGCAGCTCCTTTTTTGATCCCTCTTTGGCTCCGAAGCGACCCCCGGTAACCATCTTGTGGCTCTGAGATACGCATACCACCTCGGTACCGGCTTCTCTGGCCGCGAGAGCTATCGGATAGGTACCGCATTTGTGAGCCAAAAAATCCTCTCCTATCCAGTCGGCGCCTATTAAAAACATATCCATTTCTCTAACCAACGAGGCGGCGGCGGCATCTGTAATCAAAGTCACCTCAAACCCCTGCCTGCAGAGATCTTCCGCCATCTTGACACCCTCCATCTGGGGCCTCGATTCCGTACAAAAGATCGAAATCTCTCTTTTGTCGCATTTAGACACTGCTTTGAAGATGACTGAACTATACGAATGGGTCAAAATATTTTCCGCTTCTTTTATCAGCCGAGTCGTCTTGGATACTAAAATCTCCGAAGCGCGCTTGAATTCGCGCTCGAATCTCTCTATAAAGTCCAGACTATCTTCCCGTCCGCTACGAACTAGTCCGGCCCACAGATTATACAAAGAGCCCATCGAGGGATGAGCTTCGCTGATCTCTTTTGCCAGTTTCACAGCTTTTTGGTAGCCGTCTTTGAGCACCGCGCTCTTTAAAATTTCCGTACTCTTTAGAGTAATATAAGTGGCTCCTTTTAAATTTTCGCTCTTTAGTTTCTCCAGCTCTTCCATCATCCGATCTCTTTATAATTCCATATATCTCTATTATATTGAAAGAAAGGAACTAATACAATCCGCTTTAAAAAGGATAAAGAGTTCAAGGCTATAATTTTTCAGCCCAAAAAAAGGATTTAAAAGTGAAAGAGTTGATTAGATTTTCGGCTATAAACAAAATAGAGGGATACTCCTATATCGTACTGATCTTTTTTGCAATGCCGCTAAAGTATATATTCGGCTATCCGATAGCCACGAAAATCTTCGGCGGTATCCACGGCATACTATTTATAGCTTTTGTATATCAGCTGATTATTGCCGCAAAAAGCGTGCCTTTTACGAAAAAGGAGAGCTTTTTGTATTTCTTGCTTTCATTAATCCCTTTTGGAAGCTTCTATACAGAAAAACTGTTAAAAGATAGAGCCGCGGCCGAAACTCTCTCTATTCGAGAGAGTTGATTTTGGCCATATAGCTATATTTCATATCCAGTTCGAAACTCTCGTTGGTGGGATACTCCCTAGCCAACACTTCCCGCCACAAAGAGTGATCCTCCATACAGAGATAGAAAAATACTTTGCCGTGCCATTGCGATAGAGCGTTGTAGGCAAAGGAGAACATCTCTTTTTTAATCTCCGCCGGATACGAGAGTTTGCCGGCCGCGTCCTCCATGGGCATCTGCAATATTTTGCTAAAGGATCCTCTGGCTCTTAGCTGTCTGATTACCGGCTTTATAAAAGTCAAGGTCCCAAACGAGACCATAGCCACACTTTTGGGATCGAACTCCTTCACCAAACGATCGAATATAATTTTATAGTCTCTCTTATATTCCGCGTAATGGATCATAGGATGGAAATGAAACCCTACTAGCCTCCCTTTATCGGCAATCTTTTTGGCGGCCTTTAGCCTTTTATCCAGCGGAGCGCTTAGTCGCTCTTCGCTCTCCACTATTTTTTGTGGATTTAGACTCCATGTAACGATAATATTCGGCGGATATTCGTTTTTTAATAGATACGAAACGTTGTCGCTTTTTGTTTTGAGCTCCAAAATCACGTTCGGGTGTCTTTTGGCAAAATCTATCAAAGCATCCAGTATTCCCTCCAGATTCCCCCACATCAAAGAGTCGCTGCTTTGACCGGTACCGATATGGTATATCTGATCTGGATCGAGTTTTAAGGCCGAAAGTTTATTCTTCAGATCGCTTATTACCGTTACCTTGTCTTGATTGTAAAAGCTCTGAATAGAGCAGTAGCTACAATCGTAACCGCACGACTCGACAACGTCGAGCGTCCAGAGATTGCAACATCTGGTTTTGGGCGAAGCCACTGGACACATTCCAAATCCCACATCTTTGTCCGCAACCTCTACAAATACCCTATTGGGCCCCTGCTCTTTTTGCGAAAAGTTTTCGTAACTCTTCGGCAGATTCTTTATTCTCTCATAATTTTTCCTAACTCTTTTAAACAGCTCCCTTTTATCATCAATTTGCGGCCAGATCTCTTCGATAGAGCCCTCCCGCCACATCTGCAGATCTCTGGCGATTTCGCACAATATTCTCATCTCTTGGTTGCTGAATCTAAATATCTTCGCCTTTTTTTCGAGAAACTCCCTCTCTTTTTGAGGCAGCAAAGGAAATAGAGTATTTTCCGTTTTCGACTCGAAATCGTACTTTTTGCTCACAGCTCGCATCGCATGGCCCTCTCGACCACGATTTTGGAGATCTCTACCGAATCAACGACCACGTTCTCTATCTCCAGCTCATGCTCTAAAATCTCTTTTTCTTTTTCGTCACTGACTACGACTACGATATTTACGTGAAAATCGAACCTGTTGATTATATCGCAGATCAACCTCTTTTTCTTGAAATGTTTTATTGCCACAACCACGCTGCAGGCACGCTCTATTCCGGCCTTTTGTAAAATCTCTTTTTTGGCGGCGTTTGCCAAAATAATCGGTTCCGAATGTTTTAGACCCTCCTGGACCAGATAGTAGTCGTGTTCTAATATCAAATATGGCACCTGCCGCTCTCTCAAAAAGGAGGCCACGCTTTTTCCCAGCGGACCGTAACCAACGATTATGACATGGTTTGACATGGAGCTATCCGCCGCCTCGATTTCGTTCTCGGGCTCTTTGGAGAGAAGATCGGCAATCTTTTTTAGGTTCTGCAGAACAAAAGGGGTTATTATCATCGATATTATTACGGTTGCGCTGAGAATCTGGGCGTTTTGGGAATCCAAAAGGCCTTTGGATTTGGACATGTCGAAAACCGCCAGAGCGAACTCTCCTACCTGCATCAGAGTCAAAGCCACCTTTAGGGAGGTTCTATTTTGGCTTTTGTATCTAATAATTAGGAAAATCAGTAGAAATTTCAGCGCCATTATCGCAACGAGAAGGGCGAAAATCTTGTCGACATTTTTAAAAATAAAGACCGGATCGATATGCATACCCACCGTAATGAAAAAGAGACCCAGCAGCAGATCCCTAAAAGGAGCGATATCGGCCTCCATTTGGTATTTGAAATGGGTCTCGGCTATCAATACTCCAGCTATAAAAGCCCCCAAAGAGTAGGAAAATCCCAAAAGATGGGCGAACCAGGAACTAAACAGAACGATAAACAAGATAGTGCCTATAAACAGCTCTTCGGAATCCGTTTTGCTCACCCAGGTTAAAATCTTTTCAAAAACGACTCTTCCCAAAAAATACATTGCTATTATCAAAACGGTGGCGCTGACGCCTATTTTCATGAGCTGTTCGCCTATGCTGCCGCTGTTTCTTGAGAATATCTCTATCATAAGCATAATCGGAATAACCGCGATATCCTGAAAAATCAATATCCCCAGAGACTTTCTGCCGTACTGTTTGTTGATCTCTCCGCTGCTGTTAAGCATCTTGACCACTATCGAAGTGGAAGAAAGCGAAAGGGTATAGCCTATTATCATCGAACTTTGCGGAGAAAATCCCATCAGATAGGCCAGCAAGGCAAAAAAGCTGCCCACTATAAAGACCTCCGCAAATCCGAATCCGAAAACGTAGGATTTCATCTTTAGCAGATATCTAAAAGAGAACTCCAGCCCTATCATAAACATCATAAACGCTATACCCAGCTCGGATATGTGGGACAAAAGAGTTATGTGCTCGGTCCTCAGCGAAAATATCTGAGAAACGATGATCCCGGTCAATACATAACCGATAATGGCCGGTATGTTGAATCTGGCTAAAACGATGTTCAAAACGAGGGCTATAAAAAAGGTAACTATCAGCCCCTCTAAAATAATCTCCATAAATGCTCCAAATTTTTTTGAAATTATACTCTATCGAGAAATCGCGGACAATGTTTTAGGATTTTGTCATCGCCGTTTGCGGGAAGCTTTTCGTTTTAAAATTTTTTCCGATTTGGAATCGAGGCTCTTTTTATGCAAAAACTTTTCCATTCTATTTAGATAGGGGTCGTTCTCTTTTTTAGGCCTTTTTTCAATATCCGGCAAAGCTCTATCAAAACCCAAACGGCTTATCGACCATAAAATCAGCGCAATAAACAGAATAACGGCCAGCCACTTCATGGCCAGATATTTTAAAATCTCGTCCTCTTTATGGGCTACGGCGGCGTACTCCACCATATCTCCATATAGAGCGTCGCTGAGATATATTCCCGCTACGCCCAATAGAATCAGCAATAGATATTTTAGATTTCTTTTCCAAAAAAGAGCCACAAGGGCCCATTTGAGATAGTGATACACCTTTTTTCCTAAAACCAGGATATTCCCAGTATAACTAGCAGAGCGAATATCCCTTTGGTCTTGTACTCGTCTTTTAGTTTGTCCTCTTCGTCTTTGATAATGATTTCCAGCTCTTCGTCGCTCAGATCTTTAATATCTACCCCGTTTTCTATCAGTCTGGCCCTGGCTCTCAAAATAGCTTTTTGCCTGAGCTTATATTCTATCTTCTCTTTTATTTTATCGGGTAGCTCGACAATCTGGGGCAAAACGCTATTTTTCAATAAAAATCCTTTTTTGATTTATTTTACCACAAAGAGTATGCTTTGTTGATAGTATCAAGTAAATATAAATTTAGAATATGAAAGAGAGCCATCGTATTTTGTATTGTGAAAAATCTCGAAAAAATTTAACTACTAACCAAGCATAAAAAGCGGAAGAGTTCGTGGTAGCTGGGGACGGACTCGAACCGTCGACCTCCGGCTTATGAGACCAGCGCTCTCACCAGCTGAGCTACCCAGCCTTTGACGAGGTGAAATTATACTTCAAATAGTTTTAGTTGTCAATAATTTATCTTTGGGTAAAATCGTTCAAAAAAAGGCGTCGTGTTGTTTTTGAGATCGCTTTTAATCGTCTACACGATTTTACTGAGTCTACATGGCGGCGAAATATTGATTTATCCGGATACGAAAGAGAAAAACATTACCCCGTTCGTCAAATATTTTATCGACGAAACCGGAGGATATGACGAAGAGACCGTCCAAAACAGAAACGATCTGTTTAAAACCTCGGCAAAAGAGAAGCTACTGCTGGGATATAGATACGATTCGGTTTTGTGGATAAAGTTCTCTCTATACAATCCTACGGACAAAACCATCGTAAAATATATAGAGTACGACTATCCCATACAGGAGTATTTCACTCTATACGACCTAACAGAGAAAAAGAGTTACGAGGGAGGATATCTGGCTCCAAACAGAGACCGCAGATTCTACACGTTTCCGGTTAAAATAGTACTAAAACCCTCGCAAAAAAAGGACTTTTTAATCAGGGCAACGGATAAAAACATAGGAATGATAGCTAAACTAAACGTTACCGATTTGCAGACTCTTTTAAAAAAATCGGATCAAGCAGATAAATTAAATTTTCTTTTTCTCGGGAGCATAGTGGCGCTGCTAGTTTACAACATGTTTTTACTTTTGTTGACCAGAGACGTTACGTACTTTTATTATATTTTAATGATGAGCACCTTTTTGATTTTAGAGCTATTTATGAGCGGATTTTTGGCTAAATACATAGAGAACTTTTACGTTTCAAGAATAGATATATACATTCTTTTACTGGTTATGGCTTTCTCTTTGGCCATGTTCACCTCCAGTTTTCTCGATCTGCCGAACCGATATCCGGATATGCAGCGGGTGATACACTATCTGCTGATTTTTTTGGTAATGCTGTTTTTGTTAAACATCACGGACGTAGTGCCCACTCTGGCTCAAAGAGTCCTTTATATGATGAGTTTTTCGATTTTAATCTATATAGGAGTCTACGCCTACAAAAACGGCTCGAAACAGGCCGGCTACTACATCTTCGGTTGGGCGCTACTACTGTGTAGCGCCGTATTGATGGCTACGCATCAGGCCGGACTGCTGGATTGGTACGACAAAATTCCGCATATAGGCAAGTTCAGTATTTTCGCCGAGGGGATTTTATTTTCCATGGCGCTTTCCGCCAGAATAAATACTCTAAAAAACGAAAAGGAAAAAGCGATCCAGATGCTGCTGAAAGAGAGAAAAAAGGAGCAGGAAAAACTGGAAAACTACGCCAGAGAAAAGACAAAAGAGCTAAAGCTGGCCATAGACGAAAAGACGATGCTGCTAAAAGAGCTGCACCATAGAGTCAAAAACAATCTCCAAATCGTCATATCGCTGCTTAGACTACAGTCTGATAAATTCGACAATCACGAAATAAACGAAATTCTTACCAAGTCCGAAAACCGCATCAAAGCAATCAGCAGCGTTCACGAACTGTTGTATAAAAGCGACAGCATAATAGAGATAGATATGCAGCACTATTTCGAGTCGCTATCGAAAGATATCAGCGATTCGTTTAGTAAAGAGGTAGATATCAAGGTGGACAGCCGTGTCAAAATGGGTATGGACAAAGCCATATACTGCGGTCTGATTCTAAACGAGCTTTTAACGAACTCTTTAAAATACGCCTTTGAAAAGAGCGGAGAAATCAGGGTAAATCTGGTACATATAGATCACAGCTACACCTTGACAATACAGGATAACGGCAAAGGTTTCGACATAAAAGCTACAAAAAGCGGCCTTGGGATGCAGCTGGTAAAAACACTGGTTACAAAACAGCTAAAGGGGAGAATGAGAATCGAATGCAATGGAGGAACAAAATATATAATCAGCTTTTAGCACTCCAAAATACAACCGGTTCTAGGCAAAGTTTTCAGTGCCTCTTTGCCCAGTTTCAGCCTGAGCCGGTGTATAAGAGTCCTCCTGGTGACTTCCGAAACTTCGCGCTGGGGCCAGAGTATCTCGTCTATCATATTAAACGCCACCACCTTGCCTTTGTTGTTGATCAGAATCTCTAAAAGCTCTATCTCCTTTTTAGTCAATCTGATCTCTTTGTCTTTGAATATGAGAGACTGTTTTTTTCTGTCAAAATAGATATCTTCGCATACCTGCAAAAAGTCTTGGGGTTCTTTGGGCTCTCTTCTGTCGGCGCACATTTTAACCGCAGCCAAAAGCTCAGCCCGCCGAAACGGTTTAATCAAATATCCGTCCGGCTCGCACCCCAACGCCTCGTTCATCGTATTGCTATCGGAATAGGCCGTCAAAAAGACCACCGGAATTTTGTAAATCTCCTTTATGATTTTGCAGGCTTCGATACCGCTGACCTCTCCGTTTAGATAGATATCCATCAGCACCATATCGGGTTTACACGATTTTACGCATTCGATGGCCGGAGCGAACTCATCAGCCACGTCGCATACCCTGTAGCCCTCTTTTTCCAATGCGCTTTTGATCTCCAAAGCCACCAGACTCTCATCCTCTACTATCAAAATTTTGGCTTTTTTAGGTTTTTGTTCTTGCTGTGTAGCCATAACCATCTCTTTAAAAAGCCTTTAACAGATTTTTCAGAGGCTCTTTATACTGCTGCGGAATTTTGTTTTCGAGCTTTTGCTCCAGCCTCTTTTTCAAAATAGATCCGGCGTCCAAGGAGACCTTGGGAGAATCTATATCTCCTCTAATCTTAACATAAACCGGCTTTCCTTTTATATCGATCTGCAGTTTTGCCTCCACGCTGTTTCTATTCATATCCAAAACCGCGCCCTTCGAGGTGATGCGGGTCAAACGGCTCTTCATATCCAGATCGGAAACGAAACGTTTATCGTCTATTTTGCTCGTTATTTTCGTCTCTTCGTAAATCTCTTTGGTTATGTCGAATTTAGCCATCTGACTTAGCAAAAACGTCATCTGGTTAGGCAAAATTCTCCCTTTTAGCAAGGTAGCGTCGAGTCTGCCCTTTTTCGTGGCCAGATTGTAGCTAACATCGGCGTCCATCGAAGAGTCGAAAACCCTTGGATATATCAACATATCCGTTAGCGCGGTAACCTTTATTCCTCTGATTCTGTTTGTAACCTCGTCGTTTACTATTTTAAAATCGATCTTTCCTCCCAAAGTATCGCTATGTCCGGTTATGATCAGATCTTTATCCTTTTTTATATCTCCCGTAACCGTTACGGAACCTTTTAAATGCTTTTGAGTGGCGAAATAGAGTCTATCCAGATCGGGAACGTCAACTTTGTAATCCGAAACCAGACTGTTGGCTTTGATATCAAAAATAGCCTTTTGAACCTCCGCTTTAGCTACCGTGGAGTCTATTTGGGCCTTGGTGGTCGCTACAGATTTTTCAATCTTTGTATGATGTTCCGCGACAAATTTTATATCGGCGTCGGTTAAATTGAACTCCCGTTTCAAAACGGCCGGAAAGGTCCTTCCCTGCTTAATCTTCGTTTCGATCACGCCGGATAGGTTATCAAAAGCCAAAGAGTCCATCTTGAGCTCCATATCTATAAGGGCGTCGGCATATTTAGGCTGTTCCACCATATAAAGCAGATCAGCCAGCTTCGCCCCCGATACGGAGGCTTTCGCCATTACGGGAGAAAACTCGCGCAGTACCAGCTCATATTTGGTATCGCTTTTAGCCACGTCGCTTCGGCCCAAGACGACGAGTCTATCTCTGTTCCCGCTAACCTTGCCCGAGGTGGCAAACGAACCTCTAAGCGGAGCGTTTGTAACGGGTTTTAGCAGCGCCAGCTCGGATATTTTGATACTATAATCCAGATCCATATTCAGATTTTCGCTCTCTATAGTTCCCTTTGAGGATATTTTGGCCAGATTAGAGGCCACAAGAGCGTCGTACTCTATTTCGGAGCCTTTTAAATCGGCATTTATATCGCCTTTTATGTCGGTTTTCGGCAAAGTGATATTAAAATCTCTTTTCATAATCTCTCGATTTACATCAGCTACCATCGTAACAGTAGCCTTTCCAGAGAGATTTTTCGGATCCAGGTTTTTCAAATCGGCCACAATATCCAGCGCTCCGCCGACAAATTCGGGCTGATAGAGCATATAGAGCAGTTTTTGAAGTTTTAGCGAATCGATATCGACCCTTAACGTTTTAGGTTCGAAATTTTTCAGTTCAACATCGTAATCCCCGCCTCCTTCGGCAAGTTGGATTTTACCGTCGATACTCATCGACTCTTCGTCCCCTTTGATATCGCCGTAACTTTTAAAAGGACCTCTTATTTTGAAATCTATCAAAGGCGCAATAACCGCAAGATCTTTTATATCTACAAGATATTTGGCGTCGACAGATCTGGAAAAGATCGAAAAATCGCCGTTTGCCTCTATAAAAGATCCAGGTTCCAAAACCAGTTTGATATCAAATGAGGAGGGGGAAAACCTGAATTTCTCGAGAGTGATCTTTTTGGGCAGCTTTTCGTTCAGCTTGCTCTCTATAATCGGTTTGATCAAACCGTTACCGAAAGGGGTAAACAGAGCGCCTACGGCCAGCAAAACCAAAACCGTCACCGCCGAGATTGCCAAAAGAGTCTTTTTCATCTTAAATTCCCCTTAATTAAGTTACTTCTTTGACATTATATCTTAAAAAATATGAAAAAAAATTTTAAACGCTTCCTATATAATCTTTTTATAATCTATATCACTATATTTTAGTCTTTTGGACTAAACATTTGTAATATTTAAACTTTTTTTAAGCTTTTTTTTAATAGAATTTTATCACTCAAAAAGAGGGAGTGCTAAGAAAACCCTCTTTTTAGACGTAACAACAAAAACGAAAAGGAGGAGCAGATGAACTTTCAACCTCTCGGTAACAGAGTTCTTGTAGAGAGAGTAGAGGAACCGGCGAAAACTCCGTCCGGAATAATCATACCAGATAACGCGAAAGAGAAACCTCTAGAAGGCAAAGTACTGGCCATAGGCCCGGAAGTGGAAGAGGAGGGACACATCAAAGTAGACGACAGGGTCGTTTTTGCCAAATATTCCGGAACCGAGATCAATCTCGAAGGCAAAGAGTATCTGATTCTTCAAACAGACGATATTTTGGGAATTTTAAAATAAGGAGGCGATAGATGGCTGCAAAAGAGATTCATTTTAGCGATATAGCGAGAAACGAACTTTTCGAAGGCGTTAGAAAACTTGCCGACGCCGTAAAAGTTACAATGGGACCTAGAGGTAGAAACGTTTTGATTCAAAAGAGCTTCGGAGCTCCTTCGATAACAAAGGACGGAGTGAGCGTAGCAAAAGAGATCGAACTGCCAAACACCGTCGAAAACATGGGAGCCCAGCTGGTAAAAGAGGTAGCCAGCAAAACTGCGGACGAAGCCGGTGACGGTACAACTACGGCAACCGTCTTGGCATACAGCATTTTCAAAGAAGGGCTTAGAAACATCACTGCAGGAGCCAACCCCATCGAGGTAAAAAGGGGAATGGACAAAGCCGCGGAGGCTATAGTCGAAGAGCTCAAAAAGATCGCCAAAGAGGTTAAAGATAAAAAAGAGATAGCTCAGGTTGCCACAATTTCAGCCAACAACGATCCAAAAATAGGCGAGCTTATAGCAGAAGCTATGGACAAAGTGGGCAAAGACGGCGTAATTACAGTCGAAGAGGGCAAGTCTTTGCAAGACGAACTCGAAGTGGTCGAGGGTATGCAGTTTGACAGAGGATATTTGAGCCCCTATTTCGTAACCGATACGGACAAGATGGAAGCGGTTTTGGAAAACGCCTATATACTGCTCTACGATAAAAAGATCAGCAACATGAAAGATCTGTTGCCGATTCTGGAAAAAATCGTCCAAACCGGCAATAAGCCTCTGCTGATTATCGCCGAGGACGTAGAGGGTGAAGCTTTGGCCACACTGGTCGTAAACAAACTCAGAGGAACTCTAAACGTTTGTGCCGTAAAAGCTCCAGGATTCGGAGACAGAAGAAAAGCGATGCTGCAAGATATCGCTATCCTAACAGGCGGACAGGTTATCAGCGAAGAGCTGGGAAGAACTCTTGAAAACGCCACACTCGAGGATCTAGGACAAGCCGACAGAGTGGTCGTAGACAAGGAAAACACCACCATCGTAGGCGGTAAAGGCGACAAAGCGGCCGTAGAAGCCAGAATCAAAGAGATCAAAGCTCAAATAGAGGTAACCACCAGCGAATACGACAAAGAGAAACTCCAAGAGAGACTAGCCAAACTGGCCGGCGGAGTAGCCGTAATCAAAGTAGGCGCCGCTACCGAAACCGAAATGAAAGAGAAAAAAGACAGAGTGGACGACGCTCTAAGCGCCACTAAAGCGGCGGTCGAAGAAGGTATAGTCATAGGCGGAGGAACGGCTCTGGTTAGAGCTGCCAACAAAGTTAACCTCGATCTGTGCGGAGACGAGAAAATCGGAGCGGAAATCATTCTCAGAGCCATCAAAGCTCCGCTGAAGCAGATTGCCGAAAACGCCGGATTCGATCCGGGAGTCGTTGCCAACAACGTTGAGAGCGCCGATAACGAAAATATCGGATTCAACGCGGCTACCGGCGAATATGTGGATATGTTCGAAGCCGGAATAGTTGACCCGGCAAAAGTCGAAAGAGTAGCGCTGCAAAACGCGGTTTCAGTAGCCAGCTTGCTACTCACAACAGAAGCTACCGTCAGCGAAATCAAAGAAGAAAAACCAGCCGCTCCGGCAATGCCGGATATGGGAGGCGGAATGGGAGGAATGGGATTTTAATCCCTCCTCCCTCCCACAAATTTCCTCAAACGACAATACCCCAGCATAAAAAAATCGCACCTTCGTTAACGTTTCGTTAACAAACTTTTCGTACCATGTTTTTATCCGCAAAAACCACATAAAGGAGTCCCGTTATGCAGATCAACGGAACCGGTATGCAGAATATGCATCAATACAGATATCAAGGCGGCGGCGCGAACCAGGGAATGAGAGACATGATGCAGATGTTATCCGCAGAAGACAGAGAAAACATCAAAACGCAGATTCAGTCGCTCTCTCCGGAGGATAGACAGAGTTTCGTATCCCAGATCCAGCAGACCGACTACTCCGGCATGAGTTCGGAGGAGCTTAACAGCTATCTGCTAGATCTTCTCAGCGGCTATACCACTACCCAAGAGAGCGGTTCCGCTTCGGAGGAGGGCTTTTCCACCTACGCATAAGAGAGTTTTACTCTCTTATGTACTTTTTTCTGATGGCGGGATCTTTCATATTTTCGCCTCTGTACATCATGCGCAAAAATTTCTCGAAATCTACGCAGCCTTTTACTTTTTTCTCGTACGCTCCGAAACCGTAGTTCATAGGCGTGATCTCTCCTAGTCTGTAGCATGCCTTTAGAGCGTCGATATATCTGTGGGTATCTCTCGTAAAAACCCACAGCTTCATCGTGGAGTAGTCTTTGTTTTTCAGCCACAACGCCATACATCCCGGATCGTCGAAAAAATAGGTTCGACCGTTTGTCAAGACGGCTTGAGCAGAATCTCTCTTTTTTTCAAGCTGCATGGTGCACTCTACGC
This sequence comes from Campylobacterales bacterium, assembly GCA_027065825.1. Classification (GTDB taxonomy): domain Bacteria; phylum Campylobacterota; class Campylobacteria; order Campylobacterales; family Nitratiruptoraceae; genus Nitrosophilus_A. Next base: position 5,057 of record JAMONM010000009.1, on the reverse strand, counting down.
ATTGAACCTCTTTCGGGGCAAAATCGAGAGGTTTTCCGTTTTTGTTGTTCTCTTTGTAAACAGAAACCTTTTCGCACCCTACCAATAACATAACAAGCACTAGCGCCGCTAAACTCCTCATTTCTCTCCTTTAGAGCCAGACTCCGTTTTTTACATAGTATACCAAAGGATAAGCCGTCAATATAATAACTAAAAGGGCATTAAACAGCATTGAGAATTTTATATCCCCTCTATCCTCGATTTTCAGCAAGAGTTTCTTAAATCCGTACGAAAAACCGAAAAACGTTCCCAAAAAAAGGAACATATATATAAAATAACCCGCATACGCGTACTCTTTTTGTAAAAAACAGAATAGACATCTGTGCGTAGGCAGCTCGTAAATATAAGGCGAAAAGAATAGAATCAACGTTAAAACCGCCACCGGCAAAAAAATCAGGTTCAAAAGGGCATAAAGTCCGTAAAACCGCGCCAGAACCGATATCGCCATCGATATAAAGATAGCGTAAAAAATAGCCGCGGCTATCCAAGGGGAGATAGACAAAAGAGCCGAATAAAAACCGCTGTTTTTCAGCGGATCGAATATTGCTCCGCAACAGCTAACCACTTTGGAGGGCTCCAAAGAGCTAAAAAACAGATACTCATACGCATATTCGGCCGTAATCGTTATAAAAACCGCAATGAATAGAGCCGATTTGAGTTTTGTATATCTGTAGTTTTTACTCTTTAAATCCTCTTTGTCGGCCACTATCCACAAAGAAAAAAGATATAGACCCAGACTCTTTAGAACCATCAGAGTTATTCCGGTCGGATCGGCGCTCACCACGCCTGCTGCACACATAGCACCCGGAATGTAACCTGAAACTGCGTCTAGAGTGTAGAGAAAAAAGAAAAAAAGGGCGATCTTGAAAAAAAGAGCCGATCTCACCAGCGCCGAAACCAAAACGGCCCTCTTTTCGAGAGCGTACTGGGCGGGCGTATCCTGAGTATAATCGAACTTTAAAAGTATCTGAATCGAAACCAAAAACCCTATCGAAACAAGTAATAAAATAAGCGTATCTGCGATAAAAAGAGTCAAAATTTCCGGAGTTAGGAACATATCAGCCGTCCATCCTCTATCCTGAGTATGCGGTCGCAAAAATCTATATTCTCAAATCTCTGATCGTGGGTAGAGAGCAAAACGGTTTTACCCTCCGCCTTGATCTTTTTGAGGATCGAGATGAACTCTTCGGTCAAAGAGCTGTCCAAATTTGCCGTAGGCTCGTCGGCCAGCAATATCTCCGGATCGTTCACGAAAGCTCTGGCTATCGCACAACGCTGCATCTCTCCTCCCGAGAGCTTCGATACCTTGACCGAGGATTTGTGATCGATACTAAAACGTCTCAAAACGGCCTCTACTCTCTCTTTGGCCTTTTCGTAGGCCATATCCAAAGGAACCAAAGGCGCCAAAACATTCTCAAAAACATCCAGATCCTCTATTAGATTGAATCTTTGAAAGACAAATCCGATCTTTTCTCTCCTAAAAAGTGCCGCATGAAAATCGGGGAGTTTGGACAAAGACTCCCCCAACACCTCCACCCTGCCGAAAGTCGGTCTACAAAGCGCCGCAACCAGGGACAAAACGGTACTCTTGCCGCTTCCGCTGGGTCCCATCAGGATAACGAACTCCCCCTTTTTTACACTGAAACTGAGATCTTTAATAGCTATCATCTCTTTTGGGGTTTTATAATCGTATATTTTTGTAACGTTTATAAACTCTACGGCGGCTTTCATCTGAGCACCTCTTCGGGATCCGTTACCGCCGCCTTCCATACGGGGATCAAAGCCGCGGCCAGATATAGCGGAGCGATAACCAAAAATAGAATCGCAACGGTAGCAAAATCGAAAACCACCATCGGTTTAAATTCCGGTTTTAAAACGGAATAGCCCCTAAAGAGCTCCTCGATAAAGGGGGCATCGAAAACATATATCCAGGCATACGCTCCCACTATACCCCAAAAAAGAGCGAAAAATAAAATTACGCCGTTTTCGTAAAATTTCATCTTCATAATATCGTAGCTACTCCATCCCAACGCCTTTAAAACCCCTATCTCCCTTTTTTGCTCCCTGCCCATCGCGCTGGCTTTTTCGTAAAGCAGGATAAAAAACGCCATAAACGTCCCCATGCTCATAGCCAAAAAAAGCCCGCTTTTATAATCGAACATATTTTTATAGGAGGTCTCCAGATCGGCTCTGGTAATTATCCTCGAATCCGGATAGAGAGTCCGCAGTTTCGACGTCACCGTAGGAATTTCGATAGGATTTGACACATATATCGAAATATCCGTAAACTTTCCGGCCGGCAGATTCAAAACTCTTCTGGCCAGCTCGTTTCTCATTAAAATCGTATCGCTGCTCTCCAAGGAAGCCTCTTTGGAAAACGTACCGGCCAGCTTTACCTTGACGAACTCCCCGGCGGGAGTTATGAAATTAAAATACTCTTTGTAATAGTTCTGGCGAAGTATCCTATATACCCCCTCTCCCACAATCATCACATCGGAGTCTTCAAAATCCAAAAACTCTTTAGATATCTCCTCAAGAACCCTGCTGTATGCGTAACCCTCCTCTACTCCTACCACCGTAAAGTTCACGCCGGCGTTTCTAAAATAGTAATATCCCCAGACTCTGCCGATAACGTCGCTTATACCGGGAATAGCTCCTATTTCGTACACCCTATCCTCCTCCACCGGCACCATTCGGCCGGCTTCCATCTTTTGCAGATAAATATCCGGCAGCCGATCCAGAGTCGATATCAGCTCTTTTTTTATCGCCGAGGCATAGAGCAAAACGGCCAAAGTCACCATACTGATAAAAGCCAAAACGGAAAATACGGCAAAATTCTTCCATACCCTGCGCATCAGAAACAACAAAGCGTACTCAAGGAGTTTGCGGTTCAATCAATGCTCCTGCGTTTATATATCGGGGCGGAGAGTAGATAAAATCGGAAGGGAAATAGGGAGGCAAAGAGGGCCCCGCCCCGAAAATCTGAAACAGATCCCCAAAAGATCTGTGCCTGATACAGTGAGCCTCCGTAGCGAGGGATCCATCCGGCATTTTGATCAGAAAAACCGCTTCGGCGATAGCGGCGCGATCCTTTTCTACGGCGGCTATTTTTAAAAAAAGGGCCGCCCCCGTAAATAGACTAAACAGCAAAAAGAGTAAAAATGGCAAAACTCTTCTATTCAAGTGCAGCGATCACCTCTTTGTCTACCTCTTCGAATCTCAATACCCTTTTACCTTTGTGATCCTTTTTGAAGCTCTGTGCTTCTTTCAAAGTGGCAAAGGGAATCAGCTCTTCTCCCATAGGTCCCAAAACGTCGCTGCCTATGACGTAATAAGCCTTTTTGGCGTCTATCGGTTTTTGCGTATAATAGTCGGTAACCACCAATTTTGAGGTATTGAAATTGCCATATCCGTATCTTTTAGAATCAAACATGAACCTAAACATATCTTTGACGCCGTCAAAATAGAGTCTCTCTCCGCTTTTCGAAACCGCTACGGCGGCCCATCGAGGATATTTATGTACAAACATTCCGCAAACCGGGCATTTGGCGTTTTTAGGAACCGATATTTTTTGGGCTTCTTTTATGTTTTTATCCTTCGCTTCCCAAATATACAGCGCCAGCGCCTGAAGTCTCTTTCCCTTCAAATCGCCACAGACTCCACTCTTTTTTATATAGCTTTTGAGCTGAGCTATATTTTTGAATCTTTTCTTATCTATCTGCTCTTTGCACATTCTGTTATATATCGCCTCGCCCTTTTTATACATCATTCTCTTTTTCTGTTTCATCATCGCCATATCTTTTTTCAGATCCTCTTTGGCCATGGCGAAGGCGGTTTTAAAATCGACTATCTCTCCTCCGTATTCGGAGACGAACTTTTTAGCATCCTCCAAAGAGGCAAAAGCGATTTTGCTTCTTTGGCTCATCGTACCTTTGACGCTGCTGCCCACCACATAATAGGCTTTTTGAGCATCTATCAATTTATCGGTGGCCGCGTCTGCTGCCAATATCTTTTTGACATGTTTTCCTATTTTGGGCCACTGTGCCGCTAGGCATCTGATAGAGCAATACTGCCTTTTGCTTCCATCATCCAATATTACCGCGTGCGAAGTCTTGTAGAACTTTTTGAGATTCATACCGCAAACGGCACACCACATCTTGGCCTCTCCCTCCTGGATCAGCTCCGGATTTTTAGCCGCTTTGCTAAATCCTCCCCTCTCTGCGGCGCCCAGTGCGATAGCCGCAACTAACATAGCCAATACGATTACCGTTTTTCTCATTTTCAGCTCCTTTGGTTTTAAAAAATAATACCCTCTTTAAATTAATAAAACGTTAACGCAACCTATACTCGATAGGAATTACCAAAGAGATACTCTCCTTTGGCGAAGGAAACTCCAACGAGGCTCTTTTTATACACTTTTTCGTACATCTATCCAAAACTCTTCCGGCACTTTGAACTATCTCTATCTCGGTTATACTGCCGTCCGAATTTAGCGTAAATCTGGCGATCACTACGCCCTCTTGTCTAAGTCTTCTGGCTATTCTGGGATATTTTTTATATTTTTCTATCGCCTCTTTGATCTGCACCAAAAGTCTCTCTTTATTATCCACCATATCCGGCGATCCAGCTTTTGCTCCAGAGCGGCCCTCACTCTCAAATGGGGCCGGCTCGACCTCATTTTTGGCGGCCAAATCCGGTTCTGCCAAATCATCTCTCGCGACGCCGCCGGCCATCGCAAGAGGAGCGGCCGTATCCGGGATAGAGTTTCGCTCTATAGGCTTTGGCGGCTCTTTGGGCTCTTGTTTTGGGGGTGTAGGTTTCGGCTCAGGTTTTGGTTTGGGTTTCGGTTTGGGTTTTGGCTTTGGTTTCTGTTTTGGTTTCGGTTTTGGTTTTTGAGGCTTAGGTTTTGGTTTTGGCGGCTCTTTGGGCTCTAGTTTTTGGGGTGTGGGTTTCGGTTTGGGTTTGGGTTTTGGCTTAGATATAGGCTTTTGTATCATTTTAATCTCTTTTTGCGGCTG
>JAMONM010000008.1 GCA_027065825.1 Campylobacterales bacterium | reverse complement strand
GTTCATCGGTGGCTCCAAAAAGGGCCAGCGAAGCAAGAGCGCTAACGCTCAATAATTTCAACATCGATGACATCATCCTCTCCTCTTTTATGGGGTGGCTTTTTTTTGAGATTCAATATTTTGGAGGCAAAAAACCTAGCAAACGCCCCAAATTGCATCAAAAGGCCCAATATATCCGTAAAAAAGCCCGGAATAATTAACAATATGGCTCCCAAAAGCGTATATAAACTCATAGACTCGAACTCTTCGAGAGTTATCTCTCTGCGTGCCAAAGCCATAATATATTCGTTCGATCTATACTGAAAGCGCATCAGCAGAAAAAAACCTAAAATCGCGCTTGATACGATCTCCAAAAAGGTCCATATGGGACCTATTGCTCCGGCTATCTCTACCGATACAAGAGTTTCAATAAACAGATAGAGCAAAAAATAGAGCATATTTAACCTTTTACGAGAGCCTTTTTAAAATCTCCTCTATGAGACTTTCTTTGGGTAGTTCCAGCCGTTTTAGCGTCGATCTCTCCACCAGTTCAACCTTTCCTTCTTGAAGTCCTTTGCCTACGATTATAGCGTATGGAAAGCCGATAAGTTCGAAATCTTTCATTTTAAAACCGAATCGTTCCTCCCTATCGTCCAAAATCGCCTCTACGCCCGCTTTGATCAGCTCGTCGTAAATCGTTAAGGCAAACTCCCTTTGCTGATCATCCTTGATATTTGAAACGACGATATCTACCTGATACGGAGCCACGGCCAAAGGCCATATACAACCCCTTTCGTCGTGAGACTGTTCAATAATTGCGGCCACAAGTCTCGAGACGCCTATTCCGTATGTACCCATAACAAAGGGCCTAAATCTGCCCTCTTCGTCCAAAAATCCGGCTTCGAGAGGTTCTGAATATCTAGTTCCCAGCTGGAAAATGTGTCCTACCTCTATACCTTTTTTTATATCCAACTCGGCTCCGCATACGGGGCAGGCGTCCCCTTTCTTCACGGCCGCGATATCTGCAAATTTCCCCTCAATAGCGGACAGATCGCAGTCGATCAGATGGTAATCCTCTAGATTCGCTCCGCAGATAAGTCCCTTTTCTCCTTTCAAGTCGATATCTATTATATACTCTACATTCAGATCAAAAGGTCCGATGAAACCCGGAACCAATCCGGCCGATCTAATCTCATCCTCGGATATCTCTAGAAGTTCGTCCGCGCCTATTGCGTTTTGCGCCTTTGTCTCCTGTAGTTCCTCGTCGCCTCTTACGAAAAAGACCACCGGTCTCTTTTCATCCGCGAACTTCGCCATTTTTACGATGGCTTTGAGAAAATAGTACGGATGCAGATGAAAAAAGGAGCTAAGCTCCTCTATCGTTTTCACTCCGGGAGTATAAAATTTAGTAAAACCGCTAAATTCCGGCGGTTCGACCGGTTTGTCCCTTTTTGAGCGCTTGGCGGTCTCTAAATTGGCGGCATAGGAACATTTTGAACAGATGGCTATCTCATCCTCTCCTGTTTCGGCCAAAACCATGAATTCTTTGCTACCGCTGCCTCCTATCGCGCCCACATCCGCATCCACAACCCGAAAATCCAGACCCAATCTGGTGAAAATCTTTTTATAGGTCTCCTCCATCAAGGAGTACTCTTTTTGCATATCTTTTTCGTCCTTGTGAAAAGAGTAGCCGTCTTTCATAACAAACTCTCTACCTCTTAACAGTCCGAATCTGGGTCTTGCCTCGTCTCTAAATTTAATATGGATCTGATAGAGATTCAAAGGCAGCTGTTTGTAACTGTTTACTCTGTTTTTAACCAGCTCTACCATCATCTCCTCATGCGTGGGGCCCAAAACGAAACAGTTCTCTTTTCTATCCTTGAATCTCAGGAGCTCTTTACCGTATTTCGAAAATCTTCCGCTTTTTTCCCATAGATCGCACGGGGTAACAAATCCCAGGCATACCTCCTGGCAACCGGAACTATCCAGCTCCTCTTTGATTATCGTTTCGATCTTTTTTAAAACCCTGTTGCCAAGAGGCAAAAAGTTGTATATTCCGCTGGCCACCTGGATTATAAAACCGCCTTTTACGAGATATTTGTGACTGGGAACAACGGCCTCTTTAGGACTCTCTTTTTGCGTATATATAAAGGCGTTACTGAACTTCACAATCTTCTCCTTTTTCCTCTTCGTCGACCATATTCATATAATATTCGCATTTATATCTGTTTAGATAGTTGTACTCTTCGCCGTTTAAATCGAAAACATATTTTATCGACTCCACTATTACGTCACCCTGAGGATCGTTTGCGACCGCTTTGATATTCTTTGTGGGTTTATGCAAAAACTTGTTGAAGGCTCCGTGCAAAATCTTAATTACGCTCTCTTCAAGCTCAGGCGGTATAAACCCTTTTTTTACAGCCCTTTTTATCTCGGCCAAAGAGGCATCCTTAGCCTGTTCTCTAATACCTTTTATTATAGGTTCTATAGCCAGCGTCTGCAACCATTTGAAAAACTCTCTGGTATATCTGCCCACAATTTTATACGCCTCTTTGGCCTGAGCTTCCCTGAGAGTTAGGTTCTTGTTGACAATCTCTTTAAGATCGTCGACAACGTATACCTTCAAACCGTCGATTTCGAACTCCTCTATATCACGCGGCACGGCCATATCGAACCAATATCTTTCAAATTCGGTCTGTTGCACCATATCCGCTGTTATAATCGGATTTTCGGAAGAGGTTGCCGTAAAAAGAAGCGGTTTCGAGTTGATCTCCTCAACGATATCATCGCTTTTTGCCGCTTTCACTCTCGGTCCCAGCTCTTTGGATATTTTTTCGCACTTTTGGAAATCTCTCCCTATCAAAGTAACGCTACATCCGTGATTCAACAGATGCTTTGCGGCCAAAACCCCCATCTCTCCCGTTCCAATCACTACGGCCTCGGTTTCGCCGAGATCCTCGAAAATCTCCTTGGCCTGCGCGACGGCCGCACTGGCAATCGAAACCGGATTTTTGGAGATATCTGTAGAGTTTCTAACCTCTGCGGCGCATCTAAAGGCAAAATGCATCACACGCGCCAGTTTTTGGGAAGAGTAGCCTTTTTCAAAGGAGTCTTTAAAGGCGCTCTTTAACTGTCCCGAAATCTGGGTTTCGCCTATAACCAAACTGTCTAGAGCGGAGGCGACGCTGAATATATGATGAATTGCGCCGTTATCCTCGTATATGTCCGCTCTGCCTTCGAGCTCTTCCAACTCTATTCCCGAAACTTGAGATAGCTTTTTCAAAATGGCTTCGGAGGCTTTAAACGGATCTTTAACGCTAGCTAGTATCTCAACTCTGTTGCAGGTGGACACTATTATCAATTCGTTTATAAAGGGGAGCTCTATCAGGCTTTTATAAACCTCTTCTCTACGTTCCTCCTCAGATAACGCCAGCCTCTCTCTGGTTTCTATATCGGTGTTTTTATGGGAAAAGCTTACAACGAGATAGTTCATCAGTATTCCCTGTATATCAGTTTTTTCATTATCTCTTGAAGATCTCCGTTTTTTTCAGGCAGCGCGGCAAGAGCCTCTTCGCCTAAAGAAACGGCATAATCCATGGCCTTTTTTACGGCTCCGTATTTAATCATGCTCTCTTTTATCCACGCTTTGTCTTCAAAGGAGGGTTCTTTGGCGAAAAGACTCTCCAATCTGGCCCTGCCGTTCTCATCCAAAGATTCGTACAGATAGATGTACGGCATCGTGGTCTTGCCCTCTTTATAATCGTTCATCGCGGGCTTTCCGAGGCTCTTTTCATCTCCGACTATATCGAGAATGTCGTCCACTATCTGAAACGCTATACCCAGATTTTTGCCGTACAGGGCATAAGGTTGCGGCTCCAGACCGGCCAAAATCGCCGCGCATGCCGCACTGGCCTCTATCAGCGAGGCGGTCTTTTTGTAAACCATATCCAAATAAAGATCCAAATCGGTATTGAAAGCCTTTGCCAAATCCACATCCATCATCTCTCCCATACTGAGGAGAACGACGGCGTTTGAAACAGTTTTCGCAACATCTCCGGGAAAATCGGTGAGTTCGAAAAAGGCTTTCGAATAGAGAATGTCGCCGAGCATAATCGCGGTTTTGTCGCCGTATACGGCGTTGATCGAGGCTTTCCCCCTTCTGGTTTCGGCATCGTCGATAACGTCGTCATGCAACAGACTGGCCGCGTGGATCATCTCTATCAAAGCGGCCAGCTTAATACACTCTTTAGAATCGCAAATCTTCAAAATCAGCCTGCTTCTGAGCCTTTTACCGGCCGGGAGATCTCTATAAAGGTCTAAAACCCTCTTATCTCCCAGCTGGGCCACCAAGCTCTCAATCTCTTTTTCAACGCTCTTTAACAATTATACTCCTTAGTTTTACTCGCTTTGAGTAAGAATATTTCCCATTGATTCTATATAAAGCGAATTTACTTTGTTTTCGAGTTCGGCTTTGTTCTCCTCGTCAGCCAGAAAGTATCTGATCTTTTTTTCCACGTCCTCTACGCCGTACTCTTTTTCCAAAATCAGCTCCATTGCCGCCATCCATTCGATCAGCCTCTCCAATTCGGCCTCCACGACGTTTCTGTTGGCGTTAAATACTATATCGATAAATTTGCTCTTTGGCGTACCCATCAAAAAATCGTCAACGTCGTTAAACATCTGCCCCTCCTTTTAATGAAAATGTGTTATTTATACCATATTTTAATTTAAACTGCCCACTCGATCGAAACGATATTATATCTTATAATTTAATTTTATATAACGACCGGTTTGCGCGAGATAATTTTTGTCAAGAATTTGTCACCTTTTCTCCTTTTATCTCGTAAATGTTCGCATAAAACAGCGGTACTATATATAAATTTATTATGGTCGCCCAGGCTATTCCAAAACCGAGCGTAACCGCCATCGGCTGCAAGATCAAACTCTGCCCCGAAGCGAAAAACATTAAAGTGGACAGCCCCAAAACGGTGGTGATGGAGGTCAATAAAATCGGTCTTAGCCTCAGTTTCGCCCTCTCGACCAGTTCTTTGAGGTTTTTGCTCTTTTTAATAAAATCCAACATTATCAAACCGTCGTTCACCACTACTCCGGCCAGACCCACCACACCGATCATACTGGGCATAGTGAGATTTATACCCATAATATAGTGACCGGCCATTACGCCGAAAATCGACAGAGGAATAGAGGCGAGCACTATCAGAGACTGGGCAATCGAACCGAACATCCAAACCAGAGCCAAAAAGATCAGAAAAAGAGCGATCATTGCCGCTTCGGCGATCTCTTTTTTTACTTTTTTATTCTCTTTTTCTTCCCCTTTTATCTCGACTTTAAGCCCCATGGACTCTATCTTTTTCAGTAGGTCCGATATCTTTTCATAAAATTCGGCCGACGTTATTACGTTTTTGTCCAAAGAAGCGTATACGGTTCTGATCCGCTGGGAGTTCTCTTTAATAATCGTATAAAAGTGCCTTTTAACCACGAAATCGACCACTTCTGTCAATTTGACCCTCTTTTGGCTATTTGGCAGTTTTATCTCCAAACTTTTTAGACTATCGAATCTATCTTTGTCCGCACCTTCTAGTCTAATTCTCAGTAGATCCCCATTTTTGAACATTTTAGAAAACTCCCCGTTGAGATATAGGGGCGTCAACACGTTATAAAGATAGCTTTCTGTAATTCCCAAATCGGAACCGTACCGGTTGATACGCAGTTTCAGCTCTTTTTCACCTTCGAACGCGTCGTCCGTTATATTGTATACTCCTTTGATCTGTTTCATTTTATCCTTTAGCATTTTTATAGCTTTTAAAACCTTTTTATCATCTTTGTACACCAAAGAGATCTCGATATCGCTCTTTACGATTCCGGCCTGAGGCACAATAACGTTTAACTCTTCGATATCCGGAACACTTTTTAACTCCCTCATGGATCGTTCTATCTCGGCCGCGATCTCCTTGGCGCTTCTGGATCTAATCATATCCGAAGGATCGTACTCCAAAGAGAAATTGGGCGTTATGAATCGATCCACGAAATTTTTCGGTTTGGGTTCATGAAGATTTACGAAAATATGAAACAGATTATCACCCAACTCCGCCTCGTTTTTAGCGTCCATTTTCATACCGATTACGGATGTTACGCTTGAAATTTCGTTCTCTCTTGCTTTGGACAAAATTGCCTTTTCTATCCTAGATACGATTTTTTCGGTTTCAAAAATGTCGTTATTCACATCGACTCTGCCTGAAACGTAGATCTGAGTCGTGTCGAATTCCGGAAAAAGCTGAAATTTAGACCCTTTTAACATCGCATACGTACCGACCAAGATCGAAAGAACCAAAATCGCCAGGGAGAGGCGTTTTCTCTTTAACAGAAAACTCAATATATCGGTATAGAGTCTGCTCATCTTCTCCCAAAAAGGTGCTCTTTTTTCGCTTTTTTTGTCAACTTTTAATATATCTTTGGCGTGCAGAGGCAGAAAATAGAAAGCTTCAAACAGCGAACTTAAAAGCAAAATCGAGATCATAATCGGCAAAATTTTTATAAAAACCCCCATCTCTCCGCTCATGATCAGAAGCGGTAAAAACGCGAATATGGTAGTCGCGGTGGCCGTCAAAACGGCCGGAAACATCTCAAGCGTGCCGTCGATCGTAGCCGTTCTGGGGTCTTTGCCCATCTCCAGGTGTCTATATATATTTTCGGCCACCACTATGGCCTCGTCGACCAGCATTCCCAACGCGATCAACGCTCCGAGCAAAGAGAGCATATTCAGACTGTATCCCATAATCTCTAAAGAGATCAGCCCTATCATGAAGCTTACCGGTATACCGATTCCTACAACCAGCGCTATTCGCCAATTGACCGTCAACAACAGCGCGCTAAAGACCAGAATCAGACCGAAGATCAGGTTGGAAGTAACCGTATTTAGTCTGTTTCTTATCCATATCGAAGTGTCGGTATAGACTCTAAAGGTAAAGCCCTCGTATCGCTCTTCGAAAGCTTTGAGTCTCTCTTTTATAGTTTTTACCAACTCTATTGCGTTACCCTGTTTCGACTTGTTTATATTGATACTAACGTTGGGTATACCGTTAAAGTGAGAAAGCTGAGTGGGATCAGAGAGTTTAAACTCTATTTTGGCTATATCTTTTAATCTGACCCTCTTTCCTGCCAGATTTATAATGGTCTCCTCCCACTCCTTTTTCAGTTTTTTACCGTTTTGAGTGGTAAGATAGAGATGGTTTCCCTTCTCTTTTATAGTGCCTATCGGAAAAATCGAGGATAAGCCTCTAATCACGTTGACAACCGAAATAAGATCCAGACCGTACGCTTCGATCCTCTTTTCGTCCAAAACGATGCTCAACTCCTCGTCGGCGTCTCCTCTAATCGTTATATCGCTGAGATCTTTGATATTCGACAGATCGCTTTTTAGCTCCTCAGCCACCTTGAGCAGCTCTTTTCTATCTCCTTCGTAGGCGATAGCGATCAGCACAAGAGGAAAACTCTTTTTCAATACGGTAGCTACCGGTTCGTCCATATCGGCCGGAAGGTCCCGTCTGATTTTCGAGATCTCGTCTTTTACGTCGTTTAGTACCAAAATTTCGTCGGCATCCTCTTTGATTTCGGAAATTATCGTGAATCTGCCGTTCTTGACCACGGAGTCTATATCCGAAAGGCCGGTAACGTTTTTGAGATTCTCCTCTATATTCTTCACCGCCATCTGATCAAGATTCTCTGCGCTGGCTCCCGGATAGGAACCGGTAATCAAAATCTTGTGCAGATCTATAGGGGGAAAAATCTCTTTCGGTACGTTTTTATAGGCAAAAACGGAAAGAACCAGAATAAAAAGCAAAAATATATGATTTAAAATAGGTCTGTCGATAGCGAACTCTATAAATTTTCTAATCACCTACAACCTTTAAAACATGGTATCTAGAACCTGATTTTTATATTTCATGAATTCCAGCTTCTCCTTCAAAAGCCGATTCTCCTCTTTTAGAGCCTCATACTCGTCTAATAGCTTGTTTATATCTTTGCTGGTATAGTAGATATGGTTTCTCACATATATTTTGGGAAAGGCCAGCAGCAATACGATGCACATGCTCAACAGCACCATCAAAAAAAACTTGAAATCTATATTGCGGCTCTTTTTAAAACCCTCTAAAAGCTCCTCTCTCTCACTCATTTTCCCTCTTTGAATTGAAATAGTCTCAACTTGGCGCTCCTGCTTCTTGGATTGAGTTCAATCTCTTTTGCTGAAGGAACGATCGGTTTTTTTGTGATCCTTTTTCCGAGGCTGTTGTTCTTTTGGCAAACGCATCTCAATGCCTCCGGCGGACATATACACTCTCTTGACCATTTTTTAAATCTCTCCTTGACTATTCTGTCTTCGAGAGAGTGAAAGGTTATTATCGCTATTTTAGCCCCCAAAGGCCTCTTATCTTCCAATATGTCCAAAAGTGTCTCCAGCTCTTTTAGTTCCTGATTGACTTCGATTCTGATCGCCTGAAAAAGCTTCGTAGCGGGGTTCGTTTTTCCCCTTTTAAAGATCGTTTCGGCTGCCAGGGAACTTAATTCTTTGCCAGAAACGATAGGGGCTTTCGATCTTCGTAAGACGATTTTTTCAGCAAGTTTTTTGGCCTCTTTGATTTCTCCGTACTCTTTAAAAATTCTGATCAACTCTTCAAGTGGATATCCGTTGACCACATCGTATGCGGAAATCCCTTGCGAGTCCATTCTCATATCCAACGTGTCGCTTTCAAAAGAGAAGCCTCTGGATCTATCATCCAGTTGTAAAGAGGAGACGCCAAGATCGGCCAAAACTCCTTTGACGTCGAATCTATCTAACAAATCCGCAATCTTTTGAGAAAACCTTCCCTCTACGATCTCTACTCTGTTTTTAAAGGGCAAGAGCTTTTTTCGAGAGTACTCTATCGCCGTTTTATCTCTGTCTATTCCTACGATCGCTACCTTTTCGTTACTGCTGAGTATCGCGCTCGTATGGCCGGCGTATCCCAAAGTGGCGTCGACGATGACTCCTCCCTCCATATCGGAGAAAAACTCTACGATCTCATCCTTTAGCACCGGTATATGAATTTCGCTCATCTTGCTACAGCCCTAATGGCGTCATAGGCCACATTCAATACGGTATCTATCTGTTCATAGTCGATAACATAAGGCGGCATGAAATAGACCACGTTCCCTAGAGGTCTTAGCAAAACGCCGTTTTGTAGCGATCTTTTATATATTTTCAAACCGACCCTTTCCAAAGGATCGTAACCCTCCAACTCAACGGCCGCTATCATCCCGCACTGACGGATATCCTTGATATTTTTAAGCTCTTTAAATCTCTCGAGGCCCTTTGCGATATACTCTATTTTGGCTCCGTTTCTCTCCAAAACGTTCTCTCTTTCGAATATATCCAACGTGGCGTTGGCTGCGCTGCACGCCAAAGGATTGCCGGTATAACTGTGCGAATGCAAAAAGGCTTTGTACTCGTTATAGTCGCAGTAAAAGGCCGAATAGATCTCGTCGGTAGTCAATACCACAGATAGAGGCAGATAACCTCCGGTAAGCCCTTTTGACAGCGTCATGAAATCCGGAGTTATTCCGCCCTGTTCACAGGCGAACATCGTGCCTGTTCTGCCGAACCCAACGGCAATCTCGTCTGCTATTAGATGTATACCGTACTCCTTGCAAAGCTCCGCGGCCAACTTGAGATATAAAGGTGAATACATATGCATATATCCGGCGCATTGAACCAAAGGCTCCAGGATAAAGGCGGAAATCTCTTCGCCTCTTTTTTCGAATATGCTTTTTAAAGCGGCGGCAGCTTCATAAGCGGCCTCCTCGCTTCTATCGACCGGCACCGGGGCGTGGATGGCCCTGATTAAAATCTCCTTATACGTCTCTTTGTACAATGAGACGTCTCCAACAGAGAGAGCTCCGATCGTCTCTCCGTGATAACTGTTGGTAAGAGATACGAAATAGGGTTTGATTCGGCCAAGGTTTTTAAAGTAGTGAAAACTCATCTTTAACGCCACTTCGATAGCGCTGGAGCCGTTATCGGCGTAAAAACACCTGTTTAACCCTTGAGGAGCCAACTTTACCAACCTCTCGCTCAATTTAACGATCGGTTCGTGAGTAAAGCCGGCAAATATTACATGTTCCAAAGACTCCAACTGCTCTTTGACTTTTTTGTTAATATACTCGTTGGAGTGTCCAAATAGATTTACCCACCAGCTACTAATGGCGTCTATATATCTGTTTGAGTCGAAATCGTACAGATATACGCCTTTCCCCTCTTTTATGGGAATAAGAGGCAAGGTCTCGTGATCTTTCATCTGTGTACACGGATGCCAAATATGTCTAAGATCCCTGTCCATCAAAGCGGCGTTATCCATAAATCTCCTTGAGTTTACGTTATTTAAAAACAAATTTTATTCCCCCTACCTTGAATTTATCATAAATTAATTCCAGTTTCACTAAAATTTAGTCAAT
This sequence comes from Campylobacterales bacterium, assembly GCA_027065825.1. Classification (GTDB taxonomy): domain Bacteria; phylum Campylobacterota; class Campylobacteria; order Campylobacterales; family Nitratiruptoraceae; genus Nitrosophilus_A. The sequence continues at coordinate 7,842 of JAMONM010000008.1, read as the reverse complement.
TTTAACGCTTAAACAAGGATTTCGAACAATGATCAGCTGGATGCAAAAACATAAAAAATGGCTCGTGGTAACCATCTGGATAAGTACGATCGCCTTCGTGGGGGCCGGATTCGTCGGCTGGGGAGCGTACGAATACGGCTCTTCAGCCGGCAAAATCGCCAAAGTCGGTGAGATAGAGATCAAAGCGGACGAGTTTCAGAGAAAATATAGCGAACTCTACTCCTATTATAACAATATGCTTCAGGGAAAACTGGACAAACAAAAAGCCAAAGAGCTAGGTCTGGAAAAAGAGGCGTTAAACTCTCTCGTTACGGAAGCTCTTTTGATGAATCTTGCGCGAGAGCTTGGATTGACGGTGCTGGATGATGAGGTCAAAAACAAAATCGTATCTATGAGAGAGTTCAGTACAAACGGCAAATTCGATAAAAAAATATATTTGGAAACTCTCAAAAGAGTCGGTATGAAACCTAAGGATTACGAAACTCTCGTAAAAAAAGCGATCTTGATTCAAAAGCTCCAGGAGATATTGGAGCTACCTCTTGCAAAACTCGAAAAAAACTCTTTCGGCGCTTCTTTGTTTATCGGAGACAAAATCAAATATACCGTTTTGGATTCGCGCGACATAAACGTCACCTACAACGAAACGCAACTAATTGAGTTTTGGAAAAAGAGAGAACAAAACTACATAAAACAACCGCAATACGTTCTATCCATATTATGGTACGATCCTTTCGAAATACCGGAACCTTCAAAAGAGGAGCTTTTGAAATTTTTTGAAAAAAACAGACACTTGTTTAAAGAACCCAACGGAAAACTGATGGATTTCGACAGTGCAAAAGAGGCTGTTTTGAACGAATACAGAATAAAAAAAGGGAAAAAAGAGGCTCTTAAAAAATATCTAAAGTTTAAAAAGGGAGAGATAGAGCCCCAAGAAACGATTAGGGTTTCCGAGCAAAACGAAATTTTTGACGGTAACCTTATGAAAGAGATAGGGCAAAAAAGTGAGAATTTTTATTTAAAACCGAAACTAATCGGCAAAAAATATGCTATCATAAGATTAGACAAAAAAGTCCCATCCCGTCCAATGACCTTCGAGGAGGCCAGAGTCAGGGTTATAAAGGACTTTGTCGAAGCCGAGAAAAAATCCCTTTTGACAAAAAGGGCCGAAGCTTTGTCCAAAAACTTTGACGGCAAAGTGACCGATTTTATATCCAGAGACGACGTAGACAAATTAAAACCTCTAAAAGAGACGGAAGCGGCCGAATTTTTGAGCGTTCTGTTCTCCGTTACGGAGCCTTCTGGGTATATTCTTTTGGAGAGCGGCAAAGCCGTAGTATACCAGATACTGGAGCAAAAACTCATAATGAAAAAGAAACTTGAACAAAACAGCGCTTTCATAACCGAAAACACGAAAAAAGTAAAAGAGAGCGTAGAGTGGGATAATTTACTGAAAAACCTTCAAAAGAGATATGAGATAGAAATATATTACAAAGGACTGTAATTGGGAAACCAGATTCTCGCCATCGACATAGGTTCGAGCAAAATATGCGCTATGATAGCGCAAAAGGACGAGAACGGTGATCTCAAAGTAATTGGGACCGGTATCAGCAGATCACAAGGGCTCAAAAAAGGAATCATCACCAATATCGACCTTGCGTCCAAATCTATAAAAGCGGCCTTGAACGACGCCAGAAGGGTCGCCGGAACTCAGATCAACAAGGCAGTAGTTTCCATCTCCGGCGCATATACAAAGAGCGTCAACAGTAACGCGATAGTAAACATTCCTCACAAAGAGATAACTCTGGCAGAAATATCCAGGGTGATGCAGACGGCCCAGTACAACGCCAATATACCCCATGAGTATGAGATCGTCCACGTTCTGCCTTATAATTTCATTGTAGACGAGCAGGAGAATATAGAAGACCCCCTGGGAATGAACGCCAGCAGACTCGAAGTCGAAGTTCATATCATAACCACTCAAAAATCAAATCTCTATAATCTGAAAAAAGCGATAAAACTCGCCGGAGTAGAGATAGAAAACGTGGTATTGGGCGGATACGCTTCGGCTCTAGCCGTCCTAAACGGAGACGAAAAAGAGCTCGGAGTCGCCGTAATAGACATGGGGGCCGCGACCAGCAATACGGTAGTTCATCTCGGTAATTCACTAAGATACAACGACTACCTTGGCGTAGGTTCAAACCATATCACTAACGACCTATCTATGGCTCTTCATACGCCGCTTTCGGTAGCGGAAAAGATAAAACTTGAATACGGCAATTTAAAAAACAGCAAAAATGAAATAATCAATATCCCGGTAATCGGAGACGAAAACAGCTCCCAGGAAGTTTCGCTCGAAATCGTCTATAACGTCATTTTCGCCAGAGTGGAAGAGACGCTCATGATACTGGCAAAATCCTTGGAGCAAAGCGGACTAAAAGAGCATATAGGCGCCGGAGTGATTCTAACCGGAGGCATGTCCAAGCTAGAAGGCATCAGAGAACTAGCGGCGGTAATTTTCGATAATATGCCGGTAAGAGTGGCCAAACCCCATAAAATAGAAGGAATGTTCGAAGAGATGGAAGATCCGGCCTACTCTACCGCTATAGGGCTTTTGATATACGGATCGGGCGGTTTTACCCCCTATGAAATAGACTCCAACGGCAAAATTCGACACAGAGCCGAAGAGGAAAGAAAGGAGGAGATCGATAGATCTACCCAGGAAAATATACTCCTTGACCAATCGGAAATAAAAAACGAAATCGAGGAGCTAACGACTCTGCCTGCTGAACCTAAGGAGGGAATCAAAGAGAAGATTTCCAAATTTTTCAGATGGATAACCCAGCTATTTTAGATTTTAAAGGAGAGGGACAATGGAACCTTTTATCGTTGAAGAGAGCAAAAAGATCACGGGCGCCAATATAAAAGCCATCGGCGTAGGCGGCGGCGGCGGAAATATGATCGGCCATATGATAAACCAGAACATTGAGGGAATAGAGCTCATAGTAGCCAATACCGACGCTCAGGCCCTAAACAGTTCCAAAGCCCACGTAAAAATACAACTTGGCGAAAAGACCACTAGAGGCCTGGGGGCCGGAATGATACCGGAAAAGGGTAAAGAGGCCGCTCAGGAGAGTTTCGACGAAATCAAGGAGAAACTCGAAGGGGCGGACATCGTTTTCATAGCCTCCGGAATGGGCGGCGGTACCGGAACCGGAGCGGCGCCTATCATCGCTCAGGCTGCGAAAGAGGTGGGAGCTCTCACTATCAGCGTAGTAACCAAGCCTTTCAAATTCGAAGGAAGACGAAGAGCCAGGTTGGCCGATGCCGGTATAGAGGAGCTGAAAAAAGAGAGCGACTCTATAGTGGTAATCCCTAACGACAAACTTTTGGCTATAGTTGAGAAGAATCTGGGAATAAAAGAGAGCTTTAAAATCGTCGACGACGTTCTGGCAAGGGCCGTTCACGGCATAAGCGGCGTTATACTCTCTTACGGGCCTAACGATATCAACCTGGACTTTGCCGACGTAAAAACGGTAATGAGCCACAGAGGACTGGCTCTGATGGGCGTAGGCGAAGCACAGGGCGGCAACTCGGCTTATGAAGCTATCAAGAGCGCCATAGAATCGCCTCTGTTGGACAATATGTCCATAAACGGCGCCATGGGCGTACTCGTGCATTTTACGATACATCCGGACTATCCGCTCGTGGATATAAGCGAAGCCATGGACGTGGTATACGAGAGCGCGGACGAAGACGCATACGTAATTTTTGGTACCACCACCGACGAAACCATGGAGCCAGATAGAGTTAGGATTACGTTGATAGCAACGGGCTTTGATCACCAGGAACAGAAAGAGAAAGAGGAGATGAAACTGGTCTCGCCTAAACAGCAGCCTCTGGAAAATATGGTCAAAACCGGTACCGACGATATTTTGGAGTTGAGAAAAAATTCCGATCTATTGGACGTGCCTAGCTATATAAGAAATCAATGGGATTGAGGTTCAGCCTCAGTCCACTATTTTAATGGGGCCTTGGCTCTCTCCTTCTAGAAACTGCTTGACATAAGGGTTAGAGCTCTTTTTAAAGCTCTCCCTGTCTCCATACTCCAAAATCTTGCCTTCGAACAAAAACGCAAAATAGTCACCTACCTTGAAACTCTCCTTGATATCGTGGCTAATTAGAACCGACGTTACGTTTAGCTCGCTTTGCAGATGTAAAATCATCTGCGATATCAGATCGCAAGTTATCGGATCCAGCCCGGTAGTAGGTTCATCGTAAAGAATTATTTCCGGCTCCATAATTACGGTTCTGGCCAAACCGACCCTTTTTCTCATTCCGCCGCTCAGTTCGTCAGGGAAAAGCCTAAGAACTTCGTTAGGCTTTAAACCCACCATCTCCAGAGCTCTTTCGACCTTTTTAAGAATCTCCTTTTCACCCAGATTCGTATGTTCTCTCAAAGGAAACGCCACGTTCTCATATACGTTCATACTGTCAAAAAGAGCACCGCTTTGAAACAGAAAACCTACCTTTTTCCTTACCGCGAAGATCTGATCCTCGTCGGCTTTGGCCACGTCGATTCCGTCGACCATGATCGAACCCTCATCAGGCTTCAATAATCCCACGATATGCTTTATAATAGTAGATTTACCGCTACCGGATAGTCCCATGATAACCGTGGTTTTATGTCTGATTATATCCAGATCTACGCCCCTAAGTACCTCTTTGGGGCCGAAACGCTTTTTCAAGCCTCTAACGGATATGGCAACCTCTCGCACCAGATCATCCTTTTTTCAATAAATAGGCTCTCCTTACCGCCAAAACGGCCAAGGATAACGCCAAAAGGGAAAAATCTATTTCGCTTCCTTTGTGAATCTTAGCAAAAATTTCACTCTTTGTCATCTCTTCTCCTGCGATCTGATAAGCCACGATATCTGGGGTATAATAGAGCGTAAACATAAAAATTGAAAACAGCGCCGTAGTGGCTGATAGCAAAATCCAGAGATCCCTTTTAAATCTTTTGTAATCGTAAATCTCTCGGATCAAAATCACAAATGCAGCAAAATTTAATATATAGTTCGTTTTTAAAAATATAGCCGTCATAATCAGTCCCTCTTGATAGTGGCTCAAAATTTCTTGTTGCAAAAACCTTTCGCTATGGAATATCACCGGAGCCACCACCGCCCCCAGAGTCAATACCGCTCCCAAAACGGCTGCCAAAAAAACGATATATACAGCCTCGGCCAAGCGCCCTACTCTCATCCCCTCTCCTTTTTAAAATCTATCACGAAACCTCTGTACCAGCCAGCGTAATCTTTGTAGAATTTCGGATCCAACCCCAGCTGACGGCAATGCTTTTCTACACTCTCCTTTTGATCGTAACCTATTTCGCAAATCAAAAAAGCAACCCCCCTATCCAGAGCCAAAGATACGATATTTTTTATTATTTCATCCCCCTCCTCACCGGCAAATAGAGCTTCAGGAGGTTCGAAGGTAACCGGTTTTTCCAGTTCAACCCCCCTTTTGATATAGGGCGGATTGGATACTATTAAATCTATCTCCTCCTCTACACAGTCTAAAAAGGCGCACTCTCTAATTTCGATACGTTTGCTCAATGAGTATCTCGCGACGTTTTTTCTAGCCAATTTTACCGCCTTTTTCGAAATGTCCGTGGCAACTATCCTTATCTTGTCGTTATTGAGTGCCAGTGCCACGCTCACGGCTCCGCTGCCTACGCCTATTTCGGCAACTCTCTCAACCGGCAGTTCCAAAGCCTTTTCTACCAGAAGTTCGGTTTCGGGTCTCGGTATCAGCACTCCTTCATGAATATAAAACTCCAAGGAGTAAAACGAGACCCGCTGTGTTATATACTCAATCGGATACCCCTTAGATCTCCTCTTTATGGCTGAAAAGAACTCTTTTAAAGCATAGTTTGGTAGTTCTCTCTCCGGATCTTTGTGCAGATCGATCCTGTCGATACCAAAACAGTGACTCAACAGCAGCTCAGACTCAAAATAGGGCCTCTGGGCGATCTTTTTCAACTCTTTGGCTCCGGCGGCTATCGCCTCTTTTACTCTCAATCCTCTATCTCCTTAAAGCTTCTCTCTTTAAGGGCTTCACTGAAACTTTGCGAACTATCCTCATTAAAACCCAGAGCTTTCAATCTATCGAGAATCGGAGGATGGGAGTAGTAAAAAAAGATATAGATAGGATGTGAAAGCGGAAAGTGCGAATTCTCATCCACCAGTTTCATCAAAGCGTTTCTCAAAGACACAGCAGAGGTAACTTCGCTCGAGTATCTATCGGCCGCATATTCGTTTTTTCGCGAAACCAAACTAATCAGAGGCATAACAAAAAAGAAAAACACCGGACTAAGCAGCAAAAACAGAGCTATGGTAGCGTACGGACCGTTTGAAACGCCTATTTGCACGTACAGCTCTTGAGGCAAGTTCGCAAAGATGAAAAAGAGCGCAAACAGCATCGTTCCCATTAAAAATATGTTTTTTAATAGATCTTTGTGAACGAAATGGCCCAGCTCATGGCCCAAAACGGCCAAAAGCTCGTCTTTGGAGAGCTTCTTTATCAATGTATCGAACAAAACCACTCTTTTCGTTTTGCCGAGACCTCCGAAATAGGCGTTTAACCTATTGTCCCTCTTGCTGGCGTCTATGACGTAGACTCCCTTTGAATCGAAACCGCACTTTTTCAAAAGAGCCTCTATCTCTTCTTTTAACTCTTCGTTTTCCAAAGGGGTGAATTTATTAAAAATCGGCGCGATAATCGTAGGATAGACGGCGTTTATCAAAACAACGATTCCGAAGATAAACAAAAATCCAACTATCCACCAGTGCTCGAAACCGATCATTATGTAACTGACTCCCGCGATAACCAAAGAACCGAAAATCAAAAAAATGGCCGCGCTCTTTATCTGATCGACGATAAAAAGCTTTAAGGTAGATCTGTTAAAGCCGAACTCCTCGTCCAATACAAACTTTTTATAGACCTCAAAAGGCAGAAAAACGAGATAGTTGATGGCCACGAATATATCGACAAAAAGAACCGATTTCAAAACCGTATTCTCTATTTGGAGACTTCTATCCAGCCAACCAAGACCGTACCCTATCCAGAATATGAACAAAACATATTCCGCAATAGTTTCCACTATCGAGATCTTCTCTTTTTTAGCGCCGTAGCGGGCAGCCTTTACGAATTTGGAAGGCATCATAAGAACCGGCTTTTGGTCTTTGGCTTTGAGTATAAATCCGGCCTGCATCACCGATACGTAGATCTTAATCAGTATATACAAAAAGTAGACGATAGAAACAGCTAGTATCATTCCAACCTCTTTAATAATTTTTTGCCATTGTATCCAATATAGGTTAAAATTGCATATCTATTTAAACTATTTTTAAATTTTAAGTGGTTTTATAACCTATCATTATCTAAAACATCAACAGAGGTAATTCATGGCTCTTGTGGAACTAAAAAATCTCTCAAAACAGTTCGAAGCTCAAAAGATTCTTTGCGATGTAGAGTTTCAGATAGAAGAGAATGAACGCGTTGCCATAGTTGGAAAAAACGGTAGCGGAAAATCTACGCTTATGAAAATCGTAGCCGGCCTGTTACCGCCGGATGAGGGAGTTCGAAGAACAAAACAGAATCTAACTGTTAAAATGCTCTCCCAAAAGCCGGATTTCCCGCCCGAAACCACTGTCAAAGAGGAGATAGAAAACCAATTAAAAGAGCTAAAAGCCGCAAAGCGCGAATATCTAGAATGCGCAAAAAGGCTGGAAAAGGATCCGCAAAACAAGGCTTTGCTGGATAAGCTAAATACTATTAGCAATT
>JAMONM010000007.1 GCA_027065825.1 Campylobacterales bacterium | reverse complement strand
TCTAATATTTGGTAAAATCTCTTCCGTATAGAGTTACGCAATCAAAGGTTTAAAATGAGAGTGGCGGTAGCCTTTACGGGCCCTTCAAACAGCGGTAAGACTACAGTAATTGAAAAAATTGTGGACTGGCTTCATCCGAACAAGAGAGTTCTGGTAATAAAAAACGATCCCAAAGACAAAGCGGTCTTCGATACGAAGGGAAAAGACAGCTACAGATTCTATAAAAAGGGCGCGGACGTGGCGGTGGTATCTCCCTCCAGAACCACGCTCTTTTTCCACACGCCGATGCGGTTAGAAAGAATCTGCGAACTTTTCGATTTCGATCTTCTTCTGGTAGAGGGGCTAAAAACGCTCAATTTACCCAGAATCGGAGTGTTCAGAAACGAAATAGATCCCGATTACATTCCGTACGTTTCAGCCGTAGCGATCGAAGAGAGCGTCGATACAGAAATTTTGCCCGAAAACATAGATATTCTCAACCTAAACGATACAGATCAAATTATTCAGTGGATTTACGATCACGGTAAAAAGGTGTAACATGCAAGAGATCTTTCAGGCTATAAAAAGAAGCGCTGCGAAAATAGCGGAAGCGATACATCAAGAAGAGCGAGGCTACAGCCACAAAAAGAACAGCTCCGGAGAACAGCAGCTAAAACTGGATATCCTCAGCGACGAAATAATCGAAAACGAACTGGGCGCGGTATCTTCGGTCAAGGTCCTGGCCAGCGAGGAAAAGAGCGAGCCTATGCTGATAAACGGCGGCGGAAGATATCTAATAGGATACGACCCTCTCGACGGCAGCAGTTTGGTTGATGTAAATTTGAGCGTCGGATCCATTTTCGGGATATACGAAGAGAGCTTCGACGCTCCGAATCTCATCGCGGCGGCATACGTCGTTTACGGACCGCGAGTCGAAATGGTCATTTCAACCGTAAAGGCGGAACGATTTCTCCTAAGCGATGGAGAGTTCAGTTTCGTTGAAGAGCTCTCCTTGGGCGAAAAAGGAAAGATCAACGCCCCGGGAGGAACCCAGAAGGAGTGGTTCGCACATCACAAAGAGCTTATAGACTCCCTTTTCAAAGAGGGGTACAGACTCAGATATTCGGGCGGAATGGTTCCCGACTTGCACCAGATTCTGGTTAAAAAGGGAGGTCTTTTCAGTTATCCCGGAACACAGGACAGACCAAAAGGCAAACTCAGAAAAGTTTTCGAAGTCTTTCCGTTCGCGCACGTTTTCGAAAAAGCCGGCGGCTACGCAATAGACGATCGAGGAGAGAGAATTCTCTCTCAAAGGGTGAACAACGTACATGAAACGACCCCGTGCTTTTTTGGTTCCAAATATGAAATCGAAACCGTAAAGAGGTTTTATGAACGAACGAAATAAGCAGCAAGACCCCTACAGAGAAAAACTGCTCAAAGAGCTGGATAAACTAAAAAAGTGCCAAGAAGAAAAAGGAGTAAAAAGCTGTTTGGAATGCGTAGAGACCGTAGGCTGTAAAACCAGAAACGAATATGTCTTTGCCGTCTACGAAAGCATGAACAGAGGCGAAGGCGGCGGATTCGAATTTTAAAAGCAAAGGAAATCGGATGAAAAAATATATTACCACGCCTATATATTACGTTAACGACGTCCCCCATATCGGACACGCCTATACCACCATCATAGCGGATACTGCCGCAAGATATTATAGATTGAAAGGGTATGACGTTTTCTTTTTAACGGGAACGGACGAACACGGCCAAAAGATAGAGGAGTCCGCAAAAAAAAGGGGCAAAACTCCCAAAGAGTACGCAGACGAAATCAGCTCAAAGTTCAAAGAGCTTTGGGACAGTTTCGAGATCAGCTACGACAAATTTATCAGAACCACTGATCCGGAACATATCCGGGGGGTTCAAAAAGCGTTTGAAAAGATGTACGAAAAGGGCGACATCTACAAAGATTTCTACGAAGGCCACTACTGTATCAGCTGCGAAGCCTTTTTCCCGCAATCTCAGCTGATAGAAGGGGAGTATTGTCCCGACTGCGGTAAAGAGACATCCATAGTCAAGGAGGAGAGCTACTTTTTCAAACTATCCAAATATCAGGACAAGCTCCTTAAATGGTACGAAGAGAACGAAGAGGCAATTTTGCCCAAATCAAAAAAGAACGAAGTGATCAGATTCGTCAGCGAAGGGCTCAGCGATCTTTCCATAACCAGAACCAGCTTCGATTGGGGAGTCAAACTCCCCTCCTCCGTAGGCGATCCCAAACACGTCATGTATGTATGGCTTGACGCTCTTTTGAACTACGTTACAGCTCTCGGATACGGGAACGACGAGTCGCTAATGAAATATTGGCCGGCGGACTACCATCTGGTGGGCAAAGATATCCTCAGATTCCACGCCGTATATTGGCCGGCTTTCCTGATGAGTCTCGATCTGCCTCTGCCCCGGCACGTCGCCGCTCACGGCTGGTGGACCAGAAACGGGGAAAAGATGAGCAAGTCAAAAGGCAACGTAGTAGATCCAAAAGAGGTGGCAAAGGCTTACGGACTGGACAATTTTCGATATTTTCTCCTTAGAGAGGTGCCTTTCGGACAGGACGGCGACTTTAGCCAAAGAGCCCTTATCGACAGAATAAACAGCGATCTTTCTAACGATCTTGGCAATCTGCTCAACAGGGTAATAGGGATGAGCGGAAAATATTTCGATTATAAAATCTCCGGCGAGAACCTCCTAAAATTCCACAAAGAGGAGATTTCCCAAACTGAATCGCTTATAGCCCAACTGGATCCTTTGGCCTCCCAGATGAAGTGGCACAGATACCTCGAAGAGATATGGAAGATACTTTCGATAGCCAACAAAGCAATAGACGTGCACGCTCCCTGGAACAAAATGAAAGAGTCAAAGGATGAGGAGGCTATGGCCACGGTGGCGCTAACCGCCAACATTTTGGCAAAAAGCGCGCTACTGCTGTATCCCATAATGCCAAAAAGCGCCGAAAAAATTGCATCTGCCTTAGGATTTGAAATCAATGAGGAGAGTTTTGAAAAATATATCGAAAAATCGGAAATTTTACCCGATATCCTTATTCAAAAGATCCCTCCCCTCTTTCCGAAAATAGAAGCTCCCTTGATGCAAGAGAAGAAAGAAAGCGAAAAACGCCGACAAGAAACGCAAGAAACGGTTAGCATAGACGATTTTTCCAAAATCTCTATCAAAACAGGCACTATTGTTGAGGCGACCGATATTCCCAAAAGCAAAAAACTACTAAAACTCAAAGTCGATCTCGGCGAAGATAGTCCCAGACAGATAGTGGCGGGCATAAAAGAGGACTACTCGCCTTCCGATCTGATCGGTGTGCAGGTATGCGTGGTGGCAAACCTCAAACCGGCTAAAATCATGGGTATTCTCAGCGAAGGAATGATCCTGGCCGCCAGGGATGAAAAGGGTCTTTGCCTAATATCTCCGCTTAGAACAGTTCAAAACGGCACTCCGGTCAAATGAGGCTGGAGAGCCTAGCCTACCTATGCGGCGCAGAGCTTAAAAATTCGCCGCAAATCAACAAAATCTCCGGATTTTGCCACGAAGCCGAAAAAGTCAAGAGAGGCGATCTTTTCCTGGCAAAAGACAAAAAGGGTATTGAAATCGCCCTAAGAAACGGCGCCTACGGCATTATGTTCGAGGGCTGGACCCAGATAAGGGATAGCGAAATAGGCTGGCTAAAGTGCGACGATCTCCAAGAGTGCGCAAAGAGACTGCTTAGATTTTTTATGATCCAAAACAGAACCATACTGGTCGAACTCTCTTCGATACAAAAGGAGATCGCACAAACGGTTATCAACTCCAAAGAGGCCCTTTTTGCAAAAAAATGTTACGTAACGACTCTTTGCGACTTTTTCAAACAAGAGCCAAAAATCGTTATTTTGGCTTCGAAATCTCAAAAGAGCGAACTAAATCTTGATACCCACACCCCTACAGCTCCCGCCGTTCAAGAAGCAAAAATAGTAAATATGAAACTGTTCGAAAGCAGTTTCGTTCTGTTTGACAGATATTACGAAAACCTCAAAATCTCTCCTCTTTTTTTGAACGACGCTCTAAAGGTAGCCAAACTGTTCGAAGAGAACTATATCGGGTACGGCTTAAAGGCGATGGAGAATTTCGGCCATTTCAGACCCTTTTTCCTAAATAGCGATATGAGCGTGGCAGATTTCGGTTCCACGCAAAAAGTGGTCATTTTGGAACCGGACTCATCCGTAGCTCCGGCCGCGAGAGACTTTTTACGCGAAAATGCCAGATGGGCAA
>JAMONM010000006.1 GCA_027065825.1 Campylobacterales bacterium | reverse complement strand
TTCGCGTAAACGAAATTCCCTTTCAAATCGCGATATGTTACGAAGCCACCCATCCCAAAATTTACGAAAACAGACCCAAATATATAATCGCAATCAGCAACAACGCCTGGTTTACCCCATCTATCGAACCTACTTTGCAAAATATTCTTATAAAGTATTTCGCCAGAAAAAACAAAAGTATAGTATTCCACTCGACAAACATTGCAAAGACCGGGATTATTTGGTAACATTTGAATAACGAAAATTTAGTTTATGTTATAATCCTGATGCAGTCCAACCGTGAGGGGAGATCATGAAAATAGCCAAAAACATTACCGAATTGATCGGAAACACGCCTTTGGTGATGATCAATTCGCTCAGCAGCGAATACGGAGCCAAAATCATAGGAAAATGCGAATTTATGAACCCTACCAGCTCGGTAAAGGACAGAATAGGGTTTAATATGATAAAAAGAGCAATAGAGAACAAGGAAATAGACGAGCAGACCACCATTATAGAGCCCACCAGCGGAAATACCGGTATAGCTCTGGCCAGCGTATGCGCCTCTTTTGGATTGAAGCTGATATTGACGATGCCGGAATCCATGAGCGTAGAGCGCAGAAAACTGCTAAAAGCCTTTGGGGCAAAACTGGAACTGACTCCGGCGGAACTGGGCATGAAAGGAGCCATAGACAGAGCCTACGAACTGCTAAATAGCATAGAAAATTCGTATATGCCCAACCAGTTTAGCAACAGATACAATCCGGAAATTCACAGAATAACTACCGCCCAGGAGATACTAAGAGACACCGAGGGTGAGCTCGACTGTTTCGTAGCCGCGGTTGGAACCGGAGGCACCATAACCGGTACGGCCGAAATATTAAAACAGCATAATCCAAATATAAAAATATACGCGGTGGAGCCCTCACGCTCGCCCGTACTCTCAGGAGGAGCCGCCGGTCCTCATAAAATTCAGGGGATAGGAGCCGGCTTCGTGCCGAAAATTTTAAATACCGAAATTTACGGCGAGGTAATCAGAGTGGAGGACGAAGAGGCTATGGCTATGAGCAGAAAAATAGCGAAAGAGGAGGGGCTTTTAGTGGGAATCTCCAGCGGAGCCAACCTGGTCGCCGCAACGAGAGTGGCCAAAAAGAATCCCAAAGCCACCATAGTCACCATCTTGTGCGATACCGGCGAAAGATATCTATCTACGGAGCTGTTCGAAGAGTGAAAAAGATATTCTTCGAAACGATCAAAATAGAAAACGGCGAGGCTCGCGGGCTAAACTTCCACGCGGCCAGAATAGAAAGGACTCAACGGGAAAACTTTGACCGCTATGAAAAGATCGATCTTGAAAATGCGCTATCTTGCAATCTAAAAGGGGTGGTTAGATGCAAACTGATCTACTCAAATGCTATGCTGGCCGTAGCCTTTTTCCCCTATACCCCAAAGAGAATAGAAAAAGTAAAAGTCCTCTTCGACGACACTATCGAGTATGGCTACAAATATCTTGACAGATCCCCTTTTGAAAAGCTGCTGGCGGAAAATCGCGAATATGACGAGGTACTGATAGTAAAAGATGGTCTAATTACCGATATAACTATCGCCAACGTGGCTTTTTTGTATAAAAACGAATGGCTCACTCCGAAAGAGCCTCTTTTAAAAGGCACCTTCAGAGAGAGTATGCTGGAGCGATCCGTTATAAAGGAGGAGTATATCGAAGCAAAGGAGTTAAAAAAATTTGAAAGTTTCGCGATAATGAACGCGATGGTAGGATTCAAAGAGATCAAAAACTGTATCATAGAGTGAGGAAATCATGCTGTATGAGATTCTAAAAGACGAGGAGTTCGAAGCCATATTAAACTCCCACGCGAAAGACCTAATATCGTTTCTGATAGAAAAAGAGGAACCCTTCGGCATTTTGGCAAAAACGGAAAATGTGAAGTTCGATCCCCAGTTACCGGAGCATATCATAGAATCCTTCGGGGAATTCACTCTGTTTTTGCTGATGAACTATACTCTACAAAGCGCCGCAGTAGATCAAAACGCGATAAGATTCGAAGCAGGATTTGGCGCCGAAAACTTCGGCAGCGTGGTGGAGGTTCCTCTGGAGTCGATACTCCAAATAACCGTAGACGACACTCCCATATTCGTAAATCTGGGAGCGACGATTCATAAAAAGAGATCCTCCAATCTCAAAAGTTCTATGGACGCTCTTTTGTCAAACCCCGAAAACAGAAAACTTTTAAAAAAGAAGAGAAAAAAGTGACTATCTGCTCTTTAGGCGGAGCAGAAAGTCCACTACTTTTTCTATGAAAGCGTCATGTTTGCGCTCTTTCGTATAGGCAATGTAGAATTTTCTTTTTAGCTTGTGGCCCTTTATTCTAGATTCGTAAAGCTTGCCGCTTTCCACTTCGCTGGCGATTGCGTACTTGGAAATGATTGATACCGTCGGATGATCTTTGTCCACGGAACTTCTCAAGATAGTCTGCACTACCGCCGTGGAGCTGCTAACTTCGCTGATTACGTTGAAGTTTTTGCACTCTACCCCCATGGATTCGAAAAGCTCGGAAACCATTTTTCTCGTATGGCTCCCCTCTTCCCTGCATATCCATTTAAAATCGTAAAGATCCTCTTTTTTTACGTATTTCGGCAAAGGAGTGTTGCTAAATAGAACCAGCTCATCCTCCATCCACTCTCTATAAATCAGCCCCTCCTTGAAAATGGGAGACTCTATCAGACCCAGATCGCACTTTTTTTCCATTACCTCCTGCAAAACCTTTTCGCTAACCTCCACCTTGATGAGCACGTCGTTGCTGATAGCCTCCTTGATATTGTTCAAAACCTCGGGCAGTACGTAGTTGCCTATCGTGAAAGAGGCGCCAATTATAAACGTGATCTCCTTGTTGATTATTTTAAAGAGCTCCTTTTCGGCGTTTTGGATACAACGCTCCATTTTCTGGGCTATTCTGTAGACCTCCTCTCCCTCTTTTGTCAGTCTGATGCCGTTTTTCTTTCTCTCCACTATCTTTGTGTCCAGATACTCCTCCAGATATTTGATCTGCTGCGTAACGGCCGGCTGAGAGATCCCGAGTTTAGCCGAGGCTTTGGAAAAGCTCTTTTCTCTGACAACGGTTAAAAAAGTCTCCAATTTGGAAAAGTCCTTCAACATATTCAACCCTCTTTCGCTTTTAATTATTAGCAAAATTTATCGTGTATTGAGATTATAACAAATAATAATAAATATTTCAATAACTTTTTCTAATAGTTGCCATTTTTTTGTTTTATATTATGGATCAAAAGGGGCTCGGCTGCCTAAAAATGGTATTTTCAGCCAGTTTTGATATAATATATACAATTTTATAGCCACAAGAGTTAAAAAAATGGACAAGATATTCAAAGAGCTAAACGAAGCTCAAGCCGAAGCGGTAGAAACAATCGACGGACCGCTGTTGATTCTCGCCGGAGCGGGAAGCGGAAAAACCAAAACGGTAACATCGAGACTCGCCTATTTGCTGAGTATCGGCATCGATCCTGCGAGCACCCTGACGCTAACCTTTACCAACAAAGCCGCAAAAGAGATGCGCGACAGAGCTCTTTCCATGATCGATTCCGCCATATATCCGCCTCTTTTATGCACGTTTCACAAATTCGGCCTGCTTTTTTTAAAGTTCAATATAGAAAGACTCGGCAGAAGCAACTCTTTCGTTATCATCGACACAGACGACAAAAAGAGAATAATAAAGTCCTTCGATCCGAATATACCGGTCTCCTTGATATCTTCCGAGATATCGCGTTATAAAAACTCTCTAATAGATCCGCAAACGGCCATAGAGAACGCCCAGCTGCCCAATTTCAAAAAAATTGCCGCCGTCTACGAAAAGTATCAAAACTATCTGTTGGAAAAAAATCTTGTGGATTTTGACGATCTTTTGGTTTTGACGTACAAAATTCTGGAAATGGACGAGGATCTGTGCAAAGAGACCAGCAATAGATATCGATACATCATGATAGACGAATATCAAGACACAAACGAGCTGCAGTATCTACTAATTAGAAAACTGTGTTCAACCCACGACAATATATGCGTCGTAGGCGACGACGATCAGAGCATATACGGCTGGAGAGGAGCCAATATCAAAAATATTCTCGAATTTCCCAACCATTTTCCAAATACGAAAATCGTGAAACTTCAAAAAAACTACCGCTCCACCAAAGAGATCCTAAAAGCGGCGAATCAGCTTATAGAACATAACAGAAACAGAATGGGCAAAGAGCTGCTGGCCGTAAAAGGCGCGGGCAAACCGATCGAGATCATGGAGTCAAAAGACGAATCGCAAGAGGCGCAAAGGGTGGCGGCAAAGATAAAGGCTCTACTGGATCATGGAGCCGACCCCAAGGAGATTGCCGTACTTTTTAGAATAAACGCTCTTAGCCGCTCTCTGGAAGAAGGCTTAAACAGAGCCTCCATACCCTACAAACTGGTAGGCGCGGTCAGATTTTACGAAAGAGCCGAAATCAAGGATCTCATAAGCTACCTCAGAATTATCGCGAACCCTTACGACGACTTTTCCCTAAAGAGAGTCATCAACAGACCAAAAAGAGGCATAGGCAAAGTAACCTACGACAAGATTCAAAAAAGAGCCTACGAGGAGAGAAAGCCTATCCTGACCTACCTGCAGGAGGTCTCGGCAAAAGAGCTCTCTGCTCTAATAGGCAAAAAAAATTCTCAGAGCATAAAAGAGTTCGTAGAAAACATAAATTACCTAAAAGAGCTGAGCGAGGAATCGATGTACAGCTTCGTAGAGGAGCTGGAAAACAGATTCGGCCTAAGAAAATATTACGAAACGCTACCGGACGGTATGGAACGGATTTTGAACATAGACGAGTTTTACGGAATGTTCAGAGACTATATCAAACAAAACCCCCAAAACAGCCTGGACGACTTTTTAAACGAACTCTCTCTTCAAAGCGATCAGGACCAGATCGACGGCGAAACCATCTCCATAATGAGTATTCACGCCAGCAAAGGTCTGGAGTTTAAGTATCTGTTCGTAATCGGACTCGAAGAGGGTTTTTTCCCTCTCACGGGCGACGGCAGCGATATCGAAGAGGAGAGACGGCTAGGATACGTGGCAATGACCAGAGCCAAAGAGGAGCTGGTACTCAGCTACGTCCACAGCAGATTCTACAAAGGACGCAGAACTGAACTGGTAAAGAGCCGTTTTCTAAAAGAGGCGGGACTATGCAAAGGCAGCCTCTCGCTGGAAAAGACAACCTCGTTTAAAAAGGGCGATCTGGTAAAACACAAGATTTTCGGCATCGGACGGGTAACCGGCGTTAGCAAAGCGGGTAGAGAGTTCAAACTGTCCATAAATTTCGGCGGTCAAAAACGGGAGATACTGGCCTCCTTCGTCGAGAGGGTTTAATGGACGCTCTTTTAGTAGGCTACAAGCCCCCTTTTATCTCCTCGAACGCCTATCTCTCGCGTCTCAAAAGAGAATTCGGAGTCAAAAAAGCCGGATTCTCAGGCACTTTGGATCCCTTTGCCTCCGGAGTGCTGATCGTGGCTTTTGGTTCCTATACGAAACTATTTAGATTTTTAAAAAAGAATCCCAAACTCTATCGCGCCACCCTATGGCTGGGAGCCGAGAGCGAAACTCTCGATATAGAGTCTAAGGTCAAAATATCCGACGTAGCTCCTTTCGATACCGAAAAGATTCACAAAACTCTCAGATCCTTCGAAAAGGAGATTTTATATACTCCCCCCGCATACAGCGCAAAAAAGATAGAGGGGATTAGAGCGTACAAGCTGGCCAGAAGCGGAAAAAAGGTGCAGCCCAAAACGGTGCGTTCGCATATATATTCGCTGAAACTTTTAAACTATTCGCACCCCTTTTTGAGCTTCGAGGCCCTCGTCGAAGAGGGAACCTATATCAGAAGCCTGGGAGAGTTGATAGCCGGCTCTTTAGGAACCGTCGGGATTTTAAGCTCTTTGGAAAGAGTTGCCGAAGGAAAGTTCGTATATGAGAAAATGAGATTTTTGGATCCTATAGAGTATCTAAATACCGAGGAGAACATTTTAAAATGTTCCGTTTCAAAACTGGCCGACGGCAAAATTTTAAAACCGAAAGATCTCGAAAAACAACAAAACGGGATCTACCATATAGTTACGGAAAAGTTTTTTTCGATCATCCAAATCGAAGATGAACGAGTCTTTTATCTATTGAACAAAATACCCAGGAGAGAGCCTTGAGGGCGTACGCCAAAGTAAATATATTTCTTAAAATAACGGGAACGAGGGGCGATTTTCACGAAATAGCGTCGAGATTCGTACTGCTAAAAGATATTTACGACGAGCTGGAGTTCGTATACAGTCCTTCCGGTAAATTCCGAATCACTGGCTGCGAAGAGATACCACAGGAACAAAATCTAATAACTCGCGCATACGAGGCGCTCTTGAAATATACGAAAAACAAAAAAATCGAAGAGTTCTTCAAAGATCACGCAGTCAAAGTGGTAAAAAATATTCCGGCCGGAGGCGGACTGGGAGGAGGCAGCAGCGACGCCGCGGCTTTTTTAAAGATGGCAAACGACTCATTGTCTCTCGATCTGGATACCCAAGAGCTTTCGCGCATAGCTCTCCAAATAGGGTCGGACGTACCGTTTTTCGTATACTCCTATAAAAGCGCCAACGTTCGAGGAATAGGTGAAGAGATAGAGCCTTTTGAAGATAATATTCCCGATATCGAAATCTTTACTATGGATTTCGGCTGTAATACGGCCAAGGTATACAAAAACTTTAGATCAAAATTCTTCAAAATCGCGAACAAAAAAAGCGTAAACAGACTTTTTGAAACCGATTCCGAAAAGATACTAAAAACCCTAAAACCCATACAAGCCAACGATCTGTACCAAAGCGCCGCCGATCTGTGCGTACAGCTCAAAAAACATATCGACGACCGCTATCTCAGCGGTAGCGGCAGTACGCTCTTCAAACCTGCAAAGAAAGAGGAGAAATGAAAGTAGTAGCCACCAACAAAAAAGCGTATCACGACTTTGAGATAATCGAAAAGTTCGAAGCCGGACTGGTTCTGGAGGGTAGCGAAGTAAAAGCGATACGAGCCGGCAAGGTAAATCTCAAGGACTCTTTTGTCAAGATCGTAAAGGGAGAGCCTTTCGTATTCGGTATGCATATATCCCATCTTGCCACTTCCAATCCGCACTTCAGACCGGATGAGAAAAGAGCTAGAAAACTGTTACTACACAAAAAAGAGATATCGAAGCTAATAGGAAAAACAAGCGAAAAAGGGTATACTATAGTCCCTCTAAAACTATATTTCAACCATAAAAATCTGGCAAAACTCCAGATCGCTCTAGCCAAGGGTAAAACTCTCCGAGACAAAAGAGAGACCCTCAAAAGAAAAGAGATGGAAAAAGAGGCCAGAGCGGCAATGAAAAACTATTAAGGAGAGATTAATGAAAAAAACGGCTATTCTTGTTACCTCCCTGCTCTGTTTAGAACTTTCGGCCTCCCAGAGCCAAAACCCTTTTGAGTTCTTCGAACTGGGCATACACACACTAAAGATGGATTACAAAGAGTACAGCGAATCGGGAGCGTATCTTGACGGCGACTCGAGCGATCTTTTCGGAGATATGAACGGATTTTCGCTAAAGGGACAGCTGCATATAACCGAACGATATTACATGGGAGCATCCCTGGAGTATACAAAAGGCAAAAGCAGCTACGACGGAAGCACCTGGGGCGGAACTCCATTAAAACTTACAAAAGATAACGTCTCTATTTTCCAGCCGGAAATATACGCGGCGGCGATAGAAAGGTTATCCTACGCCGACCTTTTTTCAAAAATAGGATTCGGTTACAGGGAATGGAAAAGGGGCAAATCCGATTATGCCGGGGATTATGACGAAACCTACAAATGGAAATACCTCTATATCGAAGCCGGAGGAGAAAAAGAGCTTAACGAAAAGTTCAGTCTCGGACTCTCCTTGAGATACCAAAAAGCCTTCGACGCCGAAATGAGGGCTTATCTGTACGACGGCGCCGATTTTGAACTAAAAAACACATTCGGATATCGCATAGAGATCCCGCTGGGATATAAAATAGCTAAAGATAAAGAGTTGGTTCTGTTTTATAGATTCGACTACTGGAAGATAAACAACAGCGATCCGGTCCCGCTATACAACAACGGCACTTTGCTTACGTACGTATACGAACCGGATAGCGAAACTCAAAACAGTTACGTGGGAATAAAATTTATATATTATTGGAGATAGGGACAAAGAGCTCTACTTTCTGAGCTCTTTGATTCTGGCTGCTTTACCCTGTCTGTCTCTAAGATAGTAGAGTTTGGCTCTTCGGACCTTTCCTTTTCTTACGACCTTTATCCCTTTTATAGAGTCGCTGTAGATAGGAAAAATCCTCTCGACGCCTACGTTGTTGGCGCCTATTTTTCTAACGGTAAAGGTTCTGCCGGTGCCTTCGCCCCTGATAGAGATACAAACGCCTTCAAAATCCTGAATTCTGGTCTTGTTCCCCTCTTTGATCTCTACGGACACTCTTACGGTATCGCCGGCTTTGAACTCCGGAATCTCCTTGGAAGCCGTTTGAGACTTCTCGAAATGCTCTATATATCTGTTTCTCATTTTCAATCCTTTATCTGGTCTCTTAACAGATCGGGTCTATGATAGAGGGTCTTCAAATAAGACAACTCGTTTTTTAAGGCGCTTATTTTACTATGATTGCCCTTTAAAAATTCTGAAGGCACCCCGCTACCTTCAAAAACGTTCGGTTTCGTAAACGCCGGAGCCTCCAAAAAAGCCTCGTTGAAACTCTCCTCGCAAAGAGAGTCGGCGTTACCCAACACCCCCGGTATATTTCTCGCTATCGCGTCGAAAATACAAAGAGCCGCCAACTCTCCTCCGGTCAGAACGAAATCTCCCAGACTAAATACCTCGTCGGCCTCTTTTTCTATTACTCTTTCGTCGATGCCTTCGTATCTGCCGCATACGAAAATCAGATGCTCGAACTCGCTTAGTCTTTTGGCGTCCTTTTGTACAAATCTTTTACCGGCGGGCGTTAAAACCACCACCCGCGAGGAAACGCCCTTTACGCTTCTAATGGCCTCGCACAGGGGAGGGGCCTCCATCAACATTCCGGCACCCCCGCCCACCTTGGTATCGTCGATCTTTTTGTACCTGTTTTGCGCGAAATCCCTGGGATTTACGAAATCTACAGAAAATAGACCCTTTCGAAGCGCCCTATTTAAAATAGAATCCTCAAAATAAAATTTTACGAGATTTTCAAAAACCGTTACAAAAGTGGCTCTCATGAAGCTCTCAGAATATCCATGGCCCCTTTGGCCACTATCATCGATCTCTTTAGATCCACTCCGGCAATGAACCTATCCATAAAAGGAACCAGAAAGGTTTTTGCAAACCCATCCTTTACAAGATCTTCGCTACTTTTTACCAAAAGATAGTCGCATGAGGGATAGCGCCTGATATCTTCCACTCTTCCTAACTTCTTTCCCTCCTCCACGAGATCGCATCCGATTATGTCGAACCAAAAATATTCTCCCTCTTCGAGACTGCAGCTTTTTCTGGTCTCTTCGAGAGTGGAGGTTAGAATTTTGTTGGTAAGCTTTTTGGCCTCTTCGGGAGTGTCGATACCTAAAAATTTCACTACGCCGCGTTTGTGGTTGTAATATTCGATCTCGAGCTCTCTATCCGAGACTCTGAATCTGGCCCCTTTTTTAAACTGTTCTGGAAAGTCGCTGAGCAGATGGAGTCTCATTTCCCCTTTGAGACCAACAGCCCTGCCCAATTTGGCCACATCGACTCTGTCCAAGATCACTCCTGAGCAATCTTGACGTTGACCTTGTAGCTCACTCCGTCTTTTGCCTTGCAGCCGGAAATAAGAGTTTTTATGGCCCCTATCATCTTGCCCTCTTTGCCTATAAGCTTTCCGGCGTCGGCTCTGTTGGCGTAAATAGTTATTTCGCTATAGCCTTCGTTCACATCTACGCGTTCGACTCTTATCTCATCGGGGAGAGAAGCGATCAGTTTCGCATACTTCTCCACGAATTTCTCGACCATCTTATTTTCCGGTTATTTTTTTGACTCTGTCGCTCATTTTGGCTCCGACGCCAAGCCAGTAGTTTAGTCTCTCTTCGTCAAATTTTACCGTAGCCGGATCCGTTAGCGGATTGTAATATCCTATAGACTCTATCCAGCCTCCGTCTCTTCGTTTTCTGCTGTCGGTGACTACTATTCTGTAAAAAGGCCTCTTCTTTCTACCCATTCTCGTAAGTCTGATAACGGTCATAAATATTTCTCCTTTTGAAGTTTTATGCTAAAACCAAAAAGCGTCGCATCGCTCTTTGGCTTTAGCACCTATCTGGGAAAGCCGCCGGCTTTCATCTGGTTCATCATACTCTGCAGATCCTGCATACCTTTTTTGCCCGAAAACTTCTTTGCCAGTTTGGCGGCGTTGTTGAACTGTTTTAAAATTTTGTTGACCTCCTGCAGAGTCAATCCTGATCCTTGAGCGATTCTCCTTTTTCTGCTGCTGTTTTTCATGATCAGATCGGGATCTTTTCTCTCTTTGGGAGTCATAGAATCTATCATGGCCCTGATTCGTTTTATCTCCTTGGAGTTTTCCAGGTCCACGTTCTTCAAAGCCTGAGCCATGTTGCCCATTCCGGGTATCATGGAAATCAGAGACTTTAGACTGCCCATCTTTTTCAAAGATTCCAGCTGATCCAGGAAATCCTCGAAATTGAATTTCCCTTTTTTAATCTTTTTGGTGAGCTCTTTGGCCTTTTTTTCGTCGATTACGGCGGCCGTCTTCTCAGCCAGAGACTCCACGTCCCCGGCTCCCATCAGTCTGTTCGTTATCCTCTCAGGGATAAACGGCTCCAGATCGGGCATCTTTTCGCCAGTTCCCACAAATCTGAGGGGAACGCCCAACTGATGGGCGATACCGATAGCCACCCCGCCTTTGCTGTCCCCGTCGAATTTCGTAAGAATAACACCGGTTATTCCTAACTCTTCGTGAAATTTGGCCGCGCTTCTAACTGCGTCCTGGCCCGTCAGAGAGTCGGCAACGTAAAACAGATCGTCCGGCTCGGCCAGAGACTTGAGCCTCTTTAGCTCCTCCATAAGCTCCTCGTCTATGGCCAAACGTCCGGCGGTATCTATCAATACCACGTCATATAGAGAATCTTTGGCTTTTTCGAGAGCTTTTTTTACCACCTCATAGGGATCGCTCTCCTCTTGAGCGTATATATCGACCCCGATCTGTTCCGCCAGCTGTTTTAACTGTTCAACCGCGGCAAGCCTCTGAAGATCGGCCGCAACCATCAATACCCGTTTTTTTCTAAGTTTCAAATAGTACGCGAGTTTGGCGGTGGTGGTTGTCTTACCGCTTCCTTGCAACCCGCACATCATCACAACCGTGGGAGGCTTCGGAGCGAATACGAACCCCTGCTTACCTTCCACCTTCAATATATCGTTTAAAGCGCTTCGAAGAGCCTTTAAAAAATTCTCTTTGCCTATTCCGGCCCGCTTCGTTTCGGTTTCGACCCTGTTTAACAGCTCTTTTACCACTTTATGGTGGACATCCGACCTCAAAAGAGACTTTTTCAGTTCGGCAAGAGCCTTTTTGAGGGCTTTTTCGTCGTCCTGAAATCTGATCTTTTTTATGGCGTTGCTAAACGAGCTGGAAATGGATTCGAACACCTGCCGTCCTTGAGATTTCTTCTATACGCCTACCTTGACGTGAGTGTGAATTTTACTTAAAAAAATATTAATTTTAGCTAAATTTAAAATTCTGCGCAAAAGGCTCTATCATCTCTCGAGGTTCGGGCGCCTCAAAGCTGTATCCGAGCAACTCGATTTTATGGCTATGGAGCATTACGCGTCCAAACTCTTTACCGCCGTAATAAACGTCCCCCAAAATCGGATGTCCGAACCTGGCCATATGAACTCTGATCTGATGGGTTCTGCCCGTCTCTATCGTCGCTCTGATTTTGGTATATTTCGACACTATCTCGATAGGTTCGATATACGTGACGGCCTCTTTCCCTTTCGAATAGGAGACTCTGCTTCTGGCTCTGCCGCCCTTTCTTTGAGTAATCAAAGGCAGATCGATTACCGCGCTTTCGGCCACTATACCTTCCACCCAGGCCAAATACTCCTTTTTTACCTCTTTTTGCCTAAAACTCTCTATGGCTTTTGTTCGAAACTCCTCCTTTTTGCTCAACAGCAATACCCCGCTGGTCTCTTTGTCGAGTCTGTGCAAAAGCCTGTAACCGCAATCTTTTTCTATCTCTTCGCTGGTCAAAAAAGCCGGTTTGTTCACGGCCAGAACGTTCTCGTCCTCAAATATGACTTCCAAAGCCGCGTAATCAACTACTTTGAATCTGGTAGAGAGATCCACTTCTCCTCTGGCGATTTTGACCTTTTTGCCAAAGGCGTAAACCACTCCTCTGTCGATAAGCTCTTTGGCCTTTTTATTGGAAACGCCCAGCTGTTTGGCCAATACTTTATAAGCCTTCTCCCTCATTCGCTCTCTTTTATGAAGTTTCTTATCTCGTCGTTCAATCTCATTCGAACCCTTTTATATCTTGAATTGTGGCCGGAAATTATCTCTATTTCGCTTTTGGGAATTTTAAAGCGCTTGGATAAAAACTTTACCAGCTCCTTATTGGCCTCACCTTCAACCGGAGGTGCCTTTATTTTGACTCTGATTCCCTGAGGCTCCACTCTCGAAAAGGAGTTTTTCGAAGATCTAGGAGTTACGATCAAACTCAAAGTCACATATTCGCTATCTACCGTATACCACATCTTCGATCCTATCTACGAGCGGACCGATATTCGCCTCGGCTCTGATCTCGGCCGGAACGAGTTCGGCTTTTATATATTCGCTAAGCCGCCTAGGCTCTATAAGATATATATTTTTTACGTAGGAGTAGCTCTCTTTTTGATTGAATATCTCCTTACCGCTTATTATAGGAACTTTGAAAAAAGCCGGCTCCAGCGGATTGTGCCCCCCTACGGGGACGAAGCTGCCTCCCAAAATCACCCTATCCGCTACAGAGTAAATCTCGTTCAAAACGCCCATTTTGTCAACGAGTACTATATCGGCTTTCAAAGCTCCGCTCTCGGAGATTTTACAATATTTCAGCGACTCCCTCTCGGCAGTCTCTTTCAAAAGAAGATCAACCTCTTCGAATCTTTCGGGATGTCTCGGAACGACCACCAGCATATAGTCGGTCCCGCTTTTGAGCCAAGCGTCCAAAATCATCTCCTCTTCGGGATCGTGCGTACTGGCGGCCACCAAAACCTTTCTCGCGGGCTTCTCGTAGAGTCCTTTAACGCTGGGTTTAGAAAGCAGCTTTATGTTTCCGACCACCTCGACTCTTTTGGCCCCCAGCTCCCTCAGCCTCGCAGCGTCTAGCTCACTCTGGGCAAAAACGTAGTCTACGTTTTCAAAAACCCTGCGGTATAAAAAGGAAAATCTTTTATACGATGAGAAACTCCTATCGCTGATTCTTGCGTTGATCAAAAATGTTACCGCCCCTTTTCGTTTGCTGAGAAAAAAGAGCAGATACCAAAGTTCGGCCTCCATAACCACCAAAGCCTTTTGGGGGATAAGCCAGCGATATAGAAATATTTCAAACGGCAAATATCTCACTTCGGCGTTTTTATACTCTTTGGCGGCCTCGTACCCGGTTTGAGTGATAACCGAGAGATTGATCCTCTCAAATCTCTCTATCAAAGGTTTTAAAGCTTTGGTTTCGCCCAGACTGCAGGCGTGAAAATGTATCGAAGGCTCCTTGAATCTTTCGTTGAAAACGGGAAAGAATCTGGCCCACAAAGAGCGTTTATACCGTTTTTTAAATCCAAGGGGCAACAAAAAGGGAACTGCCGCCAAGTAGGCGACGGCAAGAACGAAAGTATATAGATAGCGGAACATCACGCCTGGGAGAGGCTCTCCTCCTCTCTTTCTAGATAGAGTATTCTACCGCAGTGGGGACAGGTTACGATCTCTTCGGACTGGATAACCTTTGAGTACGTTTTGTCGTTAATTTTCATAAAACAGCCCATGCACGCCTGTTTTTTAACCGGTACCACGGCGCTGTTTCCGGCCCATCTTCTGATCTTTTCGTAAAACGCGAGAATCTTTTGGGGGATTTTGGAAACAAGTTCTTGCTTTTTTTCAAAGACCGATCTTCTCTCCTCTTCAATCTGGGCCAACTCCTCGTTTACGCTCTCTTGAGTCTTTTGAACCTGCTCTTCTATCTCTTTGAGGCGCTCTTCCAAAGAGCTCTTCTCTTCGAGCTTGCTCTCGCACAGATTCTCCAGCCTGGATATCTCTTCGTTGGCGAAATTTATCTGTTCTTTGGCTATCTCTTCCTCCAGCTGGATAGCTTTGGCCTCTTTTTCGGTCTTGACGTTGGCGCTCTTTTTGGAGAGCTCCTCCAGTTTATCCGACAGCTCCTGCAGATGTAGCTCGTTTTTTCTCTTTTTGAGTTCGCACTCCTGGATCTCTTCGTTTAAAACGTTTATGGCGCTCTCTACGCTCTTTTTATCTTTTTCAACCTTCTCCAATCTAGCCTTTATCTGCGATATTTTAGGTTCGAACGCGTCAATTTCCCTATCTATCGCCGACAGTTCCACCAACTGCTCTATAAACTGTTTCATTACCGTTCCTTTTGAGCGAAGCTCTATTTAAAATCATATATCGTTAGAGAAAGAGTCATGGAAATATTAGACAAACCCGAAGGGATCTTCCGTCGTCGCAATTATAGCCTCTATTTCCTTTTTTTTCAATTCCCGGGCCAAAATCCTCGCAAAATAGCGCTCGCTGAGGTAGTGCTCGATATCTATAACGGATATGCCCGCACTTTTTGCTTCCATTGCTTCGTGATACTTTACATCGCCGGTCAAAAAGAGATCCGCGTCCACTGAGCCTATCAGCGATCCTCCGGCACCCGTTACTATAGCTATTTTGGAAACGGGTCTGGATCCTTTTACCGTTCTTAGCGGTTTATCCGTCTTGAAAGCCTCCTTTACCCTCTCCGCCATCTCCTCCAGCGTGGTTTTATGCTCTACAATATTTATAAAGCCCTCTTTTTCAAACTTTTCAAATCCCAAAATCTCGGAGGTCACGTAGTCGTTAAGGTGCGTTTTGTCGAAATTTGTGTGCATGGATATCATCGAGATATCCTTTTTTATCATCCTTTCCAAAAAACCGGAGGGATATTTCGCAAAATCGATAGAACCCAGCGGTTTGAAAATCAGGGGATGGTGGGTGATAAGGAGGCTGTTTTGTTCCAACGCATCCAACAGCTTCCACTCGATATCCAGCGAAACGACAATTTTAGAAACGTTTCTATCCAAAGAACCGATCTGCAGACCGCTGTTGTCCCAGCTCTCCTGAAGCTCGAAAGGACTGATCGAGTCGAGTATTTCGAGTATATCTGATACTCTCACGACTCTAAGCTCTCTTTATAGAGTTCGGCGCATCCTCTGGCCAGCTCTCTCACTTTCAAGATAAAGTTTTGCCGTTCCGTGACGCTGATCGCCTTCCTGGCATCGAGAGTGTTGAATATATGGCTGGCCAAAAGACACTGATCGTACGCCGGTAACGGCAATCCCTCGCCGAGGCATCTTTTGCACTCTTGTGCCGCATCCTCGAAATGTCTAAAAAGCTTTTCAGTATCGGCGATTTCGAAATTGTATCGACTAAATTCGAACTCGGCGCGTCTATGCACGTCACCATAGGTTATATTTGCTCCTTCGGAAACGCTCCAAAGAATATCGAAAACGCTCTCGACCCCCTGCAGATACATGGCTAAACGCTCGGTTCCGTAAGTGATCTCGACAGCTACTGGATCGCAGGAAAAACCGCCCACCTGCTGGAAATAGGTAAACTGGGTAACCTCCATACCGTCTAGCCACACCTCCCAACCGAGTCCCCAAGCGCCTAGAGTCGGGGATTCCCAATTGTCCTCTACGAATCTGATATCGTGATCTTGCCATCTTAGACCCAAAGCCTCTAGACTCTTTAGATATAGCTCCTGGATATTGTCCGGACTAGGCTTTATCAATACCTGAAACTGATAATATGAACCTAGTCTGTTTGGGTTTTCTCCGTATCTGCCGTCGGTGGGTCTTCTACTCGGCGCCACGTAGGCTGTAGCCCACGGTCCCGGATCGAGAGATTTCAAAAAAGTGGCCGGATGAAAAGTTCCCGCGCCGCTCGGAATATCGTAAGGCTGCACGATCACACAGCCTTGTTTAGCCCAAAACTCTTGGAGTTTAAGAAGTAGTTCGCTAAAAGTTATCATTTTCCGTCCCGCTATTTTATTCCCAACTCTTTATCGATCTTCGCCTGATCAAACCCGCAGATCCATCTGCTGCCGATCAACACCACCGGTACTCCTCTGCACCCGTGTCTTTGGCAATCCTGAGCCGCTTTTTGGTCTTTGCTGATATCAATCTCTTTGAATCTTATTCCGTTGGATCTGAAGTAATTTTTGGCCTTGACGCACCAGTGACAACCGGGACTTGTAAATAGAACGACTCTCTTTTGTCTTTTGGTTTCGCTCATCAGCAACCTCCTTTTGCCGAATTCATACACACCAGATCGCCCACGTGGGCATCTACGCACGAAGCCACTACGGAACATTTGACCTTGAAAAGAAAATAGAGCCTTTCATCTCTCATTTGTTCCATACACTCAAAATTCCCCATTCCTTTAGCCAGTATCAGATCGGCCTCGTCGTAAACGCTTCTAGCGCTCTGCGAGGCGTTACGGTAGATAAAACCGGGAGTCTCCACTCCGCTGTCGATTACCTCGCATACCTCATCAAAACCAGCTTCTTTGGCCTCTTGGATGGTTACGTCGTTTATGATCGGCTTTCCGCGCACAAAATAGAAAAATTTCGCCTGGGGATATATCTCGCTCAACGTCTCAATCATCAGTTTGTCAAAAATATGCTCTCCGGCGTTGTCCCCGATTACCGCCACTATTTTCGCTTTTGAGAGAGCCTCTAAAAACATGGGTTTGTGATCGATAAAAAAAGGGGTCTCAAAAACGCTCTTTAGCTCCTTTTCTATATCGAACTCTCTTTCGGCGGCAAAATCTATCACGTTACCCGCCACCGCCGCTCTGAGAGCGTAATCGGCGGGGCTTTTTGACCCCTCTATTTTGACTTTTACCTCCGTAGCCAACTCGAGTGCCCTTTTAGTCGAGACTCTTTTCTGCTCGGCATAGAGATCCTCTCGACGCAAAAGAGCCGAAATTGCGCCGTAGAGCTCCTTGGCGGCCTCGGGAGGGGTCTTGTCAAATCCACCCTGGGCCAGGATCTCGGCCGCACGGATCAATACGCTTTTTTTAGTCTCCTCCTCGCAATCCAGGGCCTTTAGAACTCTTTGGGTCTGGTCACATAGACAAACCAGACAATCCGAACGCATCAGCACTAAAGCCTTACCTCCACCTGACTCGAATCTGCTTCCACCTTTTTGGCTTTGGCGACTCTATCCTCTTGCAGTTTCGTTTTTAACTCGTCGTCGTCTATAGCCAGAATCTGCATTGCCAAATAGGCCGCGTTAATCGCACCGGCTTTACCGACGGCTACGGTAGCCACCGGCATTCCGGAAGGCATCTGCACCGTAGATAGCAGAGCGTCCATACCGTCCATGAAACCGCCTTTCATAGGAACCCCAATTACCGGTTTTACCGTCAAAGAGGCTACGACGCCGGCCAGATGGGCCGCCATTCCGGCTGCGCAGATAAACACTTTCGCACCCTTTTTTTCAGCTTCTACCACGTAACTTTTTGTCCTGTGGGGACTTCTGTGGGCGCTGGAGATCAACAGTTCGTACTGCACACCGAATTTCTCCAGAGTCACCGCGCACTCCTTCATCACCTCATAATCGCTTTTGCTACCCATAATTATCGAAACAAATCTCATAGCTGCTCCTTTTTGAAATTTAAATTAGAGCGGCCCTTTTCGCGTAGTGCCCCTCCCTTCTAAACAGAACCGGTTTAACCCTTTTGAACCTCATCGAAAAGATATAGGCGAAAAAATAGATCGAAGCGTAAATAGCCACGACGTAATAAATAATCTGCGATAGTATAATAATAGTCTCTTTAGAAACTCCTAAGAGCGCGGCGAAAAAAGAGAATATAATGACTAATACGATGGATCCTATCAACGAAGCCAAAACCGTTCTCCACTGCCACGCCCACCAAATCGGCAAAATATCTTTAATCTTAGGTCTCAATCTCTCTCCTTAAAAAGCTAAACGCCTCCAGATTGCAGGGCAGTTTTATGGGATTTTGATTGCCGCTGTGGATGCATTCGAACTCTTTTGAGTTTTTAGATACCAGTTTTTTCATTTTTACGTACCAGATGCCCTCTTTTTCAAAAATTTCCCCAATCTCGTTGGAACAGGGCTTTGGCCTGCTCTTTGGCGTTACAATCTCCAAAACGTCGCCTCTGCAGATTCTGTCCTTTGTCAAGAAATGCCCTCCATCCTCGGTTACTATGGCGCAAACCTGATGCGTACCGTCGCCGATGGATCTGTCGAGCTGCTGGGTATCATCTTTTTCATAGGGTCTATGAACCAAATAGGCGTCCGTAAAGCCCCTATGCTTTGTGGTATTTAGCTCCCTCTCATACACTGAGGGATCGAATTTGCCCCTATATATGTCGTCCAGGGCGCCCCTGTAGCTTTTGGTAGTGACGGCTACGTAGTAATCGCTTTTGGTTCGCCCCTCTATTTTGATGCTGTCGACGGCCCCGCTTTTTACTATCTCCTCTAGATGGGAGATGAGATTTAGATCCTTGGCGTTCATTATATAGGTT
>JAMONM010000005.1 GCA_027065825.1 Campylobacterales bacterium | reverse complement strand
CGCACTACCTAGAACGAAAGGCACCACGAATCCGGCCACGGCTACGAAAACAGACATCCATCCAGTGGAGGCGAGCCTTTTGAGATCGGTCTCCAGACCGACTTCGAAAAGAAGCAAAATTATCCCGATCTCGGCCAAAAGTTTCAACACTTCGTTCAGCTCTGCCAGTCCGAGCAAAGAGGGCCCCAGAATAATACCGGCCAAGAGCTCTCCCAAAACCGGTGGCATGGAGAGCTTTCTGAATATTTCGCCAAAAAGTCTGGCACTAAAGAGAATAAGTCCTATTATAAGGAAAAAATTATGCGTCTCCATCCAGCTCCCTTACATATAGCGAACTCTCGGATTTGGGAACGTTTTTTAAAATAGGTATGTCCAATACTTCGTAACTCTTTTTGCGATTTAGATACTCAATGGTAATTATATCGCCTTTTTTTACCTCTTTTGAAGCTTTTGCGAGGCGGCCGTTTAAAAATACCACGCCGCTGTCAATCATATCCTGGGCCACTGCTCTGCGCTTTACTATATTTACCGCGTTTAAAAACTTATCTATACGCACCTTCAAACTCCAAAAGTCTCTTTTTCATTTCAATACCGTAAAAATAGCCCCCTATAGAGCTTTTAGCTACCACTCTGTGGCACGGAACTATTATCGGACAGCTGTTTTTTTTCATAACCGATCCCACCGCCCTCGCGGCACCGGGGTTTCCGACTTTTGCGGCTAGTTCCGAATAACTGAGCGTTTTAGAAAAACCCACGTTCATACACTCTAGCAGAACTTTTCGCCTAAAATCGGAACCTTCGATTTTAATCGGAGGATACCAGGAGGGCTGGTTTTTAGCAAAGTATAGCTCAAGCCACTCTCTCGTTATTTCCGTTATAAGGTTTTTTCGTGAACAAAGCCCCTTTGAGGGCTCTTTCAAAATATCCACGTTCAAAAGAGACTTTTCGTCGCATTCGAACCTTACGACTCCTATAAAGCTTTTTATGGAGTCTACAAATATCATCAGAGCATAAACCTCTTTTCAAAATCTTCGTCGATCTCCAACAAACCTCTATCTTTGAGATTTTTCAACGTTTGAGGATCGCATCTGACATCATCCGGCCACTCTCTTTCGAAACCGTCGATTTCGCCTTTGTTAGTAGCGTCCAGCATAAAAAAGGGCTCAAAGAGCAGATCTCTTTTCGCGTCTATATTGTTAACCACTCTCCAAACAAGCATATACGGATTGTCAAGATCGTTCTCCTCATCCACGACCACCAAAATTTTTATATGGTTTTGCAGAGCCTTCGCCTTTTCAAACAGAAACTTCAAAGGCCGCTTTTTTCTGTAACTTATTATACAGATGGGATTTTTCGTCTCCTTTTTATACTGCCGCAAAGAGATCACGTCCTGATCTAGCTCTTTGAATCTCTTTAACAGCTCCTCGTCGTCTAATATCTCCGCAGAAAGCGACTCTATCGGATCACCGGTGGCGTCTATACCAAGTTTCCCCCCTACGAACTGTCTACAGGATGAGTGATCTAGATGATCCACAACGCCTTCGCTGACGAAAACGCTATCTTTGTCGATTCTGTCCAGAACATAGGTGGCCACGTCATCGTAACTGGTCAGATCCGGAGCATCTTCACCCATAAATATGGCGTGTTTTACGAAACTCATCTGCCCAACGCCCCAAAAAGCGTGCATAAACTGTTTGGCGTGTCCCGGATATCTACATTTCATATTAGCTAATATCAAGTTGTGGAACACCCCGTTTTCCGGCATATGATAATCTATCAGATCCGGTGCGGTAGTTTTTAGAAGAGGCAAAAATATTCTCTCCGTAGCCCAGCCCATATATTTATCCTCCAAAGGGGGCTTTCCCACGACCGTAGCCTGGAAAACCGGATTTTCCTTTGAAGTGATCTTTGTCACCTCCATTACCGGAAAAGGCTCCTTGAGAGTATAATATCCGGTATGATCTCCAAAGGGACCCTCTATTTCGAAATCTTCCGGATCTACGTATCCTTCTATTACGATATCCACATCCGCCGGTATATATATATCGTTGGTCAAAGATTTTACCAGTCTGGGATTTTCTCCCCGAATAAACCCGTATAGTAGCAGCTCGAACACTCCGGCGGGTAACGGAGCCTGCCCGCACCATATATAGAGAGGATCGCCGCCTACGGCAACCGTTACGGGCATCTTTTTTTTCGCCTTTTTATATTCGTGAAAGAAGTGCGCTCCGTCTTTATGGATCTGCCAATGCATACCCAACCGGGTCGAAGAGTGCTTTTGGAGCCTATACATTCCCAAATTTTGCTGTTTTCCGTCCAAAGAGACGGTATAAACCTGCCCCATAGTAATAAATTTGCCCCCGTCGTCGGGCCAAGTTTTCAAAATCGGCAGCAGATCCAGATCGCTTTTTAGCTCTATCTCCTGGCAGGTTCCCTTGCCTTCGATTCTTTTTGGAAAGACGTTTTTTAAAGAAAACAGCTTCATAAGCAACGAAAATTTCTCGGAAAAAGATCTGGGAGGCTTTAGATGAAGGAGCTCTTCGATCTCGGATCCTATTTTGTCGGGATCTTTGCCTAAAATTTTTTTTGTGGTCTCAAAGTTCGAAAATATGTTCATTAAAACTGGAATGTCAAATTTTCTATTCTCTTTCCTGTCAACTGGATTGGTAAAGAGCAGAGGTCTTGAGTCCTTTTTCTTCACTTCTACGTAGGCTATATGAGGAATCTCCAGATTTACGTCCAGCTCTTCATCTATTATTTTTAATCCGCACTCCTCTTTCAAAAAGGCGACAACGTTGTCTATTTTCATTTTAGCCTCTCTCTATTTAAAAGCCATCTCTTCCGCTCTTTTTAAAAGCTCTTTAGCCCCGGCCTCTATCATAGACTCAGCCAACGTTTTACCAAGAGTCTCGTAGTTTTCAACGGTTCCGATTATCTTCTCTTTCAACAGCTCTTTTCCGTTAGGCAGTCCTATTACTGCTCTAACTACGATATCGGAATTCTCTTTCACGGTGGCTTTGACTCCTATAGGGACCTGACATCCCCCTTCCAGAGCCTCTACAAACTCTCTTTCTATGCTGGTCTCAATCATCGATTTTTCATCGTTGAGCGTAGAGACGATCTCCAAAATTTCCGGATCCTCAACACATTCGATCCCTAACGCGGCCTGCCCCATCGCCGGTATCATTCTCTCTTCGGCAATAGGGACGAAATGGTTTACCTCTTTGGTTAGGCCGAGTCTTTTTAACCCTGCGGCGGCCAATATTATCGCGTCAAACTCCCCCTCTTTGAGCTTTCTGAGTCTCGTATCAACGTTTCCCCGCAGATCTTTGACGCAAAGATCGGGTCTAATATGCAAAAGCTGCATTCTTCTTCTAAGGCTCGTAGTACCCACAAGGGCATTTGGAGGCAGATCCTCGATAGAAGCGTACTCTTGGCTCAGCAGCGCGTCTCGTGGATCCTCTCTTTTCGTAACGGCGCCCAGAATCAGCCCCTTGGGAAGTTCCGTAGGGACATCTTTTAAACTATGAACAGCCAGGTGCGCGTCGCCCCTGAGCATAGCGTCTTCGAGCTCTTTCGTAAAAAGTCCCTTGCCTCCTATTAAAGCCAAAGGGGTATCCAAAATCTTGTCCCCTTTCGTTTTAAAGATCTCCAGCTTTACCTTGACATCATCGAACCTATTCTCAATTTGCGATTTTATATGTTCAGATTGCCATAGGGCCAACTTGCTCCCTCTGGTAGCAATTACTATCTCTCTCATTTACCGCCTTTTGGAATGAATTTTCTATACTCCTCTTTGCTAGGATCCTTTTTACCGTCGATAAACACGGTAGGAGTCCCTTTTACGAACAGCTCCTTTGCTCTATCCATATCCCGTTTTAGCGCCTCCGTCACCCAGGGCTGATCAATATCGCTTTTAGTCAGATCGGTACCCAGTTTTTCGTTTAGCTCTTTTAAAACCTTCTCCTCCTCCTCGAGGGAGTAATCAAAATCTGTCTCGTATATTTTCAAAAATAGATCCTTTTGACCCCTTTTTTGCAAAACTATCATAGCCTTGCAAAGAGCCAAAGAGCCAGGATGAAGTTTTAAAAGGGGCAGATGATAGTAATAAAGAGCGAAAGTGTCGGGATATTTTAGAGCGGCCTCCATAATGGGCGGAACCAAATCCTTGCAGAATGGACAGTTCGGATCGCTAAACACCAAGATCTTGTGCTTTGCCTTTTCGCTACCGTACAATAGATGCTCTTTGTCGTAAAAGCTCTCCTTTACGGCAGGAGAGAGGCGATGCTTTATGCTTCTGTTGCTCCTAACATCTATAAAATCCGGACTAATCAAATTGTCTTTGGCAAAAATTATATCGTTGTCGGAAATATCTATACTCTCTTTGCCTCTTTTTAACTCCAGATCGAAAGTTATAAAATACGCGCTCCACCCTTTCGGATTATCCAGAAGAACCCTGTCGGCTATTTTGACGCTTTTGACCGTTATGGCAGGGTTTTT
>JAMONM010000004.1 GCA_027065825.1 Campylobacterales bacterium | reverse complement strand
AAAAAAGCTAAAGTTTCCTCATGAAAAATTAAAAGAGGTTATTCGAACAAGATTCTCGGAAAAAAGATCGATGGAGAAACTTTTGGATATTTATCGAAGGAGCGTAATTGAAAAAAAGAGTGGTCTTTCTGATCGACAATAAAAAAAGAGATCTTCCAGGCATTGCGCTAATTTCCTACCACTTGGAGCAAATGGGCATAGAAACCTTTTTGGAACCTCTCGAAGCGTGGCGAGCGGTACTTTATGCCAGAAAACCCCATATGATTGTATTCAATCATCTACTTGGGTCCCATCTGGTAAAATATTCCCAAGAGCTGCACGAAATGGGAGTTTTGACAGCGGTTTTACCTAATGAGGGAATTTTATATAACAAAGAGGTGTTGGAATTTAACGCATCGAAATTTCACAACGACGCGCACATAGATTATTTCTTTGTCTGGAACGAAGCCCACAAAGAGGCTCTACAACGAGGAAACGAGGGCCACATCAAGCATATCGAAACGGTAGGCGTTCCCAGATTCGATTTCTATTTCGAACCTTTAAAAATAAAAAAAAGCTCTCCTTCGCCTACGGTTCTTGTATGCACCAATTTCGTTTTTGCCCAATTTCTGGATAAAGACCCTATATACGCGGATAAACTATTCGCTCCATGGAAAGAGAGAATCCCCTCCTATAAGGATTACTGGGAGATTATAAAAACCAATCACGACTCAAGAGAAAAGTTTTTTCAATTTCTTGACGCTTTGATACAGGATGAGAATCTAAACATTATACTAAAACCTCATCCCTCCGAAGACAAAACCGTATACGAAAAATGGTATGAAAAGATACCTCTTCAAGAAAAAAACAGGATCAAACTGGACACGGAGAGCTTTATATGGGAATTGATCCCCCAATGCGACGTGGAAATAGCATGTGAAACGTGTACGACGACCCTTGAAAGTTGGATAGCCCAAAAACCGACGATAGAACTTGTTTTAAACAGGCATCCCCTGTTTTATCACGAGTTCTTTAGCAAAATGACTCTAACATGCGAAAAACCCGACGAAATTGTATCAACAGTCTATAAGGCCATAAATAAAGAAAAAGAAGAAAGTTTTGAAAACGAGAGAAAGAGGCATCTATCCATCTGGTGCGACTCGCCCGAGGGCAAATCTTCACGAAAACTTGCTCTAATCATTAAAAATGCGGTAGAAAAATCAAAACCTGACTTTTCAAAAATAGACTCTCTTCATAAAAGAAAAGGTATAAAACTTTTGCTTCTTGAAAAGCTAAACAAGCCTTACAATTACAATCCGTTAACTTTGCTAAAAGGCAGACTGCTGCCTAAAAAATATGGTGAAAAAATCAGAATATACGAAAAGACTCCGAAACCTTCGGACGTTAAATTTTGGAAAAACAGAATAAAAGAGCTGATGCATGAAAAATAGAAAAGTTTTAGAAACGATTATTTTAGTTTGTGTATCGCTCCTCTTTTTTATTTTTCCTATAGAGGGAACCACCGGCATCAGAAATGTTTTGCTGATTTTATCTCTGATTTTAGCCCTATATCTGTTCAAAAACAACCTCAAGTCCGTTTTCGAACATAAAATTTTCAAAATGGCGCTCTTGCTACTGGGTGCTTTTACGTTATGGATTCCTCTACAGGCTATTTTTTTCAGCGAATATACGCTATATTCTTTAAACGAATTCAGAGATCAATGGCTACTGGCCGTAGCGGGATTCATAATCGGTATCTGTTCAATCGATTTAAAAGAGAAAAATTCAGTACTAAAACCGGAAAATATTATAACTGCGGTATTTATGGCAATGTTTTTGCACGTATTATATACGGATCTATACGCTTTATATCTAAAATTGCAAGGCAAAGAACTGCCGCTGGGCATAGGAGGCTTAACCAGAGCCAGAGACGAAAACAGTTTCATGATAAACACATTCGCTCTGCTGCTCTTTGCGGAAATGTTTCAAAGAGCGGTACACAAGCGTCGGCTCGTCAAAATAGGCGACGGAGGACTCGCTTTGATCTTTGTTTCAACTCTCTCGGCAATATACCTTACAGGTACGAGGCTGGGAGTTATAACATTCATATTTGTGGGAGTCACTTTCGCAGTTTTATTCATAAAGCATTTAAAAAACAAAAAACTGGCTCTGTCAATATCGCTGCTAATTGTCTCAATCTCTATGTTTTTAGGCTATCTGAATATACAAAAAGATAGCCGCTGGCAAACTTTGATAGAAACTCTACCGATAGCTTTCGATACAAAAAATCATAAATACTGGCTAGATAGGAAAAAGTATCCCCGACCTATTCTACCTAACGGTACACCGATTAACGACTCCAACTATCTAAGGCCTGCTCAGATGAAAGTCGCCGCTGAACTGCTGATGGAATATCCGTTGGGAGTCGGTTTCGGTCGCAGAGCTTATAAACACGCTCTGGTTAAAAAATATAACGAGGGGCACGGACACCCTCACAGCGGACTTTTAAACCTGGCCGACGGTGTAGGAATACCGGGTATTATCCTATGGGTGGCCTTTGTTTTGACACTGGTAATTTTTTCATGGAAAACATATAATAAAAATCCAAACTTTTTCGCTTTGGCTCTATTTTTGGTCTCTATCGGTTTCAATTCGAGATCCCTTGTGGACATGTCGTTTCAAAACCATAATTTGGTTATGTTTTTACTGCTGATAGGAATTTTGTCGATCGGAAGTATAAAATATGCGAAAAATATTTTTCGTTAGGGCATCCTCCGGCCCCTACGGCGGAGCGGAAAAGTATCTAAGCAGACTTGCTAAAGTTATAAAAGAAAAAGATATCGAATATGAAATACTCAACAGTTCCCTGCCCGGCTGGCTGCCTTCTTGGATAAGAGCCCTTTTATTCGATTTACAACTATGTTTTTCAAAAAAAGAGAAGTTCTATTTCTCTTTAGACAGAATCGGCTGCTGCGATATATACAGAGCCGGAGACGGCGTTCACAAAGAGTTTCTAAAAACCAAAGGCCTTTCGCTAAATCCATTGCATCTAGCATATCTATATCTCGAAAGAAAAGCGTTTAAAAACGCAAAAAAGATTATCGCCAACTCTAAAATGGTGAAACGTCAAATCGTTAAAAACTACGATATACCGCCTGAGAAAATAGTCGTTATTTACAACGGAATAGAGATAAAGGATTTCGACAAAAACCTGGCCAAAGAGAAAATCTCAAAAGAATTCAAGGTATCCGAAAACAAAAAAATCATTCTTTTCGTTGGGAGCGGTTTCGCCAGAAAAGGCGTAAAAGAGTTTTTAGAGATTCTCTCTTTTTTAAAAAGCGATTTTCACGCCTTTGTTGTGGGCAAAGAGAAAAAAATATCCGAATACGAGACGCTGGCCGAAAGGTTACGAATTTCAGACAAAATCACCTTTACAGGTCCCAGAAAAGACGCGGATACATTCTATGCGGCTGCCGATATTTTTTTGTTTCCCACAAGATACGAACCCTTTTCAAACGCCGTTTTGGAAGCCATGAGTTTCGAAAACGTTGTTTTTACCACTTTGCAAAACGGGGCTTCGGAAATTCTTCCAAAAAAGTATCTCATGGATTCGCCCAGTGATTTCGTCTCAGAGAGAATAGACGAACTGTTGCAAAACGAAGATCGTCTAAGAGATATACAAAAACGAATGAGAGAGATAGCCAAAAAGTTTACGATAGAAAAAAACGCACTAGAAAGTATAGAGGTAATAGATGAAGTTCTCAAACAAAAATCCATCTAATCCCTCCCTTTTGATAGAGCTGCCCACATGGCTGGGAGACGCAGTCATGGCTACAGCGGCCATAGAGAATCTAATAGAGGCCCTCTCTCCGAAACGAATCACGCTTTTTGGCAGTAAAGTATCCACGGAGGCGCTAAAAGCGCATCCTAAAATAACCAAAACTGTAACGGACGAAACGAAAAAGGGTTTTAACAGAGTTTGGAACACCTACATAACCGCAAAAGAAATCGGAGCCCACGACGTGGCCATATCCTTTAGAAGCCATCTTTTTTCCAAATTTTTGCTATTTGCAACGGGCTCAAAAAAAATAGCCGTTTTTGATTCGAAAAGATACCGATACGCCGGACATCAAGTCAAAAGATACTCTGAATTCATAAACGAAGTTTTAAATATAAAAGCCAAAACCGGCGACCTGGTGCTCTACCACGTTCCAAAATCTCCAAATAGCCGCAAGTTATCGAAAAAAAAGATTTTGGGAATAAATCCGGGAGCCACATACGGCAGCGCAAAAAGATGGTACCCTCGAAAATTTGCGCAAGTAGCCGCGGAATTTTCCGATAGATTCGATATAGTAATTTTCGGTTCGCCCACGGAAGTGGAAATAGCCAACGAGATAGAGAAAAACATTATACAGATGGGAGTACAAAACTACCTGAACCTTGCAGGCAAAACAGATATCGCAGAACTGATTTCATCTATAGCTTCCCTGGATCTATTCATAACCAACGACAGCGGTCCGATGCACGTAGCGGCGGCTTACAAAGTTCCGACAGTAGCTGTTTTCGGTCCTACGGACTATACCTATACGTCC
>JAMONM010000003.1 GCA_027065825.1 Campylobacterales bacterium | reverse complement strand
CAGGTTTCAGAACGAATCGGACGTTAGGGCTATCTTTTTTGCCCTTTCGCGAATCGATTCTTTGGAAGAGATCTTTTTAGAAGGCTACAAAAAGAGAAAAGATGTTTTAGATGGAATAGGGGCCCTGATTAAA
Source organism: Campylobacterales bacterium (assembly GCA_027065825.1). Lineage (GTDB taxonomy): Bacteria > Campylobacterota > Campylobacteria > Campylobacterales > Nitratiruptoraceae > Nitrosophilus_A. Next base: position 4,548 of record JAMONM010000003.1, on the reverse strand, counting down.
GAGATAAAAAGGAGATATCCACACGATAGCCACGGATACGATTTTTTGATCGGAAGAGTTCCCTCGGGAAAAAACGGGTCTCCCTATAAACGGTGGAATATGTTTTTAAGATGGATGGTCAGAAAGGATAATCTCGATATGGGACTGTGGAAGGGCGTAGACAGGGCGGATCTGATCATACCTCTGGATACCCATACTTTCAACGTCTCGAGAAAACTAGGGCTTTTACAAAGAAAAAGCTACGATCTCAAAGCGGCCCTGGAGCTTACGGCGAATCTTAAAAAGTTCGATCCGAGCGATCCTGTAAAGTACGATTTCGCTTTGTATAGATTGGGACAGAGCGGAATTGTTTAGAATCGAAAAATCTGTATCTCTTATGTTTAAATTTGAAAAAATTAATACATTATTAATCAAAAAATCGATAACATTTTGCAAAATATCTGAACTTAGGAGAAACGATGGAAGGAATCTTTACCTTTTTCGGTCTGATTTCCCATGAACACGGCTTTATATTCGCCACTCACGCCATACTCGCAGCCGTTATAGTGCTGTTGTTGGCCAAGGCCGCTACCAAAAGGCTCAGAGTGGTTCCCCAGGGTATGCAAAACGTTATGGAAACGTATCTCGAGGGCGTTATAGCTATGGGCAGGGATGTGGTTGGAGAGAGTTACGCCAAAAAGTATCTGCCTCTGATAGCTACTTTGGGGCTGTTTATATTTGTTTCCAATATTTTGGGAATTATTCCTGGTTTCGAGTCTCCAACGGGAAATATCAATTTTACCCTGACTCTGGCTCTGATCGTGTTTATTTATTATAACTTCGAAGGTATCAAGAAAAACGGGGTTGTGGACTATTTTGCCCATTTCGCCGGTCCGGTGAAGTGGTTGGCTCCTTTGATGTTTCCTATAGAGATAATTTCGCATCTATCGAGAATCGTCTCTTTGTCCTTCCGACTTTTCGGTAATATCAAAGGCGACGATCTCTTTTTGTGGGTTTTGTTGATGCTCGCGCCGTGGATCGTTCCGCTGCCAGCTTTTGCGATACTGCTCTTTATGGCTTTTTTGCAGACGTTTATATTTATGATTTTGACCTACGTATATCTTGCGGGTGCGGTACTGCTTCACGAAGAGAGTCTCTAGCAAGAGGTCTGATTGAAGCGTACTCTTTTAGAAAACGTCGTCAGTTTTCTGCTGGGAATCTTCTGGGCGCTGCTAATAAGCAGCGCCGTTTTGCTTTTTGAGATATTCTATCCGGTCGGGCTGCTGCCGGCTATAGTGGCGGCTACTTTATCTACCGTTTTTTGGCTGCTTTTTATAGTTTTTTTGGAACTTGTCAATATACAGATCGAGAAACTAAAGGAGATTCGACGCCAAAGCGAAATCTTAAACAGCATAAAAAAGGCGTTGGATGAGAATAAGATATCTGATAACGGATCCTAAACACTATCCGGATTCAGTATCAAGGTTTGCCGTACACCTAAAAAGAAACGCTCTGAGGGGAGGGGCTACCCATCTGCTTTATAGGGACAAAACCGGTTCATTCTCCTTGAGAAAAGCTCTTGCGTTAAAAAGGGTGGCCGAGAATATAGGAGCGGTTTCGGTTTTGAGCGCCGATCCTAAAAGAGCGAAAAGATTCGGATTTGACGCCGTTCATCTCACTTCGAGACAGTTCGGGTTGATAAAGAGCGTAAAAAACGGATCTTTAGGATGTATAGTTAGCTGCCATACTCCCAAAGAGGTCAAGAGGGCTTTCCGTCTGGGGGCGGATATGGTTACCTTTAGTCCCATATTCGAAACTCCGGGCAAAGGAGCACCAAAAGGAATAAAGAGTCTCAGACGCGTGGTTCTGGGTAGTTCAAAAGGGGTGATAGCTCTTGGGGGCATCGTTTCTCGCTCCCATATAGAGCAGATATTTAAAACCCGTGCCATCGGCTTTGCCTCGATAAGGTATTTTGTCTCTACAAAGCGCCGATTCCGAAAAGATTAACTCTTCTTTTATCAACAATTTTGTAAAATCATAAGAAAAAACAAGGAACCCGTATGGAGTTTGAAGTAGTTATCGGTCTGGAGGTTCACGTACAGTTAAACACCAAAACGAAAATGTTCTGTTCATGTCCTACCAGCTTCGCCCAGAGGCAGAATATAAATACCTGTCCAACCTGTTTGGCTCTGCCGGGAGCGTTGCCCGTAGTCAACTCCGAGGCAGTAAAAAAAGCTATGATGTTCGGATATGCCATTAATGCCAAAATAAACGAAAGATCGGTTTTCAACAGGAAAAACTATTTTTATCCGGATCTTCCCAAAGGGTATCAGATCAGTCAGTTTGAGATACCGATAGTCGAAAACGGCTATCTTTTTATTGATACGCAAGAAGAAAAGAGAAAGATAGGAATAACCAGAGCCCACCTCGAAGAGGACGCAGGAAAAAACATTCACGAGGGGGCTGTCAGTAAAGTTGATCTAAACAGAGCCGGAACGCCGCTACTGGAGATAGTGAGCGAGCCAGACATCCGCAGTAGCGATGAGGCTGTCGCCTATTTGAAAAAACTGCACGCGATAGTCAGATATCTGGATATAAGCGACGCAAATATGCAAGAGGGCTCTTTTAGATGCGACGCCAACGTATCTATCAGGCCCAAGGGGGACGATCGGCTATATACGAGAGTCGAGATAAAAAATCTCAACTCCTTTAGATTTATACAAAAAGCGATAGATTACGAAGTTCAAAGGCATATAGAGGCTTGGGAAGAGGGAGTTTACGAGAGCGAGGTTGTCCAAGAGACCAGACTTTTCGACGCGGACAGAGGCGTTACGAAAAGTATGAGGGGAAAAGAGGAGAGCGCCGATTACAGATACTTTCCCGATCCCGATCTGCTGCCGGTAGTGATTCCACAGGAGTTTTTCGAAGAAGCCTCGAAAATTCCCGAACTTCCCGACGAAAAAGAGGAGAGATTTATCAAAGAGTACGGGATCGGCAGATATAACGCGGCTTTAATCGCTGGTTCCAAAGAGATGGCGGACTTTTTCGAAAAGATGCTAAGTTACGGAATTGACGCGAAAAACGCCGTCAGCTGGTTAACCGTCGAATTGGCGGCCAGACTGAACAAAAGCGGAAAGGATATTGTAGACTCGCCCGTATGTGCGGAAAGGTTAGCGAAACTAGTACAAAGAATCGAGGATAAAACGATAAGCAACAAAGCGGCCAAAGATGTTCTGGACTATCTGTTCGAACATGAGGCGGAAGTTGACGAAGCCATAGAGAAACTGGGACTGAAACAGATTAGCGACGCTGGCGCTATCGCCGCCATAATTGACGAGATTCTCTCAGCCAACGAGGATAAGGTGGCAGAGTACAAAAACGGAAAAGAGAAGCTGTTCGGATTTTTCGTGGGGCAGGTTATGAAAGCCAGCAAAGGCAAGGCCGATCCTCAGCTGGTAAATAGGCTTTTGAAAGAGAGATTGGGGTGAAAATCTCCCGTCTCCTCGTCAACCTGGCCTTTACTCTCGAAGGCTCGGAACGCTACAAGAGAATAAAGCGCTTTTTTAAAAATCTCCTTGAAAACGAAGATTACAGATACAAAAGATATTTCGACTATTTTATGATTTTTCTGATTCTCAGTAGCGTGGTAATCATTATAGAAGAGGTCAAAACCCCTATCAGTAAATGGCTCTATTATTACGACATCTATTTCGTTACGGGCGTTTTTCTGGCCGAATATCTGATTCGGATGTGGGTCTATAACGATAGCAGGAAAATTATTATCGAAGAGTTCGAAAACTCGGTTTTTTTGGAACGGGAGTTCGATACGAAAAAGGTATTAAAGGAGATTCTCAAAAAGAAGATCGAATATATAACATCCCCTTTGGCGATAATAGATCTTTTGGCTATTCTGCCCAGTTACAGAGAGTTGAGGATTCTTAGAGTCTTTGTGCTTTTTAGAGTGTTTAAGCTGCTTAGATATTCTCAAAACATTACGCATTTTTTGCAGGTTCTGGCCTATAAAAAGCTCGAGCTTTTTACCCTTTTGTTACTGGTTACTTTCGTCGTTTTGATTTCCGGTATAAGCATATACGTTTTCGAAGAGCAGCAAAATCCCAGTATAACGACGCTTTTTGACGCCTTTTACTGGTCCTTGGTTACTATCTCCACAGTCGGTTACGGGGATATTACGCCTATTTCGACCGAAGGAAGGGCAATAACCCTAATTATTATTCTAACCGGTATAGGGTTGATATCCTTCGCCACCTCGATAATCGTTTCGGCCTTTAACGAAAAGATGGACGAAGTCAAAGAGAACAGAATTTTGCACCATATAAATAGACTCGAAGATTTCTATATAATATGCGGATATTCCCATATAGCCGAACTTTTGACTCTGAGACTGCACAGGGAGAAAAAGAGTTTCGTAATTATCGACAACGACAAGGAAAAAACTCAAAAAGCTCTTTTGAAGGGTTTTTTGGCAATTACGGCCGACGCTACAAAAAAGGAGGCTTTTAAAAAGATCGATTTTTCTAAAGTAAGAGCCGTTTTGACGCTGACGGATAA
>JAMONM010000002.1 GCA_027065825.1 Campylobacterales bacterium | reverse complement strand
GAAGTACTTAAAAGCTCGATGCTCAATCCGTCTATTACGTTATCGAACCTATTCGTAGAACTCTCCACGGTTTGGCCGTATATATCGATCTGAGCGTTTTGCGCTGCCTGGACGTTCGAGGCGCTGTAATTCGATCCCAGCTGCAGCTGATCCAACAGATCTCCGCCGCCCGTTTCCGTAATGGAGACGGTATTGTCCGCACCGGTATCCTTGCCCGAAAGCAGCAGCCTATAATTGGTCCCGTCAAAAAAGACAGAGGCGTTTACGCTGTCTTGAGCCGCGTTTATCGCGTCGGCTATCTCCTGAAGAGTAGACGGCTGCGTAGTATCCGCCGTATCCGTGTCGTAATTGATCGAAGCAACCACGTTTCCGGCGTATGATATCTCTATCGTTCCGGCGGTCGTGGCCACTGCGCTGGTGTCTTTGTCGGCCACGCCGCTTTGCGATAGCCACACGTCGTTTTGAGCCAATTGGTTTGATGTTATCGAAATATTTGTCTGAGTAACCTTGGCCGGATCGGTAACGGTGGCTTTCAATACCGTTTCGTTTGAAACAGCCACGCTCTTTTGGTCCAAAAGCGCTGTATCGGTCAGTTTCTCGAAAGAGCCGTTGAAGGTATTGATTAGATCGGAGTAGCTCTGATAAGCGTACTTTTTATCGTAAATTTTGTACTCTTTTTCCTGCAGAAGCGCCACCTGATAGTTTTTCAGCTCTTCGTATTTGTCCAAAATAGACTGATAATCGAACTGATTGCTGAGATTGCTCAGATATATTTCACCGGCCATTTTTAAATCCTTTTACGCTTTTTCGTTAAACAGCAACCCCGTAACCTCGTCTATGTATTTGGCTATCTTTAGCACCACATCGGGCGGCAACTGTCTGATAACCTCCTTTGTTTCGCTATCGACGATCTTTACCACCTGAATACCGGTATCCTCGTCCGTCTCGATCTTTAGCTGGGAGTTTAACATACTCATCTTTTTGTTCAGCTCTTCGACAGATTTTCTAATTATATCGTTTTGTACTTTAGGATCAAGTTTCTCCAACGCCTCGTTGGCAGGCAATCGCTCTTGTTGTAGTCTGGCGTTTTGAGCGTCATTTTGAGCCGATACGTTCTGGGATTGCATCTGTAGGGCGGAACTTGTAGAGTTTAAGGCTTTGACATCCATTTTCAACTCCTCTGAATCTTTTGGACAAAACTACCAAAGCCCTGTCCGAAAGATTCTAAAAAAGGGGGATAGCCCCCTTTTTTTATCTGAGCAGCTGCAGAACCAGCTGAGACTGCTGATTCGCCTGAGCCAGCATACTCATACCGGACTGCATCAAGATGTTGTTTTTGGTGTATTCGCTCATCTCTTTGGCGAAATCCACGTTTCTGATCCTTCCCTCGGCGTCGCTGGTGTTGACTCTTTGAGTCTCGTTGTTGGATATGATCTTTTCAAGTTCTATCTGTTTAGAACCGAACTGCGAAGCCATGTTGTCCACGGCAGCGATCAGATCGTCAACTGTAGCGACAGTGGCGTTGGCAGCCGATTGAGAGGTTACGTCTATAGTATAGGTATTGGCTCCTATAGTAACTTTTGAAGCCGCCGTACCGGTCAACGTGGCGACAGAAGCGTACGCTACAGCTGCGTTTATGGTAAGCTCCTGATTCGTTCTACCGCCGTAATGGATTTTGAAATCACTGGTACCAGTGGTGGCGGCAGCTGTTACGAAAACGTTTAGACCGTTGAACTCTGTGTCCGAAAAGATCTTTCCGATAACGTCAACCAAATGGTTGATATCTTGCTGGAGCGAAGCCCTACTATCCGAATCTGAGGTGTTAGAAGCCTGGATGGTTTTGGCTTTAACGTCGTTGAGAATGTTGTAAACCTCGCTCAAACTACCTTGAGCTATCTGGGCGATACTGACGCCGTCCTGAGCGTTTCTGGTACCTTGGTCAAGCGAAACGGCGTACGTTTTGAGCTGATCGGCTATGTAAAGTCCGGCAGCATCGTCGGCCGCTCTGTTGATCCTGTAACCTGTAGCCAGTCTCTCCATACTCTTGTTCATAGCCTGCTCTGTTTTGAGCAAGTTGGCGTGAGTGAAGTCGGACTGGAAGTTGTAGTTGATTCGTAGTGCCATTTTGGACCTCCTGATTTTTTTTACACACTCATTATCGGAGGCGCCGAAAAATTTTTTAGCCTTTTAACTCTTTTTTTAATCTCTCATGGGCTTTTTGGGTAAACTCCAATAAAATCTCAACAAATCTTTTTGCGTATTCGCGTCGATCACTCTCCCGCGAAATCGCCGTAAAATAGAGATAGTGAAAGGATATTAGATGGTAAAAGGTTCCCCTAAACAGAATATAGAACATTTCGTCGGAGCTAAAAATCTCCTCTTCGAATTTTCTATAAAGAGCGGTCAACCCCTTTAGATATTCCTTCGCCTCAAACTCATCCAAAGATTCGTAAAGAGTCTCTTTTATATACTCTCTCAAATCCAAAAGCCGCTCAAACAGCAAATCTATTCTTTTTTGGGTAAACGTTATAAATTTTTCATCGTAAACGTCCAAAAAGGCGTTTTCGATCTCTTGAACCGTCAAATCTCTATCGATTCCGCCTATGAGTTCTATCTCCTGGGTCCTTTTAGGAATAGCTCCTTCTATTTTGGCCCCGTCGGCCGTATTGTAAATAGTTGCCTCATGCATGGCAATCAGCCTCTCCAGACTCTTTCTGGCCATTTCGAAAATCATTGTGGTGTTAACCGGTTCTTCCCCGAAATTTGGTTCTACCTGTTTGTATACCTCCATCGCATCGGTTTTGAACTGGCTATCTTTTTTATAGTAGACGCTGTCTGGGGTGTGATGCCGTTTTAAATCCTTGAATCCCATATCGGTGCCGAAAAGATATATCTCCTCAAACCCCAGCGAAATTCCCAAAGCGAGAGCCATATTCGTTACCGTCGGAGTCATAAAGGGAATTTTCTCGATATTTAGATATTCATAGAACAAAGAGGCCGCGCTATCAGGATATCTGGCCATCATAAAGCTTTTTTGTCCGAGATCGTATACCTCGGGATACATGGGGTTTACACCCACGATTTTAATCTGTTTGAGTTCCTGCGGCGTTGCGTTGTCAAGAAGAGCTTCATAGGTGTGTCTCATTCTCTCTATTACTATCTCGAAATCCGGTACGATACCGTTTTTCAAAAGAGGTCTCAAAGCCGTTCCGCACGAAAAAATCACGGCTCGATCTCTGTTTTCCTTTATAAATTCTACATCCCTTTCCAAAGACGGCCCAGAAGCCACTACAAAAAGCGGAACTTTGTGCTCTATCTTTCGCGTGGGTATATAAACGGGGACTCTCTTTTTTATATTTTTTAGGGTCTGTTTCAAAGAGACCACCTCATCGTCGAAAAAACCCCATTTGAAATTTTCCTCGTATATGATGTTTTTCAGCTCCTCTTTGTAATCGGACAGATCTCCGGCATCGTAGTGTATATAGAAAAAGAGTCTATAGGTAAAGGTTTCGTTGACGCTCTGTAGAGCACCCATAGTTTTGAGAGCGGCCCTTTTCGGATCGGAATCGAACACGAAATCGACTCGCCTGTTTTTAAAAATCTCTTCCCAATCCACCGCATAGGATGATGCGGACAAAAATGCCGGATCCCTCTCTACTATCACCACGTTTTCTATATTTTCGGCCCCCTCCAAAAGCTCTCTAATATGAAAACCGAGTCCCAATCCGTAGATGATTAGATGATACAAAATTGGCATATTCTCGATTTTAGCCACATTTTCGCCGTTTAACCCATCGAACTCCTCCACCACCCTGTTTAGGTAGATCTCCTGCAGAGGCTTGTCGTAATATTTCGGAGGCTTTGAAGAGGTTAGACTAAACTTTTCCACTTCGCTTTTTAAAAACTCGCCGACTCTTTTTTTTACTTCCTCCTCGTAGTTTTCTGGATACAAAAGCCTACCGTCTATCTTCACATTGAGCTTTCCGTTTTGCTCTATCAGTTCGTATCTATCCTTTGGAACTCTTTTTATCGCCTCGTAGATAGCCGGAAAATTTTTTTTGAAAAATCTCATATTGTTTCTAAATCTTTTTAAATAAACAGCTTTCATCAAAGAACCTTTATTATAAATTTTGGCTAAAATATAATAACAAAAATATTTTGGAGCGTCATGAAACCGATAGGCTTAGCTATATACAACCCAAATAACGGCGAAGTAGACACTGGGGATTTCGACTGCTACATAGGTAACCAAAAAAACGAGGCCGATTTTAGAAACGAAGCGGCAAAAGCGTTGAACAATCCCTACATACTCTTTTTAAAGGCCGGAGGAGACATCGATACCGATTCGATAGAGGAGATCGCAGAATGCGCCCTGGAGTTCGAACCCGATATCGTATACTCCAACATGATCGTCAAAAACGGCGACTCCTCCAAAATAGAGAATCTCACGGACTGGGAATCGAGGGAGGCGGAGCTGATCCAGTCTCTTGATCTGTCTATGTATGTTCCAAAATGGGGTACGGCAATAAAAAAAGAACTGATGCTAAAGCGCCCCTTCGATCCAGAACTGGGCCCTGAGACCTTTTACGAATTTGTATATCTACACCTAAATTCCGTTTCCTTAAAGCTTTGCGAAACCTCCTTTTTCGAAGTTTCCGAAGAGAAGAAAGACCCGACTTTTTACGCTCTG
>JAMONM010000001.1 GCA_027065825.1 Campylobacterales bacterium | reverse complement strand
TAAAAAATATCCCCCTTTTGAATAGGATAAAAACCTACCAATATCCTGGCCAAAGTTGTTTTTCCGCTACCGCTGGCTCCCACAACGGCGCTCTTTTTGCCGGCGGCAAACTTCATATCGACCCCTTTTAAGACCTCCTTTTCGCCATATGAAAAATGAATGTTTTCCAGCACGATTTCAACAGCTCTATTCTCGGCGAAAGGGTTTTTTATATGGGGATATTCGGGTTCGGTCTTTAGCTCAAACAGCTCGTTTATCCTCTGAATGGCGACAGTGGCGTTTTTATATGCGTACTGTATTCCCAAAATCTCCTGAATAGGAGTCATCATAAACCACAGATATCCGAAAATAGCCAACATCAGACCGATAGAAAGATTCGAATAGGCCACGGCCAGTATACCTGCCGCCCTAAAAATCTCAAATCCCACAACAAATACCAAAAAGCTGAGTCTGGAGGCCGCGTCGCTTTTCCAGCTAAAAGAGACGGAACGTTCCCTAACTTCCGCAGCCAAACGCAGAAGCTTTTTGAAAAAATCGGTCTCTTTATTGGCGGCTCTGATCTGTTCAAACACCTCCAAAGTCTCCACTAGAGCACTTTGGAACGCCTCTATCGCTCTGTTTTCATCCCTTTTAAGAGCGGCCACTTTCCTGGAGAGTTTCGTCGCGAACATGATAACCGCCGGATTTAAAAAGAGTATAAACAGAGCCAGTTGCCAATGAATCATCAAAAGAACGACGCTGATTCCGACCAACGAAAGTACGGAGATCAAAAATCTGCTGATGGTTATGCTCAAAAATTTATCCACCGTTTCGATATCCGTTACCAGTCTCGAAGCCACGTTACCGCTACCCAGTGTTTCATATTCGGCCATCGAAACCCTCTGCAGATGTCTCAAAACCTCCTCTCTCATGGAATAAGTGATCTTTTTGGATAGGGTTTCGAAAATTCTGTTTTGCAAAATATTTAAAACCACATACGATATTCTCAAAAATATCACTACGCCCAAAACTATCAAAGTATAATATAGCGCCGATCCGGAACCTAAAAGGTTATTTATCGTCTCCGTAACAACCCCTGGTTTGTGCAATAAAACCTCATCCACCAAAACAGGCATCAACAAAGGAGTCGGCACGCTGGCCAAAGTGGCCAGCAGAGCCAGAAACTGGGCCAAAAAGAACTTTTTTCTATCCTCTTTGAGATGATAAAGAAGCCTTTTTAGAGAGTAACGTTTATTCATAGGCAAAGTCCGATCTCTTTTAGGGACCTATAACCCATATTCCAGCATCTCCTCTACAGTTATATATACGCTCTTTGAGAGAGATTCGATATTGTAACCGCCCTCCAGAAAAAATATCGCGGGTCTATCGGAGGCAAAATCTAGAATTTTTCTAACGAGAGATCTGAGCCCATCAAAACTGATCCGTGCGGTAGAGATGCTCTCATCGGCCATCAGATCGTAACCGGCGCTAATTAGGAGTATATCTGGATCGAACCAAGTCGGCAGATCCTCGTACAGATTTAGCAGCTCTTCGTCTTCGCAATAATTTCCATAGGGACGATTGATATTGTAACCTTTGCCTTTTCCTACCCCGATCTCCTCCTGTGCTCCAGTAAAATAGGGATAGTTCTCCTTTTCATGCGTACTGAAAAAGCAAACGGTGTCGTCGTCGTAAAATATATCCTGCGTACCGTTACCGTGATGAACGTCAAAATCTATTATCAAAACCTTCTCGAATCCGCTTTTTTGAGCGTATCTGGCGGCAAGAGCGATATTGTTAAATATACAAAAACCCTGTCCGGTGTTTCGTTCCGCATGGTGACCCGGCGGTCTGATATTCAAAAAAGCCCTTTTGATCATACCGGCTTTAACCGCATCTATCGCGCTTTTACCGCTACCGGCCGCATAGAGAGCCACCTCGTAACTATCGGGAGACAATACGGTATCCTCATTTAAGATGTGGCGATACCCTTTGGAATAAGCATCCTTGACCCATTCTAAATACCGAGGATCGTGAATCTCTTCGAGCTCCTCAATCGTAGCTTTTTGGGGTCGCAGTTTAAAAAGCCCCATACCTCTAAGAGACTCGTCAATGGAGATTACCCGGTCTTTGTTCTCTATATGGGCTCCCGTGTCGTGTTTAGTAAACAGCTCATCGTACAGATATCCCACCATAATCTACTCCCGACTCATTTTGAGAGTCTGTTTTTTAGTAAGATTTTGCCTTTTTCCACACCCGGCTGATCGTAGGTATTGATCTGCAGCATAGCACCTACGGCCGAAGTAAGCAGCTCGAAATAGTATATCAAATATCCAGCGCTCTCCTCGTTTAGTTCGTTTATCTCTATCAGATCCACAGGAACACCCGCTTCGATAACCGCTTCCATAGTAGAATCGCACTGAGAGTTTATTATGGTTTGAAATCTCCTGCCGTTAACGAAATCGGTGGTCTCCAGATAGGGCAAAGAGAGATGAGGAACCGTAATGGGCAGTTCAAAATTTTTTAGCTTTAAAAAGGTTACGCTTTTATCCTTGGGACCCTCTACGATCAGCTGCAAAAAGGAGTGCTGATCAACAGAGCCTATAAGTCCTACTGGCGTCAAGCCGACCCTTTCGTTCTCTTTTCGTTTTTTACCGAGGCTCTCCCCCCACAGTTGTATATACCACTTATTAAAGGCCTCGAACATGGAAGAGTAGGAAAAAAGAATATTCATATTGATCTTTTTTCTATGTTTGTAGTAATAGTAGGCCTTCTTGAAAAGCAGCAGCTCGACCCCGTTTTGCATAAACTCCTCTCTCATAGCCGCCGCACCGTTCAACAGAGCCTTTATATCGTAGCCCAAAATGGCCAGCGGCAAAAGACCCACGGGCGAGAGGACCGAAAACCTTCCTCCGACGTTCGTAGGGATGTAAAACACCTTCCAGTCTCTCTCTTTAGAGAGTCTATCAAGAGGTGAATCTCTATCGGTTATTACCGCAATTTTGTTTTTTAGATCCAGGCCTTTTATAGGATCTTGGAGCAAAGAAAAGATATATTTGGTAATCGATATCGTCTCTATAGTGGTTCCGGATTTGGAGATAACCACTATGAAAGCCTTGCTAAGGTCTATCTTTTTTATCGAATTAATTAGATATAGAGGGTCGAGATTTTCTAGAAAGTGAATATTTACGATATTTCTATTGTGACTAAACATCAGCAAGGTATCGATCGCCCTCGTTCCCAACGAAGAGCCTCCTATCCCGATTACGACAAGATCCTTTATGAGATTGTGTGATAGATATTCGTTAGTGCTGATAAAATCCTCTATCGCCGAGATTGTCTCGGACTGATTAACCGGCAGATCGTAATAACCGGCCAAACCGGACTCCCTTTCGTACTGCATTCTCTCAAAAGCTTTTTTTATCTTTGAGAGTCCCTCTTTTTTTATCTCGGGATCGAAAAATATTCTCTTTTTTATCATTGCATTCCCCGATATATATCTATCAACGCCTCGACAAATATGTCAGAATCGTTTACGCAATCGCCCACTCTGTAATCGGCTATCGATAGCTCTTTAGCTATATGGGCATACTCTTTATGCAGTTCAAAAAGCGTTTCGCTATTATCCAAAATAAAGGAGATAGGATAAATTAACACCTTTTTGCCGGCGCTGCTTTTCAATCGATCCTCCAGCGAGGGTTCCAACCATTTAACCGGTCCCAGCTTTGATTGATACGCCAGATCCACCGAAGAGAACTCCATACCTTTTTCTTTTAGTTTGCCGGTCAGTATCTTTATATGATCCTCTACCTGGTCACGATAGGGATCGCCCGCTTCAACTATTCTTTGCGGCAGAGAATGCGCGGAAAAGATCAACTCGAACTCTTTCGGATCTTCTCCTTTTAACGCCTCGGCTATCTTCTCTATTACGGCTTCGTTATAAAGAGAGTTTCTGTAAAAATTCTCTATATGTTTAATATCCGCATCAAATCCCATCTTTTTGGCCTGTTGATAAAAATCCTCCAAGGAAGACTTGACCGTCGTAGTGGAATAGTGGGGATAAAGGGGAATCAAAAACACCTCTTTTATCCCCTTTTCCCTCATTTTGGAAATGGCCTCGGCCGCGAAAGGAGGAGTATATCGCATCACTGGTACCACAAAAGTATCCGGAACCTTTTTGGAAACTTTCTCGATCAGTTTTTGGGTAAAACCGTTTAGAGGAGACGATCCTCCCAACTGACGATAATTACTGGTCGCCTCCTTTGTTCTGGAAACAGTGATCAAATATGCTACGAACTTTCTCAACAGAGAGTTTTTAATAGGCAAAATATTAGGGTCGTTGAACATATTCTTTAAAAAGAGGCTCACCTCCTCTAGATTGTTAGGCCCTCCCATATTCAGTAGTACTATAGATCTCATCTTTTCCTCTTTAGGTATCGGTATAGATAGCGATCCGCAACGACTCTCTTGTCGATAGCGGTATCGGTCGTAATAAATTCGGTTAATATTTTAGCCAAGAAGGGAGCGAAAACAAACCCTCTGCCGCCGAAAGCGCCTATATAATATAGGTTGTCGACTCTTGGAAGTTCCTCTGGCGGAGACTCTATAGATCCTTTTTTGAGTCCGTTTAGATCTACGATCTCTCCCACCATCGGCATATGGTCGTTGACGCTACTTCTAACGCCGCAAAAGAGCCCCTTTATATCTATATTTTCCATATTCAGGCACGCTTTGGCATTTGATATCAGACTTCTAGCGTCCGTACCGCCCAAAACGGGTCCATTCCCAACAAATCTGGTATGAGTGGCGCCGAGTACCGTTTTTCCGTTTATCTCTTTGGAGACGGAGACCTTTTTGTGAACGGTAAAAGGCAGATCGTTCCTAAAAGAGATATCGAGTCTTACTCCTCCCAAAGGGGATACCCTTATATACGGCGGCAACAGATGGTTTTCGGCGCCCGTCGCCAGTATAAGGCCCTTTGATCTGTAAGAGCCGACTATAAAAAGATCACCATCTTTTCTAAGCTCCTTAACTTCGTAACCGCAAACGGTTTTTACGCTCTTTAACAGACTCTCGCATACTCTTTTGGCCTCAACAATCGCCGCATCCTCGAAAAAAAATCCTCCAAAGCCCTCTGAACACAGGGAGTTTAACGGATATTCCAGCGAATATACTCTTTTGTAGTCGACATCGATAAATTTTTCGAACTCTTTGAATTTTTCGGCATCTTTGTCATCTTTAGGCAGTCTCAAAAGACCTGTGGAGAAAAAGTGCTCTTTAGTATGTTTTTGATAGAATCGGATAGAGTACCTAAAAGCCTCGTTCGTTACTTTTTGCAAAGGGCCGCCCCTGCCCAACCTGGGCGAAATAAAGGCTCCGGCGGCTCCGCTTCCGCCGGAGGCGATATCACCCTTTTCAATCACCAGTACATCAAAACCCGCCTTCTCGAGAAAAAATGCCGTACAGGCTCCGGCTATACCGGCTCCGATAACGATATAGTCGTAAACCAAAACAGCCTCTACAAGGAGATCTCTTTGATATCGGCTATCTCTTTAAACGCCATATAGATCGAGGCGATCATATTTTTTCTGTTACGCCTTATGTTCTCTTGGGGAGCGTTTACCAAAACGTTATCGAAAAATCTATCTATACTCTCTTTGAGCGAAAAAAGATTTTCGAGCCTCTCTTTTACGCTCTCCGTTTTAGAGGTATCGATACGTTTAAACTCCTTCCATAGATCGGTCTCAAATTCGCTCTCGAACAGACTCTCATCGACTCTCAAATCGCTCAAATCGTGATCTTTCACTATATTGGCCACCCTTTTAAAGGTGGTAAAATTCTCCTTAAAGCCGCTTGTTTGTACGATCTCTTTTAGAGCTTTAAGTTTCCGTTCGAATTTGACTATGTCACGTTCGCCGCTTTTTATCACAGCGCTTATGAGCGAGGGATTGGCATCGAAAAACTGATAAAATCTCTCCAAAAAGAACTCTTCGAGTTTTTTCGGATCCAATTTTTCATACTCTTTGGCCAAAGAGGCCAGATCCCTTTTTATATCAAAAGGCAAAGAAAACTCCAATACGATTTTGATAACTCCGATCGCAGCTCTTCTGAGCGCAAAAGGATCTTTCGAACCGGTAGGAATCTTTCCTATGGAAAATAGCGCCATCAAAGTATCGAGCCTATAAGATAGGGCGACTATAGAGCTAAAAAGATTTCCGGGCAACCGGCTATCCTCTCCAGAAGGCAGATACTGCTCTTTTATTGCCTCGGCCACCAGGGGATCCTCTCCTTGCTTTAGAGCGTAGTAGTACCCCATAACTCCCTGAAGCTCCGTAAATTCATAAACCATCTCCGTTAACAGATCGGCTTTAGAGAGCATAACGGCTCTCTCTATCAAAGCTCTAATCTCCCCTATTGCCAGACCCGTCTCTATTGTCAGTCTCTCCTCGTAACTTTTCAACAGCTCCATGGCGATCTTTAGCTCTCTAAGCTCCTTATCGAACATGGAACCCAGTTCATCCATAAAAAGCAGGTTTTTCAATCCCTCTGGATCTAGACCCCTCTTTAGATCGTTCTCCCAAAAGAAAAGTGCGTCCGAAAGTCTCGCTTTTAAAACCCTTTCGTTCCCCCTGATCACCTGAGTGTAGTCCTCGCAAACCGCGTTTGAGACAACTACGAATGAGTTCTTGAGCCCGCTTTTTTCGAAAACCGGAAAATATCTTTGATGCTCTTTCATGCTGGTTATGATAACTTCGGGCGGCAACTGCAAAAACTTCTCATCAAACGTCCCCAATAGAGGCGTAGGATATTCGGTTATCGCTACAACCTCCTCAAAGAGCTCTTTATCTTTGTCGATCGTTACTTTATGGCTTTCGCATATATTTTCGAAAAACCGCTCAATTCTGGCGGCTCTGTCGTATTGTGACAGAATGACTTTTTTCGATTCTAACTTTTTAAAATAGTCATCCCAACCGTTGAGTTCCACTTTATCAGTTGTTACCGACCTGTGGACATAGGTAAAGTTTGAAGACTTTACTCCAAAAATTTCAAACTCCAAAAAGGTCTCATTCATTAATACCAAAGCCCACCTTATCGGTCTGATAAACTCCTCTTTGGAATCGCCCCATCTCATCGATCTTCCAAAATCCAGAGACCTTAACCATTCGTTTATCATATCTCCCAGTATCTCTTTGGACTCTCTGCCTTTTACGACTTTGGAGTAGTAAAGAACCTCCTTTCCGTTTTTAAAGCTCGTTGAGAGTTTCTCAACATCTACTCCGCATTTTCTGGCAAAACCCAATGCGGCTTTCGTAGGTCCTGAATCGTCGTAGGCTATCTCTATAGGGGCTCCGAAAAACTCCTCCTTGGTATCCGGCTGTTTTGAGGGAAACTTTTGATGTATCAAAACTATTCTGCGGGGGGTAAAGTAGAGCTCATATTCCGAATTCAGACCGTTTTTTTTCAGTACTCTTTCCCATTTGGGACCGATATTTGGCAGCTCTTTCAAAAAAGGAACGGCGGGCAGTTCCTCTGTTCCTATCTCGATCAAAAGAGACTCAGACATCGCTTTCCTTTTGAAAAAAGTGGATTTCGATTTTATCCAAAACTACTTTTCGTCTCGCTTATGGTGCCCTTTTTGGTGATGGTATCCCACCACAATCCAGATCATAAACAGAACAAAGGCTATCAAAACCAAGGTATCTATCACCTCTTTCACGCCATCTCCTCCATGCACTCCCCGAAACGGTCGAAATTCTGCCTGATGGCCTCGTACACCAAAACCGATACGCTCACGGCCAAATTGAGGCTGCGGCCATCTTTGCACATCGGGATTTTAAGGGCGTTGGACCAACGCATCTTCATCAGCTCCATAGGAAGCCCTTCGGTTTCACTACCGAAAATCAGATAGTCTCCCGGTTTGAAACTGGCTTTGAAATAGGGTTTTTTCGATTTTGTGGTGGCAAAATATGACCTATTTGGATCCAAACTCCGTTTAAAATCCTCCAGACTCTCCCAGATAACCGGATCAAGTCTCTCCCAGTAATCAAGACCGGCTCTTTTTAGACTCTTTTCGTCCAGATCGAATCCCAGAGGCTTTACAAGATGCAGCCTGCATCCGGTATTGACGCAAAGCCTTCCTATGTTTCCCGTATTGGGAGGAATCTGGGGATTGACCAAAACCACGTTGAACATAACTAAAAGATCACCGTTTTATTCGAATAAACAAAAATCCTGTCCTCTATGGCCAGTTTCAGCGCCTTGGCCAATACGACCTTTTCCACGTCCCTGCCGGCGTTTCTCATATCCTGCCACGAATAGGTGTGATCTACGGCTATTACGTCCTGCGCTATTATGGGCCCTTCGTCCAGATCATCGTTTACGAAATGGGCCGTAGCTCCTATAATTTTCACCCCCCTTTCATAAGCCTGCCGATAGGGATTTGCGCCTATGAACGCCGGTAAAAAGGAGTGGTGTATATTTATTATTCTATTTTCATATTTACTAACGAAATCCGGAGTCAAAATTCTCATATATTTGGCTAAGACTATATAATCTATCTTACCGAACATCTCAAGTAGACGCAAAATCTTCTCCTCGTGTTCCACTCTTTTTAGATCTCGAGCGGGCACGTGAAAATAGTCTATACCGAATTTCTCCACCAGCGGTCTCAATATATCGTGATTTGACAAAACGGCCACTATCTCCACTTCGAGTTCGCCATCGTAGTGTCTAATAAGTATATCCCCCAAAACGTGTGACTCTCTAGTGGCCATCAATACCACTCTTTTGCGTCTGGGTTCGATCACGTTGATATTGGCGCCCTCCGGTAAAATATCGTTTAGCGCTTTGTAGAGCTCCTCCTTGTCCACTTTGCCGCTGACTTCGCTCCTCATGAAAAATTTCGAATTCTCCTGATCGACGAATTCGTCGTTCTTTTCTATGTTTAACTCTTTTTCGAAAAATATTTTTGAAATCTTATAAACAAGACCCTTTTCGTCTTTGCAATCGATCAAAACTCTGTAATTTTTCATTTAGCGCCCTTGAATCTGGATTTTACGCATCTTAGCACTCTCTTTTTTAACTCTATACCCAGCTCTTTACCGTAAAAGCCTTCTCTCATCAAATCGGAAGGTTTGATTTCGCAGTCAAACTTCTTATCCCAAATCCCCAACTCTTTTGATCGTATTTTAACATCTTCTCGATAGTTGCCGAGCCACTCTTTCAAAGGATAGAGCATAGCCAAAGCCGCCAGAAATCTGTCGGTTATGTTTTTGGGAACATATTTTTGCTTTTTAAAGACCCTTTTATATTCGTTCGGAGCTTCCAAAGGGGTCAACAATCGCCCATAACCGATATGCAAAGCCTTGGCGAAAATATAAATAAAGTAGAATTTGTAAAGATGAGGCTCAAAATTTTTACGGCACTTCGCCATCTCCCGGGCGCATTCGTAAAAAAAAGCTCCGCCCGGGTCGAGGTCGAATATCTTTTTGGAGATCTTCAGACTCAAAAGATAATACAGACCGTAATGAGGATACGACCCTTTGAACATCTTTTCAAACTCCCAAAAGACTCTCTCGGAGCTTAGATCTTCAAGCTCCATACTCTTCATGATTTCACAGGAGGCTTTATCTATCTTGTATCCCAGTCTAGCCGCAAACTGCATCCCCCTGAGCACCCTCAGACTGTCCTCCACGAAGCTTTTTGGATCGACGACCGAAATCCTTTTTGAAAAAATATCCTCCACACCGCCCCAAAAGTCCAAAAAACGGCGAGTAAAAACCTCTATCATCAAAGCGTTCATTTTAAAATCTCTTCGACGCGAAGCCTCTTTTTCGCTCTTTACGTATTCAACTCTAAATCCCCTGTGTCCGGGAGCTATTTTGCTCTCTCTGCGCGGGAGGGAGATGTCGATGTGCTCTTTGTATTTATAAACGAAAAAGCTCCTACCTACGCCTTTGGCACCTATCGACTCCATCAATTTCGCAAAACGATCTTCCGAAATATCGTAAACCTCGATATCCAGATCGACTATATCGACGCGCTCGTTTAAAAACAGAACTCTTACCATGTCTCTTACCGCGCCGCCTACCAAATAAGCGCGAAGACCGTTTTCAAAGAACAGTTCTTTAAGAAACAGAAAATCCTTTTTGAGCCGAGGGGGAAGAAGATGTAAAAAATCGGGGAAGATCTCCCCGTGGCTAATCTTTGGAGGCATATTGGGCTATCAACGATCCCATCTCGTTTGTCGTAACTATCTCTTTGGCGTCGAAATCGCCCAGATCCTTGGTTCTATACCCTTCGTGCAGTACCTCTTTGATAGCTTTTTCTATTCTGTCCGCCGCGCTCTCTTCTCCCAACTGAAATCTAAGCATCATCGCCGCACTTGAAATTGTGGCTACCGGGTTGGCTATGCCCTGACCTGCGATATCTGGAGCGCTACCGTGTATTGGTTCGTAAAGTCCGTGTTTTTCGCCAACCGAAGCGCTAGGCAGCAATCCGATCGAACCGCTGAGCATACTGGCTTCGTCGCTAAGAATGTCTCCGAATATATTTCCCGTTAAAATCACGTCAAACTGTCTAGGATCCCTGATCAGCTGCATCGCGGCATTGTCCACGTACATATGCTCCAGCGCTATTTCTGGATACTCTTTCGAAACCTCCTCTACGGTCTCTCTCCAGAGCTGACTAACCTCCAATACGTTGGCCTTATCCACCGAAGTGACCTTCCCTCTACGCTTGGAAGCTATTTCGAAGGCCTTTTTCGCGATTCTCTTTATCTCCTCTTTGGTATACACCATGGTATTGTAGGCTCTCTCCTCTTCGAGGGCTCTTGGCTGACCGAAATAGATTCCGCCGATCAGCTCCCTAACCACTAGCAGATCGACGCCTTTTATCACTTCGGGTTTCAAAGTACTTGCGTTGATCAGCTCATCGTAAACCACCACAGGTCTTAGATTCGCGTAAACTCCCAGGGCTTTTCTGAGTTTGAGCAGTCCTGTTTCCGGCCTTTTGTCTCTAGGCAGAGAGTCCCACTTTTCTCCTCCGATCGCCCCGAATAGTACCGCGTCGGCCTCTTTGGCGCCCTCAACGGTCTCCTCCGGCAAGGGATCCTCAAATACGTCGTAGGCCGCTCCGCCCATAAGATACTCTTTGTAGGAGAGCTCAAAACCCTCCTTGACGCTGACGGCATCCAGAACCTTTATAGCCTCGTCCACGATCTCGGGTCCGATACCGTCACCTTTTATAACGGCAATTCTATATTTTCTCATAAATCCTCCAAATCCTTGTACGTTATCCGTTTTTTAAAAGTTCCGCTTTTGCGTAGTTCATCAGACCGCCGCAAGAGAGCAGCTCCTGCATAAAAGGAGGAATCGGCTCAAATCGGTACTCCTCTTTACTGTTTATATCAGAAATAAGTCCCCTATCCATATCGATAGAGATCAAATCACCCTCTTTAATTTTATCCGCCTCTTTGAGTTCAAAAATCGGCAATCCCATATTAAAGGCGTTTCTGTAAAAGATTCTCGCAAAGCTTTTCGCCACTACGGCCGCAACCCCGGCCGCCTTCAGAGCTATCGGCGCGTGTTCCCTGCTGCTGCCGCATCCGAAATTTTCCCCTGCGACGATAATATCGCCGGGACTCATCTTTTTGACAAATTCCGGATCGGCGTCTTCCATAACGTGTTTGGCAAGTTCGTGAGGATCGGAGGTGGTCAGATATCTAGCCGCAATAATTAGATCCGTATCTATGTTGTCTCCGAACTTCCAAACCTTTCCTGTAATTACGTTCATAGAAAATCCTTGACCCAAAAAATTTTAGTGATTTTACCAAAAAAGATTGTAAAAATAAAACATTTCTTTAAGCGCCGTTTAACTTGAGTCTAAATCTTAATCGGTTTTTAAGATTTTTTATGTATAATCGGGCAAGATTTGGAAAATAGACCCCACTCTACAAGGAGCAAACTTATATGGCTGCTACAAAATCTTCCGCTTCAAAAACAAAAACGCTAAACAAAAAACTCGAAGAGCTGTTCGAAGAGCACAAAGACTCCAACCTGACATACGAAAAGCTCGTAGAGGTTTTCGACAAACAGCCCACTTTGGCCCAGGCCAAAAAGGTAAAGGCGCTGACGCAAAAATACAACGTCAATCTAATCACTTCCGCAGAGGCCGCGAAACTGCTTAATCTCGAAGAGAAGGAAAAAAAAGAGGAAGAGAAAAAGAGCCTCACCGAAGAGGAGCTGGCAGAAGAGTTCGATCTGATGAAGGAAAAAGAACTTCTTGAATGGTCCAGAAGCGACAGCCCCGTTAGAATGTATCTGAGGGAAATGGGGCAGATTCCTCTATTGACCAAAGAAGAGGAGATAGAGCTCTCCAAAAAGATCGAGATCGGCGAAGATATAATTTTGGACGCTATCTGCTCCATTCCGTATCTTATAGATTTCATCCTCGATTACAAAGAACCTCTAATTAACAGAGAACGACGGGTAAAGGAGCTCTTTAAGAGTTTCGAAGAGGACGACGACTCCGAAGAGGCCGAAGAGAGCGCCGAAGATCGGCTGAACTCAAAAAGAAGCAAAAGAGAAAAGAAGGTGATCGAAGCGTTCAAAGCTCTCGAAAAGGCCAAAAAGGATTGGATGAAAGCCAGGGACAAGGAACCCTCGGCGAATGCAAGCGAAGAGGAGAAACTGCACCATCAACTGGTTTTAACGTTCAAAAAGAAGATTCTCAAAGAGAAACTTATGGATCTGGGTCCTACCAGTAAATTGATAAACGAACTGGTCAAATCGATAGAAACCGCTCTAAAAAGCGACGAGGGGTTCGAAAAAGAGCTAAAAAGGCTCGAATACAAACTGCCTCTATTCAACGAACAGCTCAGGGAGAATCACAAAAGGATACTGGAAAACATAACCAATATGAGCAAAGAGGAGATAGCCGCCGCCGTGCCCGAAGCCACGATGGTGAGCACTTATATGGAGATCAAAAAACTCTTTAAAGCCAAAGAGGCTAGTAAAAAAGGTTTCAATTTAGAACCGGAAAAGCTTCAGGAGATACTAGAGCAGATCAAAAGAGGAAAAAAGATCAGCGAAGAGGCAAAAACCAGGATGGCCAAATCCAACCTGAGATTAGTGGTCTCCATCGCAAAAAGATACACAAACAGAGGGCTCCCCTTTTTGGATCTGATCCAAGAGGGCAACATAGGTTTGATGAAGGCCGTCGACAAGTTCGAATACAAAAAAGGATATAAATTCTCCACGTACGCCACATGGTGGATACGTCAGGCAATATCGAGAGCCATAGCAGATCAGGCCAGAACAATCAGAATACCTATACATATGATAGAAACCATAAACAGAATAAACAAAATTATCAGAAAACATCTGCAGGAAACCGGCAAGGAACCGGACGTCGAAACGATCGCCAAAGAGGTTGGACTGAGCGTAGACAAAGTAAAAAACGTAATCAAAATAACAAAAGAGCCTATAAGCCTGGAAGCCCCCATAGGCAGCGACGAGGACGGAAAGTTTGGAGATTTTATAGAGGATAAAAATACCGTAAGCCCTCTCGAAGCGATTTTGAAAGAGGACCTAAAACATCAGATCGAAGAGGTTCTGGATCAGCTCAACGAAAGAGAAAAGGCGGTAATCAGAATGAGATTCGGTCTGATGCCGGATGAGAGCGATAGAACTCTCGAAGAGATCGGCAAGGAGCTTAACGTCACCAGAGAGAGGGTCAGACAGATAGAATCCAGTGCCATCAAAAAGTTAAAACATCCCAAAGTGGGCAAAAAACTGAAAAACTATATCGAAGAGTAAAGGGTAATGGACTTTTATGAAAAATTCATCGAATACGATTACAACCCTTTCGTACTTTTTAACAAAAACGGCAAAATAAAGAGCGTCAATCAGGAGGCTCAGTATCTCCTGGGCGCGGTCAGCGCAACGGAGCTCTATCATCTAGCTCTTAGTTACGCCAGCGGAAGCTACGGTTTTAAAACCACATTTTTAAATCTTGAATACGGCAGATACAAATTCTTTGCCGTCTGCGTGGGATACGAAAACGACGAAGAGATAGGCATCAGGCTCTACAGATATCCGGAGCTGAAACTCGAATCTATCGAAGAGTGCGACGCCGATTTCGTCAATATTTACGCTCTGATAGATCTTTGCATCAGCGCAAACGCCACAAAAAGCAAAGTCGGCTTTAAAAAAGAGATCGATCCCACTTTGCCGGAAATTAAACTAAACGCCGAGCGGTTCATCAAACTGCTTACACAGGCTTTTGAACGATTCTCAAGCTCCAAAGAGATAACGATAAAGCTGCACATAAACATCGGAGAGTATATAAAAATAGCCGATAGGAAATTTACTCTTTTCGCCATCGAGATTATAGGTGACAGCTTCGACAGATACGATCTTACACAGATAAAGGAACTGGCAAAATCTATAAACAGCTATATCGAAATCGACAGCGACAGGCTGATCATAAACATTCCGATGATCACCTCCTAAACAGCATAGAGACCAAAGCAGCCGCCGGAACCAGAGAAAGTCCTATAAAAAACTTTACAGCCTCGAAATCTCCTCGACTCATCAGCCATAAAACCGACAGCGTCAACACCGCATATCCGGCCAGCCTAAAAGGGGACAAAAACCCGCCGATACTTCCAGCGAAATTTCCGGCCGCGTTTTTTAGGGTGCTCACTTTTCTTTTTTCTTCCAAAAAAAGCTCTTTCGCATCCTTTTTTGTATCCTCGTCCCCGTACAGATCGTAAGGATCCTCTATTTTATCTAGCTCGTCACGCTCATAAACGAAATCGGAACTCTTTTTCTTGACCAAAGTTCCGTAGCCGTAAAAGGATCCTCCCACCACTGCCAAAGAGGAGATTAAAGCCACCTGGGTGTTCAAAATACCTATGTAATCCCCCATCGCCGACAGATAAAGAAGAAGTAGCAGATCCAATCCCAACAGAGCCCTGAAAAAGAGCCTCATTTGCCGAACTCGTCCAAAATATCCTCTTCCTCCTTTTTGGAAGAGTAGTCTTTATATTTGGGATCGTTGGCCAATTCATCCAACTCTCTTTTTTGTCTTTTGTAGGCTTTGTATATATTCAGGGCCGCGCCTCCTACGCCCCAAAAAATCCCCAACCACAAAAGCCACTCATACCCTAGGACCTTCTTCATCCAATAGCCTATACCCACCCCCATCAACACGGCGACAACCACCGAAATCCCAAGGGAGAGGGCATCGGCTCCCTCTACCACCTTTTTAAATTTAGGCTCTTTTTCCATCAGATACTCTTCATAACTTCATTGGCCTTCTCAACCGTATCCTCTATATCCTCCTCTCTCATAGGAGTACAGACAAATCCGGTTTCAAACTGGCTACACGCGAAATATACTCCTTTTTTCAGCATTTCCGAATGGAATCTGGCAAACCTTTTGGTATCCGATTTTAACGCGTCGTCGAAATTCTCCACGCTATTTTCGTTGAAGAAAAAGCCGAACATACTCCCTCTAACCTCTACCTGAAGAGGAACTGAGGCGCTTTCGGCAGCCTCTTTTAGACCTTTTATCAAAGCCGTGGCCAGTTTTTCGAGTCTCTCAAATATCCCTGGATCGCTTTTTAGCTTTCTTATCGCGGCCAGTCCGGCGGCCATAGCTACCGGGTTACCGCTAAGAGTGCCGGCCTGGTAAACCGGACCTTCGGGAGAGAGCATATTCATAATCTCCTCTCTACCTCCAAAGGCGCCCACAGGCATTCCTCCTCCGATCACTTTGCCCAGCGTCACTAAATCGGGCACTACGGCTGTATACTCCTGCGCTCCTTTCAAACCGGCCCTAAAACCGCTCATTACCTCGTCAAAAATCAAAAGAGCCCCGTATTGATCGCAAAGTCTCCTTAGTTCCTGTAAAAATTCCTCTTTCGCCGGAACCAGACCCATATTACCCGCAATCGGCTCCAAAATAACGCACGCTATCCCTTCGCTCTGCTCAAAACATCTCCTCACACTCTCTATGTCGTTATATTTCGCCAGCAGCGTATGTCTGGTTAGATCTGCCGGCACTCCGGGACTGGAGGGATTGCCAAAAGTGGCCGCGCCGCTGCCGGCTTGAACCAACAAGGAATCGCTGTGCCCGTGATAGCAGCCTTCAAATTTAACTATATCGTCTCTACCTGTATAGCCTCTGGCGAGCCTAATGGCGCTCATGACCGCTTCTGTGCCGCTATTTACGAATCTTACTTTGTCGATGCTCTCAAACAGATCGACAATCTCCTTGGCCAGTTCGGTCTCCAATAGGGTTGGAGCCCCGAAACTGAGGCCCTTTTTAGCCGTTTCTACAACCGAGTTCAAAATCTCCTCGTCGCTGTGACCGAATATCAGCGGTCCCCAGCTCTGAACAAAATCGAGATATCTGTTCGAGTCGATATCTATCAAAAAGGCGCCTTCTCCCCTGTCGATAAACGGCGGAACTCCTCCTACGCTTTTAAACGCTCTAACCGGAGAATCAACGCCGCCGGGAATATATTTTTGGGCCTCTTTGAAAGCTTCTACACTTCTATTTAACATCGCACGTCCTTATAAAATAATTTTTGGTTATTTTACAAAAATATTGATTAATGATGAGTAAAAGATTATAATCTTCAAATGGTTTTCAGACACAGATATAAAGTATCCTTTTTATTAACATCAGCGATATATCTATTGCTTTTTTTTATCTTTTTGGAGGCGATAAAGCCGCTCGAATCCGCAAAAAGAAGCAACAAAGGCGAGAGGGTGAGCCTGAGCCTGAAAAATCTGGAGATTTCCCGCGCGGCTCCTCAGAGCAAAAAGTCCCTCCCCTCAAAAAAAGAGCCTCCGAAAAAGATATCAAAACCGGTAAAAAAACGCGCTCAAAAACCGAAACCCAAACAGCAGCAAAAAAGCCAAAAACCCAAAAAGGTGGCAAAAAAGCCCGAAAAAACCGTTAAAAAGATCGCCGACAACACCGCAAAAAAGCCAAAACCAATAAAAAAGACACCGAAAAAAACCGTAAAAAAAGCCGTTGCCAAAGAGTCTAATCAAACCGCAAAACAGGTTCCATCCCTCGCCTCGCTGGCTCCGAAACAAAAGAGCGCTCCTGCTCTGGAGAGCTTTTTTAAATCCTCTCCTGCTCAGGCCCAAAAAACCCAAAAAGACAAAGAGATAGACAAACTCTACGGAAAAGAGTTCGAATCTTTTACCAAAGGACAAAAAGAGTTTATCAAAGACAATCTTCAAACGATCGGTAAGATCACGCAAAAGTATCTATATATCAGAGGATATCCGGAGTTTGCCGTCAAAACTAAACAGGAGGGGGTAAACGTGGTAGAGTTTCTTTTACATCCCAACGGTGATATCAGCGACCTGAAAATAATAAAAGGCTCCGGCTACACTCTGCTGGACGAAAACAGTTTAGAGACCATCAAAACCGCCTACAAAGACTATCCAAGACCCACTGAGACCACGAAAATTAGAATTTACGTAGAGTATCGCATAATCTACTGACAGTTCACTTTGGGCGATGGCTTCGCCAGGAAAAAGCCCTGAGCGTAATCTATCCCAATCCCTTTGACTATGTCGAAAACAGTTTTACTGCTGACAAATTCGGCTACCGTCTCTATTTTTCTCTTTTGCGCGTAATCTACGATGGTTTCGACCAGAATTTTCGAATTGTGATCGCTGTCCAGGTTTTTAATAAGGGTGCCGTCGATCTTTATATAATCGATACTCAGTTTAGCCAGATGCTCGAAGTTCGAATATCCTGAACCGAAATCGTCTATCGCTATCTGGGCGCCAAGATTTTTAATCTCCTTTATAAACTTGGCTATTTCGGCGTAGTTTTCGATGCCTTCGGACTCCACTATCTCAAAGATGGTCTTTTCATATACAGAATAGTTTTGCATACAGTCTTTTATAAAATCTACCGTATCCCTGTTCAGTATATCCTCCAAAGAGAGATTAAATGAGAATCTACAGTCAAGATTTTGAAATCTGTGGCAACACTTCTCGAACATTATTTTGGTCAAATCCGGATAGAATTTACTCTTTTTGGAGACTTTCAAAAACTGATTGGGGGTAATCAGATGTCCGTTTTGATCCTTTATTCTCATTAGCGCTTCATAGTTTTTGAGCTCCATGCTCTCAATGTGGAATATGGGCTGAAAGAACGGGAAAACCCTATCGTCAAGAATCGCTCGTCTGATCTTTTTGACCAGCTCGATATTTCGCTTATATTCGCTTTCGACTTTCATATCACGGTCGTAGATCATATAGGATATTCGCTCTTTTTTGGCTCTTTTTAGCGCGATATCGGCCTTTTCGAGAGGCGACTCCATTTCGGCGGTAGCACCTATGGTCACTCTGATGCCCAGCTCGTTCTCCTTTGGCAAAAAGACCATATCGTCTATTTTGTCAAGCAGCCTGTTTATAAAATAGGAAAGATCGCTTCTGGTCATGCTCTTTTGAAACAAGATGGCAAATTCGTCCCCGGAGAGCCTGTATATTTTAACGTTGCTGTTTTTTAAAAGATTTACCAGTCTGTTAGCGAATCCCTTTAAAATCATATCCCCTATTTCGTGGCCGAAATAGTCGTTGACCTCTTTGAAATCGTCGATATTAATAATCAGCAGTCCGCCTTTTTTAAGCTCTTTTAGATCCTTGACCAATCTGTTCCTGTTTGGAAGTTTGGTCAAAGGATCGGTATAGTACTGCTCTTTTACCTCTTTGGTCTTATCTTCTACCTCTTTTTCCAGATTTCTGTTTAGCTCTTCCAGCTGGGCGGAGTACTCTTTTATACTCTCTTGCATATTGTTTAGGGCTCTCGAAATGGAACCCACCTCATCCTTTCTGGAATCATATTCGAATTTAAGATCCTCTTTAGGAGAGTATCCGTCAAGTTTGAGGGCAATCTCCCGTAGCGGAAGAATCAGCTTTTTCAAAAATAGAGCGAAGAAAAAAACCACCAGCAGTATCACGCTCAAAAAGAAAATCAGCAACTCCCTAAACTGTTTCAACATTCTGTTGTAGTGCTTGCTGGAGTATTTAAGTTCTATCGTTCCCAAAATGTCGTCGCTATATTTTCCCTTTAAAGTATCTGTTACGAAAAAGGTCTGTCCCTGGTCGCCGCTCTTTTCGAATCCTTTGTAGTATTTGCCTTTTTTGAAAATCTTTACAGAAAGAATATTCGAGTCTTTCTTCAGCTCCTCGAGGATATTGTCCACATCGGAATCCAGCTCCAAAAACATAGCCATAGATATTAAAGGACTAACGGTTCTGGCGATTATTTTAGCCTTTTCCACCTCTGTGTTGTAAAAGGATTTTTTCGCAATATCCTCCATAATAATATAGCTAAATATCACCATGAAAAAAGTAAGCAAAGCCACATACATCAAAATCTTTGCCGAAAGTGACAGATGAAACCTGCTCTTTTTATCTTCTCTCATCGCCTTCGATCACCTTTGCGAGCTGAAATATGTATTTTGTAAATCTAAAATTGTCCAGAGCCCCGGAATTTAGATATATTACGGTTCTCTTTTCTATGCCTATGGAAAACAGAAATCCGTATCTGAGATCCTCCTTGTCGTACGTAAAGGTTATGGCTCTTAATATTTTGCTCTTTCGAGCCAACTGCCTCAATCTATCCGGAGCACCTTTTAAAATATACAAGTAGTGAAATCTCCTTTTCCCGTCGATAATATCCTCCATGGAGACCGGCTCGGCAAAAAAGAGATATTTTGACAATCTATCCTTGTATACGCTTTTTATCAGCGTTCGGAGATACTCCGCCGTTATAAAATCTCCCTTGTCGTACACTATGCCCAATCTGATTCCTCTATCTTGGGAGATCTTATTTTCCAGTTCCATATCCAAAAGTATTATTTTAGGATAGATTTTCACCTGGGTTTTTAGCAACAGCTCGTTGTAGCTGTAGCCCCAAAGACCCGAAATATACATAAAAACGAAAAGAAAAAGCCTGAGCATCAAAATCTCATCCTAAAAGTAATCATAAAGTTTCTCCCCTCCTGTTTGTAATCGGAAACGTATGTATAAGGCTCCGAGGGATATCTAACGTCTTCGTCGAATATGTTCTTCAAAGCGGCGCCTATCGAATAACCATCGG